>NZ_CBBQHX010000004.1:0-216109 GCF_964946895.1 Stagnihabitans sp. | reverse complement strand
ACCCCCTGCCAGACCACGCGCAGAAAGCGCGGGTCAGACAGTTGCCCCAAGGCGGCAAAGACGCAGGAAAAGACCAGTTACGCCTCCACCCATTCCACGATCTTGCCCAGGTCCGGCCGCGGCCGGTCCGGCGCCTCGCTCGCCACGGTCCCCAAATGCACGACACCGGCCACCAGTTCCGCCCCGGTGCAGCCGAACGCCTGCTCGGCCCAGACCGGATCATGCGCCGGCCAGCCGGTCAGCCAGCACGCCCCCCACCCGCTTGCCTCTGCCGCATTGACAAGGTTCATGCACAGCGCATGGGCCGAGGCTCTTTGTTCCACCTCCGGCACCTTCCCCGACTCCTTCGGCGAAGAAATCACCACCACCGCAAGGCCCGAGGTGTCATAGATCGCCCGCCCCTTGCCCGCCATCTCGGCATCGCCCCCCAAGGCCACCGCCCGCGCCGCCGCAAGGTCGCCCAGCCGCTTCATCGCCGCCCCCCGCACCACCAGCACGCGCCACGGCTCCAGCTTGCCATGATCCGGCACCCGCAGGGCGGCAGCAAGGATCGGTTCCAAAGCGGCGCGGTCGGGCACGGCACCGCCCAAAACAAAGAACTTCGCCGGATGCGAGCGGCGGGCAGCAAGGAACGCAAAGGCTTCAGGGTTGGCAACCGGCATGGAAATCTCCTTTTGCAGCAAGGTCCCCCAGCCCGCAGGCGGCGTCAAGGGACCGCACCAAGACGCTGCACCCCGCCCCTTTCCGTTGGCCCCGTCCCGCACTACCCTGCGCCAAAGCAAAAAGGCCTCCGCATGACCCGTCCCACCAAAGGCCAATGGTCCGCCCGCGCGCGGCCCGGCGCCACCTTCGCCCTGCACGTCACGCCCCGCGCCCGCCAGACCGCGCTGACTGAAATGCCCGACGGCAGCCTCAAAGCCACCACCACCACCGCACCCGAGGATGGCAAGGCCACTGCCGCCGTGGCCGAACTTCTGGCCCAGGCCCTCGGCGTCGCCAAATCCCGCCTGACCCTGATCAAAGGCGCCACCGCACGGGACAAGGTCTTCCGGCTCGACTGACCCAAATCCAGCCCCCCCCCCGCACCCCCCTATTTCATTTGTTCATAAATATCCCACGGAGGGGTCCGGGGAGGTGTGAAACCTCCCCGGCTGCCAGCCCCAAGCGCCACCCCTAGAAGGCCGGATCAGACGCCGCCCGCACCAGCCCGGTCAAATCCGCCAGCCGCTCGCGCTGCCGCCCCTCCGCGTCAAAGTTGCGCGGCGCAAGCCAGGCCTTGTAGGCCTCGCGCAGCGCCGGCCATTCGCCGTCGATGATGGAAAACCACGCCGTGTCGCGGTTCCTTTGCCGGTAGACCGTGGCCTGCCGGAAGATCCCCTCATAGGAAAACCCCAACCGCTGCGCCGCGCGGCGTGACGGCATGTTCAACGCATCGCACTTCCACTCATAGCGCCGATAACCGGCCGCAAAGGCCCAGTCCATCATCAAATACATCGCCTCGGTCGAAGGGCGCGAGCCCGCAATCTCGGGCGCCAGGTTGATATGCCCCACCTCGATCGACCCCGCCTCGGGCGTGATGCGCAGATAAGACGCCACCCCGCCACAATGCCCGGTCTTCAGGTTGCGCAGCACATAAAACATCGGGTCCACGCCAGACGCGCTTTCCTTCGCCCAGCGGTGATAGGCGGCTGCCGAGGAGAACGGCCCATAGGGCAGATAATCCCACAGCCCGTCATGGCCATTATAGGCCCGGAACAGATCCGCCGCATGGGTATCGGGGTCCATCAGCTCCAGCTGCACATAGGCCCCGGTCAGGGTTGTCCCCACCGGCCTGACCGGCGGCTTCCAGTTGGGCAGCGCTGTTCCGAATGTTTTCAAAGCCATGTCTCACCTCTTGCCCGCCAACTATGCCCCGCCACCGAACCCCCCTCAAGCCTCAAAGCGGAAGTCGGGCGGATAGCGGTGAAAGGCATCGAAATCCGCCTTGCCCAGCGTCAGCCCGGCATTGCGCAAGGCGGCATAGCCCATCGTCACATGAAAGAAGAAATTCGGCAGCCCGTACAGATACAGAAACTGCTCGCCCGCCTGCTCCAGTTCGGCAAACCCCGCCCGATGCCGGATCCGCCGCGTCTCGGCCCCAAGAAACTCATCCGGCCGCATTGCCCCCAGCGTCGCCCGCACCACCGCCAGCCTGGGCGCCAAGGCCTGCGGCATATCCGGCACCTCGCGCCCCGCAAGCGGACAGGCCACCCGCAACGCAAACCCAGCCGCCGTGGCAAACTGCTTGCCCGCCGGAAAACTGTCCGCCACCCGCGCCTTCAGCATCTCGGGCCCGGCCAGCTCCACCATCTCCTGCACACGGGCAAGATAATGCCGAAACACCGGAACCGAGGCCGTGTAAAGCGCCGGGTTCATCCCCGGTCAACGCGCTGAAAATGGGCAGGCAGCATGATCCCTCCAACCGAAGTCAGAGTGACCGCCCCCCGCCCGCTTGTCCAGCTTCTCAGTCCTTCGGCACCACGCGCAGCCGCAATTCGCGCAGCTGCTCGTTCATCGGTTCCGACGGCGCGCCCATCAGCAGGTCTTCGGCACGCTGGTTCATCGGGAACATGATGACCTCGCGAATGTTCGCCTCATCCGCCAGCAGCATCACCGCCCGGTCGATCCCCATGGCACAACCGCCGTGCGGCGGCGCGCCATACTTGAACGCCTTGACCATGCCGCCAAACCGCTTGTCGACTTCGCTGTTCGGATAACCCGCCAGTTCGAACGCCTTGTACATGATCTCGGGCTTGTGGTTGCGAATGCCGCCACTGATCAGCTCATACCCGTTGCAGGCCAGGTCATACTGGTACGCATACACGCCCAGCGGATCGCCCTGCAACGCCTCCAAGCCACCCTGCGGCATCGAGAAGGGGTTGTGGCTGAAATCAATCTTGCCCTCATCCGTCTTCTCATACATCGGGAAATCCACGATCCAGGCAAAGCGGAAGCTGTCCGTCTCGGCCAACCCCAACTCCCGCCCGATCTCGTTCCGCGCCTTGCCCGCAAAGCTCTGGAACGCGTCCGGCTTGCCGCCCAGGAAAAACGCCGCATCGCCCAGACCCAAGCCCAGTTGCTGACGAATAGCCTCGGTCCGCTCCGGCCCGATGTTCTTGGCCAACGGCCCCGCCGGTTCCATGCCCGAGCCATCTTCGGCCTCACGCCAGAAGATATACCCCATCCCCGGCAGACCCTCCTTCTGGGCAAAGGCGTTCATCCGGTCACAGAACTTGCGCCCCACCGGTTCGCCCTTCGGCCCCTTCGGCGCGGGAATGGCGCGGATTTCCGTGCCCTCCTGCTCCAGCAACTTGGCAAACACCGCAAAGCCCGAACCGCGGAAATGCTCGCTCACAATCTGCATCTTGATCGGGTTGCGCAGGTCCGGCTTGTCGGACCCATACCACAACAGGGAGTCCCGATAGGCAATCAGCGGCCACTCGGCCGGCACCTTCATCTCAGGCCGGAACGTCTGGAACAGCCCCTGAATAACCGGCTGCACAGCGGCAAAGACGTCTTCCTGCTTCACGAAGGACATCTCGACGTCCAACTGATAGAAGTCGGTCGGGCTGCGGTCAGCGCGGGGGTCTTCATCCCGGAAACACGGCGCAATCTGGAAGTACCGGTCAAAGCCCGCCACCATGATCAACTGCTTGAACTGCTGCGGCGCCTGCGGCAGGGCATAGAACTTGCCCGGATGCAGACGCGACGGCACCAGAAAGTCCCGCGCGCCTTCGGGTGAGGAGGCGGTGATGATCGGCGTCTGGAATTCATTGAACCCCTGATCCCACATCGCATTACGCAGATGACGGACAACGTTCGACCGCAGCATCATGTTCTTGTGCAGCTTCTCGCGCCGCAGATCCAGGAACCGGTACGTCAGCCTGGTCTCTTCCGGATATTCCACATCGCCAAACACCGGCATCGGCAACTCGGCAGCTTCCCCCAGCACGGTCAGCGAGGTCGCATAAACCTCGATCTCCCCCGTCGGCAGCTTGGCGTTCACCAGCGACGCATCCCGCTGCTTCACCCGCCCGTCAATCTGCACCACCCACTCGGCCCGCACCTTCTCGATCTCGGCAAAGGCAGCGGAATCGCCATCCGCAATCACCTGCGTGATCCCGTAATGGTCGCGCAAATCAATGAACAGCACGCCGCCATGGTCGCGCACCCGGTGAACCCAGCCCGACAACCGGACCGTCTCCCCGACGTTGGAAGTATTGAGTGCGGCACAAGTGTGGCTGCGGTAGGCGTGCATAGGCATCCCCTTTTCGAGGCTTGATGGAACCGAAGGCGATAGAACGCCGCCGCCCCGCGAAGTCAACCCCACGCCCTTTCATACTTGTGCAAATATCCCCGCCGGAGGCATCCGCGGCCCGCGGCAAAAGCCTCCGGCGGGGATATTTATCCAAGTATGAATGTCACAGCGCCTGCCCGGTCAGCAGTTTCGGCTGATCCCCCACCAGCCCCGCCGCCTGCCGCATGAATCCACGCCGCAAGGCGGGCACCTTGTTGACCAAGCCCAGCCCCAGATCCCGCACCCCGCGCAGCAGCGGATTGTCGTTCGAGAACAGCTTGTTGACCCCATCCATCCCCAAGGCCATCACGGTCGTGTCAAACCGCCGCCACCGCTCATAGCGCTCCAGCACATCCATCGCGCCAATATCCTCGCCGCGCCGTGCCGCCCCCACCAGCACCTCGGCCAAAGCCGCCACATCGCGCAGGCCCAGGTTCAGCCCCTGCCCGGCGATCGGATGGACGCCATGCGCCGCATCGCCCACCAAGGCCAGCCGCTCCGCCACAAACCGCTCCGCCAGGCTCAGGCTCAACGGATAGGTGAACCGCACCCCCGCCAGCTTGATCTCTCCCAGAAAATCCCCGAAGGCAGGCCGCAGCGCCGCCAGAAACCCCGCATCGTCCAGCGCCGCAATCTCCGCCGCCACCGCGTCCCGTTCACTCCATACGATGGACGAATGGCAGCCCCCCGCCAGCGGCAGAATGGCCAAGGGCCCGCCCGGCATGAAGAACTGATGCGCCACGCCGCCATGCGGCACCTCATGCGCAATCGCCGTCACCAGCGCGGTCTGCCCATAGCCCCAGCCCTGCCGCCGGATCCCCGCCCGCAGCGCCGTCCCCGAGCCGCGCCCGTCACATCCGACAATCACCTTCCCCGTCAGCACCCGGCCCGAGGCCAGCGTCACCGCCCCCGCCGCCTGCGCCACCACACGCTCGCCCGACAGCAAGGTGACCCCCGGCGTCTTCGCCATCGCCGCCAGAAAGCCGGCATACAAATGCCGGTCCTCGACCATGTACCCCATCGGGCCTTCTTCAATCTCCGCCGCATCGAACTTCAGCGCGAAGGGCGAAGCCCCCTCCCCCGCCCGCCCATCACTGGCCACCACCTTCAGGATCGGCTGCGCCACCAGCCCGCGCCACACCCCCACCGCCGCCAGCAAGCGTTGCGAGGCCAGGGCCAGCGCATAGGCCCGCCCGTCAAACCCCACCTCCGCCCGCGCCTCGGCGGGCCTTGCATCGACCACGCAAACCGCCAACCCGGCCTGCGCCAGCGCCAAAGCCAAAGCCGGCCCGTTCAGCCCGCCGCCAATGATCAGAACATCCGCATCCATGCTTCACCTCGCCCCCGCAATCTAGGTCACCGCCCCCCCGCCCGCCAGTGCCGCCACGCCGCAGCATGAAGCTCGGCCATTTTCCCCGGACAAGCGCCTCCAGCCCCCGCACGCCTTTCCTTTTCCTCCCAGCCAATTGCTCCACGGGCACCGCCCTCCGCCGCCACAACAACGATCCGCCCTTCTTCCCATCCACCCTTCCCCTTCCCCCCGCGCCGCCCTAACCTGCCGCAAAACGGAGACGCACATGACCCACACCTGGAGCCACATGACCGCAGCCCACCTCGGCCGCGGCATCGAGTCCGGCAAGATCAACGCCGTCGAACTGACCGAGTATTTCCTTGACGCCATCGCCGCCCACCCGCACGGCCCGCGCATCTACGCCCGCACCACCGCAAGCCGCGCCCAGGGCGAGGCGATGGCCGCCGCCGCCCGCGCCAAGACGGGCCTGCGCCGCCACGCGCTGGACGGCGTGCCCCTGTCGTGGAAAGACCTGTTTGACACCGCCGGCACCGCGACCGAGGCCGGCTCCGCCCTCCTGCGAAACCGCACGCCCTCGCAAGACGCCCGGGTCCTGCAGACCGCCACGCTGCAAGGCTCGGTCTGTCTTGGCAAGACCCACATGTCCGAACTGGCCTTCTCCGGCCTCGGCCTGAACCCGGTCACCGCCACGCCACCCTGCATCAACGACAGCCAGGCGGTGCCCGGCGGTTCCTCCTCGGGGGCCGCCGCCTCCATCGCCTATGGCCTCGCCCCCGCAGGCATCGGCTCCGACACCGGCGGCTCGGTCCGCATCCCCGCGGCCTGGAACGACCTTGTCGGCCTGAAAACCACCCACGGCCGCCTGTCCCTGCACGGCGTCGTGCCCTTGGCGGAAAGCTTTGACACCGTGGGACCCCTCGCCCGCTCGGTCGAGGATTGCGCCCTCCTCCTCGCCCTGCTCGAAGGCAGCAAGGCGCCCGACCTGACCGGCGCCTCCCTCTCCGGCGCGCGCCTCGCCATCCTTGACACCGTGGCACTGGATGACCTGCGCGACGGTCCCGCCAAGGGCTTCACCGACGCCATCATGCGCCTGACCCGCGCCGGCGCCAGCATCACCCACCTGCAAGCCCCCGAAGTGGCCGAGGCGATGACCTACGCCGGCGCCCTCGTCACCCCCGAGGCCTATGCGATCTGGCGCGACGTCATCGAAGACGCCCCGGGCAAGATGTTCCCCCGCATCCTCGACCGTTTCCGCACCGGCGCCGCCACCTCTGCCGCCGACCACATCGCCGCGCGCCGCCGCCTGACCCAACTCCGCGACGCTTACAACGCCCGCACCGCCGCCTTTGACGCCGTCCTGATCCCCACCTCCGCGATCATGCCGCCCAACGCCCATCGCCTGATGACCGACGACAGCTACTACGTCTCCGAAAATCTGCTGGCCTTGCGCAACACCCGCATCGGCAACCTGCTGGATCAATGCGTCCTGACCCTGCCAACCTCGCAACCCTCCTGCGGCATCTCCTTCATGGCCGCCCCGGGAACCGAGGCCCGCCTCCTCCGCCTCGGCGCCGCCGCAGAACACGCCCTGCAATAAGCCCCCCCCACCCAGCCAATCCCCCCCAGCCAATCCCCTTTCATACTTGCCCAAATATCCCGGGGTCCGGGGCTGGCGCCGGCCCTCAACCCCATCCACCGCAACCATTTTGCCACAACTGCGCCGCGCAACCCCAACCCCCGCCCCGGTTTTTCTGGACCCCGCCGCCATCCGCAGGTAACCTTGCACAAAACGGGGCGACACGACCCCGAGGGCACGAGGCAGCATGGCGTTTCCTGAGCGGTTTTCTAACCTGCCGGATTATGCGTTTCCGCGTTTGCGGAAGCTCTTGGACAGTCATGCCCCCAATCAAGGGCGGGGCGGCCCGCAAATCGCCATGACCATCGGCGAGCCGCGCCACCCGATGCCCGATTTCGTGGCCCCCATCCTCGCCGCCAACATCTCGGGCTTCGCCGTCTACCCGCCCAACGAAGGCACCCCCGAACTCCTGACCGCCATTTCCCAATGGATCGCCCGCCGCTACGGCGTGCCGGTCGCGGAAAACCGCATCATGGCCCTGAACGGCACCCGCGAGGGCCTGTTCAACGCCGCCATCGCCGTGGCCCCGGAACTCAAGAACGGCCGGAAACCCGCCTTCCTGATCCCCAACCCCTTCTACCAGGTCTATACCGTCGCCGCCGTCACCTCTGGCGCCGACCCGATCTATGTCCCGGCCACCGCCGCCACCGGCCACCTGCCCGACTACGCATCGCTCCCGGCAGAAACCCTCGACCGCGTGACCATCGCCTACCTCTGCTCGCCCGCCAACCCGCAAGGCGCCGTCGCCTCGCGCGACTACTGGGCCAATCTTCTCCACCTCGCCGAAAAGCACGACTTCCGCATCTTCGCCGACGAATGCTATTCCGAGATCTGGCGCCTGGCCCCCCCGCCCGGCATCCTTGACGTCGCCGCCCAAATCGGGGCCGACCCGGAACGGGTCTTCACCTTCCATTCGCTGTCCAAACGCTCCAACCTCCCCGGCCTGCGCTCTGGTTTCGTCGCCGGCGGCCCGCAAGGCATCGCCCAGATCCGCAAACTGCGCGGCTTCTCGGGCGCGCCCCTGCCGCTGCCCCTTCAGCGCGTCTCCGAAGCCGCCTGGAATGACGAGGCCCACGTCCGCGCCAACAACGCCCTCTACCAGGACAAATTCCGCGCCGCCGAGGCGATCTTCCAAGGTCACCAAGGCATCCAGATGCCCGAAGGCGGCTTCTTCCTCTGGCTTCCGGTCGAGGATGGCGAAGACGCCGCCCTCAAACTCTGGCAGGACACCGGCGTGCGCGTCCTGCCCGGGGCCTACCTGTCGCGCGACGCAAACGGGTTCAACCCCGGCAAAACCTACATCAGGGTCGCCCTCGTGGCCCCCAAAGACGAAATGCAGCAGGGGCTGATCAAGCTTCGCGACTGTCTCTACGGGTAAGGGTAAATCATGGCATCGTATCAAATGCGTCAACGCGACCCCCTTCTGGACCACCGCGTCCAAGCCATGCTGGAACGCCGGGGCAGGGAACTGTTCGGCCTCGTTCTCATTGCCCTGGCCGTCGCCTTCGCCCTCATGCTGATCAGCTATTCGCCCAACGACCCGGGCTGGATGGTTGCGACCGACCAACCCGCCCACAACGTGCTGGGCCGTCTGGGCGCCGCGATCTCCTCCACCCTGATGACCGTGGGCGGCCTTGGCTCCTGGGGCATCCCCACCGTGATCCTCGCCTGGGGCGTCCGCTTCGCCTCCCACCAAGGGGCCGAGCGTGCCGTCTCCCGCGTGGTCTTCGCCGTCATTGCCGTGGCCTTGGGCTCGGTCTACTGCGCCACCCTGGTTCCCGGCGCCGCCTGGCCGCATTCCTTCGGGCTGGGCGGACTGTTCGGTGACACCATCCTCGCCTCCCTCCTCGGCATCATGCCGGGCAGCGCCGCCATCGCCCTGAAACTGCTGTCGCTCATCGTGGCGGTGGGCTTTCTCGCCATGTTGCTGTTTGTCACCGGCTTCAACATCCGCGAACTGATCCTGGTCGCGCGCTTCCTCGCCCTGGGCCTTGTGGTCGCCTACGCGGGTCTGCGGGCCGCGCTTGGCAAATCCGCCAGCGGTTCCTTCTCCGCCGCCCAATCGCTCAGTTCCCGCTGGCAGGAACGGCGCGCCACCAGCGCCGAACGCGCCGCCGCCGATTACGCCAGCCGCCAAACCGCCAAACAAGCCGCCCGCGCCGCCGCCATCGGCACCGCCCGCATGGCCGAAGCCGTGCTCGAAGACGACGAGGATGCGCCGCAACCCGCCCCGAAAGCGCGCCGCACCGCCGCCGTCATCCAACCGCAACCGGAAACCTTCAGCCGCCCCACCGCCCTGCGCGCCGACAGCCGCCCCCACCCCGAGGCCGCTGCCCCCGTGCCGCCCAAGGAACGCACCTCGCTTCTGTCGCGCCTGCCCGCCCTGATGCGCTCGGTCGTCGAGCCCGAGCATGAACTGATCGAGCCGCCGCTGTCGGCAGACCTGCCCTCGCCGCCGGCGGACCGCATCAGCGCCCGCATCTCCTCCGCCATCCGCTCCCGCACCGGAGAGGCAGACGCCCATATCTCCCCCATCACCGCCGCCATTCAGCGGCGAGAGCCCAGCGTGACCGCCGCCCGTGCGCCCATCAGCCGCGCGCCGCTGGTGGCTGACACCCGGCCCTCCGACAATCGCCCCAATCCGCTGCGCGCCGCCGCACAACCCGCACGCCACATCACCGAACCCCCGGTCACCTCCGCCCATATCCCCGAGGCGTGGGACGACGAAGATTTCCCCGCGCCCAGCACCTGGGATGATCTGGTCGCCGATGAACCCGCCCTGGCCCAGATTGCAGCACCGCCGCGCCCGTCGATGGTGGCAGACCGCCGCCCCGCCGCCCCCCTCGTGCAACCCGCCGTCATCAAGAAACCCGCCCCCTCCCGCCAAGCCATTGCCGAAGCGCAGCCCCGCCTGAAGTTTGATGACAGCAAGGCCGCCAATGGCTACGAACTACCGCCCTTGGGCCTCTTGGCCTCGCCCTCCACCGTCGTGCGCAACCCCCTCTCGACCGAGGCGCTGGAAGAAAACGCCCGGATGCTGGAATCGGTGCTGGACGATTACGGCGTGCGCGGCGAAATCGTCGCCGTCCGCCCGGGCCCCGTCGTCACCATGTACGAACTGGAACCGGCCCCCGGCCTGAAAGCCTCCCGCGTCATCGGCCTCTCTGACGACATCGCCCGCAGCATGAGCGCCCTTTCCGCCCGTGTCTCCACCGTCCCCGGACGCACCGTGATCGGCATCGAACTTCCCAATGCCACGCGCGAAAAAGTCGTCCTGCGCGAAATCATCTCCGCCCGCGAATTCGGCGACTCTGGCATGCGCCTGCCGCTGGCCCTGGGCAAGGACATCGGCGGCGAGCCTATCATCGCCAACCTCGCCAAGATGCCCCACCTCCTGATCGCCGGCACCACCGGTTCGGGCAAATCCGTCGCCATCAACACCATGATCCTCTCCCTCCTCTACAAGCTCACGCCCGAGGAGTGCCGCCTGATCATGATCGACCCGAAGATGCTGGAACTCTCCGTCTACGACGGCATCCCCCACCTCCTCTCCCCCGTCGTCACCGACCCCAAGAAAGCCGTCGTCGCCCTGAAATGGGTGGTCTCCGAAATGGAGGACCGCTACCGCAAGATGTCCAAGACCGGCGTGCGCAACATCGAAGGCTACAACGGCCGCGTCCGCGAGGCGCTCGCCAAGAACGAGATGTTCAAGCGCACCTTCCAGACCGGCTTTGACGAAGACACCGGCGAGCCCGTCTTTGAGACCGACGAATTCGCCCCCGTCACCCTGCCCTACATCGTCGTCGTCGTCGACGAAATGGCCGACCTGATGATGGTCGCCGGCAAAGAGATCGAGGCCTGCATCCAGCGCCTCGCCCAGATGGCCCGCGCCTCCGGCATCCACCTGATCATGGCCACCCAACGCCCCTCGGTCGACGTCATCACCGGCACGATCAAGGCCAACTTCCCCACCCGCATCTCCTTCCAGGTCACCTCCCGCATCGACTCACGCACCATCCTCGGCGAACAAGGGGCAGAGCAACTCCTCGGCATGGGCGACATGCTCTACATGGCCGGCGGCGCCAAAATCACCCGCATCCACGGCCCCTTCGTGAGTGACGAGGAAGTCGAGGAAATCGTCGCCCACCTCAAGAGCTTCGGCCCGCCCGAGTACATGTCCGGCGTCGTCGAAGGCCCCGAAGACGAGAACGCCGCCGAAATCGACAGCCTCCTCGGCCTTGGCGGAGACGGGTTAGACGACAGCCTCTACGACCAAGCCGTCGCCATCGTCGCCAAAGACCGCAAATGCTCCACCAGCTACATCCAACGCAAACTCGGCATCGGCTACAACAAGGCCGCCAAGCTGGTTGAGCAGATGGAGGAACACAGCGTGATCACGGCGGCGAACCATGTGGGGAAACGGGAGATTTTGATTGAGGAGAGGTGAGGGGTGACGCTTCCCGATTACCAATCTCTGATGCTGCCGGTCCTAAGAGTGGCATCAAAAGGGGAGACTTCAGTTCCCCTGGCAGAAGACGATATCGCGTCTGCCATGAACATTAGCGATGCAGACAGACAATTGACGCTTCCAAGCGGCAAACAGCGTGTTTTGCACAATCGCATACATTGGGCTAAGTTCTATTTGACCAAAGCAGGGCTTTTGAACTCCCCTAAACGTGGGCGCTTCAAACTAACGCCGGCCGGTTCGGCTGTATTAAATAATCTTCCGAGCAAACTCGACACCCACTTCTTGCTCACTTTGCCGGGCTTCTCTGAATGGTACAAATCAAATCAGACCGTTAATGGCGCGACTGATATAAATGAAGCAGAGCCAGCCATTGCCACCCCAGAGGAGGTTGTTGAAACAGCCTTTAAGGCAACCCAGTCCGCATTGCGGGCAGAGTTGCTTGATCGCATCCTTCAAAATAGCCCGGGATTCTTCGAACGCGTGATCGTTGAGCTATTGATTTCTATGGGCTACGGGGGATCAAGGCAGAACGCAGCACAACAACTCGGGCAAAGCGGCGACGGTGGCGTAGACGGTGTCATAAATGAAGATCTGCTTGGTCTTGATAGGATTTATGTGCAAGCGAAGCGGTATGCCGTCGGAAATAACATAAGCCGACCCGATGTCCAGAGTTTCACAGGTAGTCTGGTCGGGTTGGGCGCAAACAAGGGGGTATTTGTTACCACTTCGGCTTTCTCACAACACGCGATTGATTTCGCTGCAAAAATTCCGCAACGCGTCATACTTATCGACGGACGGCGGCTTACAGAACTTCTTGTTGATCACGGTGTCGGGGTAAGGGTCGAGAAGACGCTCGAATTCAAACGCCTGGACGAAGACTTTTTTTCCGAAGATTGACTGTGATCTTCCCAATTTGTCCCGCGGCAAATCGGGCCGCGCCTCTTGCGTCAGCCAAACGTGCCATCAGGCACGTTTGGCCTCCTCACCCCGGACATCCGCGATAAACGCGCCCGCCCCAATCAGCCGCGCCCCGATTTCCCCACCGCCTGCACCAAGCCCAACCCCTCTTGGTCTCCGGCTTGGCACCTCCAACCAAGAGGCCGGGGGGCCTGCCACAGGCAGGCCCCCCGGCCCCCGGTCGCTATTCGGTAGGGTGCGCATTCATTGCGCACCGCCCCGCACCGCCCCGCACCGCCACACAATGGTGCGCAATGAATGCGCACCCTACACCCCAATCCGATCCTCCTCCGGCACCCCCAACTCTTTCTCCAGCGCCTTCAACCTGATCACCAGCCGGTCGAACTCCACGTCCAGATCCTCGGTGTCCTTGCCCAACCGCAGCCGCGCGTTGCGCCGGATGCCCACGTCCACCACCTCCGCCCCCAGCACCGCGTACAACTCCACCGGTGAGGGTTCATAGACCGCCGCTTCCGCCCCCTTCACCACCCCGGCCAGCCGCGCCTCCATAAACGCCCGCAGCACGCGGTTCATCTGCGTCAGATACCCCCGCCCCATCGCCTTGAAGAACTTCGCCACGTCTTCATCGACGCGCAGCGTGATCTGCGCCTTGCCCGGCACCACCGGGTCCAGCGCAATCTCGCGCCACGCCGCCGGGATGCGGGCGGAGTCCTGCAGCCCCCAGCGCAGGTCGCTTTCAAGGTCGCGCAGCGTGTGGGCCAGGTTGTGGTAGTGCAGGGTCGGGTTGGGTTTGCGGGCGGTCATGCGGTCCTCCATCGCGGTCCAGCCTGCCAAAACCCGATGAACGGCGGGTAAATCGCCCGCGCGGCCTGTAGCTACGGGAAAACGACGGAACCCCTACCGCAAAACGCCCAGCAACTGCGGCGAGGCCATTCCGGTGGCTTTTAAGCCTTTCGCGGTCTGAAACCCGGCAATCGCCGCCGCCGTTTTCGCCCCGAACACCCCGTCGGTCGAGCCGGGATCATAGCCCAACTGCGCCAGCCTTTGCTGAACGAACACCCGGTCGGCCTGGGTCAAGCCATTGGAATCCGGTGGAAATCCTCCAATCACGCCGGCCCCTCCGGCAATCTTGTCCGACAAGACGCCGACGCCGATGATGTAGAGCGAGGAAGCGTTGTAAGCCCCCAGAACCAAGCCATTGTGAAACAACAGGAAACCCGGCCCAGAGGAGGTGATCAGCCGCGCCTTGCCATGGTCGGGCACCTTGCCGCCATCCGCCAGAACCACCCCCAGCTTGCGCCACTCCGCCACCGTCCTGACCTTGCCGGCGGACTTGGCTGCCGCCTTCGGCACCTGCACCTCCAGACCCCAGGGCTGGCCCCTCACCCAGCCCGCAGCCCCCAGATAATGTGCCGCACTGGCCAAAGCGTCAGAGGGATCGTCGCCCCAGACATCCCGCCGCCCATCGCCGTTATAGTCCACCGCATAGGCCAGATAGGTCGAGGGAATGAACTGCGTATGCCCCATGGCCCCGGCCCACCCGCCCGTCATCCGATCCGGCCCAATGTCGCCATGCGCCAGAATCTGCAGGGCGGCCATCAACTGCGCCTCAAAGAACGCCGCCCGGCTGCTTGCGTAGGCTAGCGTCGAAAGCGCTGAAATCACAGGGATATTTCCGCGCTTGGTGCCGTAGAAACTCTCCACTCCCCAAATCGCCGCCACCACCCGCGCCTCAACGCCATAGCGGTTTTCAATCCGCGACAGCAGCCCAGCCTTGCCCGCAAACACCTTGCGCCCCGCCGCCACCCGCGCGTCCGACACGGTAATCGCCAGGTAATCCTGCAGGGTGTAGATGGATTCGGCCTGGGCGCGATCCTTCTCAATCACCCCCGGCAGGAACCCCGCATGCCGAAACGCCGCATCAAGAACCTGCTCCGAAACCCCCCGCTTGGCGGCGCGGGCGCGAAACCGCGTGACCCAGGCGTCATAGCCGCTATTCGCCACCGCCGGGAAATCTTCGGCGCAGGCTGGGGCGGCCAGCAGGGCCAAAAGGCCGAAAATCGTTGTGCGACGGGATATTACGGGCAAAGGCATGCTCCAGACAAAAGGGCTTTGCCCAAGCCTAGCCCGGCCCCTTTGCCAACCCAAGCGCAAAGACCACACCTTGCCATTCTCCGCCCAAGCCGCCATAGCCCGCATCCCAAAGGCGGACGTCATATGGCCATCACCACCCTTACCGATCTGATCAGCGCCGGCCTCACCGCCGACACGGCGGACGCGCTGGCGCCCGTCACCGATCAATTCCGCCTGCGGATCACCTCCGAGATGGCGCAAGCCACCGAAGGCGTCGCCCGTCAGTTCGTGCCCAGCCTGCAGGAACTGCTGATCCGGGCCGAGGAACTCGCCGACCCGATCGGCGACCGCGCCCATGAACCGACCGCCGGCCTGACGCACCGCTACCCCGACCGGGTCATCTTGCACGCCACCCAGACCTGCGAGGTGTATTGCCGCTTCTGCTTCCGCCGCGAAACGGTGGGCAGCGAAGGCCATCTCTCTGACCAAGCCCTTGACAAGGCACTGGATTACATCGCTGCCACCCCCGCCATCTGGGAGGTGATCCTGACCGGCGGCGACCCGATGACCCTGTCACCGCGCCGCCTGAAAGCCCTGCTGGCCCGCCTTGCCGAGATCCCGCATGTCGAGGTGGTCCGCTTTCACACCCGTATCCCCGTTGTCGCCCCCGACCGCATCACGGACGCCCTGCTGGACGCCCTGCAAACCCGCCCCGCCGTTTATGTCGTCGTCCACACCAACCATCCGGCCGAACTGACGCCAAACGCCTGCGCGGCCCTGCAGAGGCTTTCCGCCGCAGGCATTCCTCTGCTGTCGCAGACGGTGCTTCTGAAAGGCGTCAACGACAGTGCTGAAACGCTGGAAGGCCTGTTTCGCGCCCTGATCCGCAACCGCGTCAAACCCTATTACCTGCACCACGCCGATCTTGCCAAAGGCACCAGCCATTTCCGCACCACCGTGGCCGAGGGTCAGGCCCTGATGGCCACCCTGCGCGGCCGGTTGTCTGGCATCTGCCTGCCGACCTACGTGCTGGATATCCCCGGCGGCCACGGCAAGGTGCCGATCGGCCCAACCTACATCCGCCCCGAAGGCACGGCACATCTGGTGGAGGACCCCAACGGCTCCCACCATATCTATGCCGACCTCGCGTGAGCTGCGTCCGCTCGGCCCCCACATGCCAAGCAGGTCCACCGACAGGGCATGGCAAACCTGCGCGCTTCGCAACCAAGTGAACCGCTTGGGGGGTGCAAGCCGCATGATCCGTCCCTATATTGCCAGAATGACCCTGACACGCGCCGCCCTTCTTGCCCCGCTCGCCCTCAGCCTTGGCCTCTCCGCCCATGCCGCTGAGGTTCCGCTTGACCAACTGTCGATTTATATCAACAGCTTGACCACGGCAGAGGCCCGCTTTGTGCAAACCAATGCGGACGGCACCACCGCCAAGGGGCGCATCATCCTGCAGCGCCCCGGCCGCGCGCGTTTCGAATATGACCCGCCGGATCAGAACCTTGTGCTTGCCTCAGGCCAGATGGTTGCAATCTTCGATGCCAAATCCAACCAGTCGCCCGAGCAATACCCCCTCACCCGCACGCCGCTGAACCTGATTCTGGCGCCGAAGGTCGATCTGACCACCGCGCAGATGGTGATCGACCATGCCGAGGTTGACGGAACAACCCATGTGCTGGCGCAAGACCCCAAGCATCCCGATTACGGGACGATCGAACTGGTGTTCAGCGAAAATCCGGTGGCTTTGACCGAATGGATCATCACGGATGACGTCGGCAGCCAGACCACCGTCATGCTTGACACGCTGAAACAGGGCGGCAGCTATCCCGACACCCTGTTCTCGATCGACCTCGAAGCCAAACGGCGCGGCAGCAACTAGCGCAGGCAGGTCGCAAGCTGGGTGTGGTACATGGCCGCCCGCGCCCCGACTCGGGCCGCGACGTCGATCAGCCAGCGCTTGGATTTGTAGCTGCGGGCCGCGAAGCCATTGCGGCCTTCGTGATAGGCCAGATACTGGTTTTCGGCATCCGACTTCGACAGGCCCAGCCTTTGCGTCGTGCCGTCGATATACCAGCCCATGAAATCGGTCGCGTCGCGGATATTGTCACGGCGGGCGCCCATACGGTTCTGCTCGTGCCGATAGTCGTCCCAGGTGCTGTCCAGCGCCTGCGCATAGCCGTAGGCAGAACTTTGCCGGCCCATCGGGATCACCCCAAGGGCGAATTGATGCGGGGTGCGGGCATTGCCGACAAACTTGGATTCCTGATACAAAACAGCCATTTGCACAGAAATCGGCACGTCCCATTTGCGTTGGACGACCTTCATCGCCGCCAGATACTGCGGCCGTTGCTGGATGACGGAACATGCGTCATCCATATGGCGCGGCGCTGAAAAGTTGCCGCCCCCACACGAGGCCAGAAACAGCAACAGTATCGCCGCACGGAGAGTTCTGCTCATCTGCCCCTCATGCGTTCATTTTGTTTTTCGGCACGATAGGCGAAAAACGTCGCAGTTCCAATGGGCAAGCGCGCCGTTGCTGCGGGAAATCTGCGGGTGTGATCCCGTCCCTCCGCGCAGAAAACCGCCGACTGTGGGGACAAATGCCACAGATTGTTTCCCCCACCACCGGGCAGATTGGTGGACAGCGCGCCCGGTCGGGATTAGTAAATCACGAAGGGGAGTGCGACATGATGCTCAGAACGGCAGCAAAGTACCACATCGGGCAAGTGCTGCGCCATCGCAAGCACCCGTTCCGGGGCGTGGTGTTCGATGTGGACGCGATGTTTTCCAACACCGAAGAGTGGTACGAGAACATCCCCGAGGATGTGCGCCCCTCCAAAAACCAGCCCTTCTACCACCTTCTGGCCGAGAATGACCAAAGCTACTATGTGGCCTATGTGTCAGAACAAAACCTCGTCCCCGACGAAACCGGAGAGCCCGTCAGCCATCCCGATCTGCCCGACCTGTTTGGCGATTTCACCGATGGCCGCTATCCGCTGCAATTTCAGATGAACTGAGGCGGCGCTTACCGATCGGTAACACCTTTCCACTACCCTGTCCTGACCCAGCAGGAAGGAGTGGTCCCATGAACCTCGAAACCGACCATCAGGGCGAGATCATCTTGATCCGCGTGATGAGTGACCGGATCGACGCGGCAAGTGCCATCCAGTTCAAGGAACGGATGCGTGAAATCGTGGCAACGCCTAGCACAAGGGTGGTGCTGGACATGTCAAATGTCGGATTTCTCGACAGTTCCGGCCTTGGGGCCGTGGTGGCCGTCATGAAAGCCCTTGGTCCGATCCGCCGGCTGGAGCTTTCGGGCCTGTCACCGACCGTTGAAAAGGTGTTCCGCCTGACCCGCATGGATTCCGTCTTCATCATCCACAAGGTGCTGCCGGAAGGATTGCGGCGTGCAAGCTGAGGCCACCTTGGGACGCACGCTTTCCCTCGACCCGCCGGATGGCGCGCGCATTGTCATACAATCGACCATGCTGGACGTCAGAGAGGGTCTACGCGACCTGATGCGCTGCCCGCTGGTTGAGAATCTGAGTGAAGATTGCCTTGGCACCACCGAACTGGTGCTGGCAGAGGCGCTGAACAATGTGGTCGAACATGCCTACGCCCGCTACCCCGGCCAGATAGAGGTTGAAGTGCGTCGCGCACAAGATCACCTGCGGTTTCACATCGCCGACCATGGCCTGCCGATGCCGGGAGCGGAACCGCCCGTAGGGCACCGGCCCGAAGTTGGTGCCTTTGAAGACTTGCCAGAGGGGGGCTTCGGCTGGTTCTTGATTCGCACCCTCGCGCTGGACCTCGTCTATCGACGGGAGGGGGAGCGGAATTTGCTCAGCTTCGGGGTTCCTGTGGACAATGCCGCCTGAGCGGTGAAACTGGCTCCGATTGGGAAAAAGTGCCATGGAATCGACGTGATCCCCCCAAAATCCTGCCTGACAACGGGGTGAACATGGTGGCGTAGCTGCATAAAGCTTCCCTCGGCGCTGCGGATCATAGCCCCCACCCAGTTCGTGGCGCCGAGGTTCCATCCCCTTTAACTTTGACCCGATGCCCCCTAGGCTTCGCCAAAAAGGGGGCACCATGCGTGATTTTCATCTTCCAGGCCGGTCGGCCGTCTATGCCGAGAACGGGATGTGCGCCACGTCGCACCCCTTGGCCGCACAGGCCGCGATCGAGGTGCTGAAAGCGGGTGGCAATGCGGTGGATGCCGCCCTTGCCGGTGCCGTTCTGCTGGGGATTTGCGAACCGCAAATGACCGGCATTGGCGGTGATTGTTTCGTCTTGCTCAAACCTGCCGGGGAAGAGCGTGTGCTGGCCCTCAACGGCTCTGGCCGCGCGCCGGCCGCCGCTACGGCTACTGCCTTGCGTGCAAAAGGCCACAAGACCGTGCCGTTGCGTGGCATTGATGCCGTGACCCTGCCGGGTGCCATCGACGCCTTCTGCCGGCTTTCGGCCGATTGGGGCAAATTGGGCCTCGACCGCGTTCTGGCCCCGGCGATCCACTATGCGGAGCAAGGGGTGCCGGTCGCCCCGCGCGTGGCCTTTGACTGGGCCGACGACGCGCCCGCGCTGCACGGCAAGGCGCGTGACTTTTACCTGATCAACGGCGCGGTGCCAAAACCCGGCCAGATCTTCCGCGTCCCCGGTCAGGCCGAGGTTCTGCGCCGCATCGCCGCTGAAGGCCGGGCCGGGTTCTATGAAGGCGAAGTGGCGGAAGACCTGATCACCTCGTTGCGGGCGCTTGGCGGGCTGCACAGCCATGACGACCTCGCGGCCACCCAAGCCACCTGGGGAGAGCCGGTGTCCGGCACCTATGGCGACGTGACCCTGCTGGAGCATCCACCGAACGGCCAGGGCGCAACGGCCCTCCTTTTGCTGAACATCCTCAAGCACTTCGACATCGCGGGCCTTGACCCGTTCGGTGCCCGGCGCGCCCATATCGAGGCTGAGGCCGGCAAGCTGGCCTATGACGCGCGCAATCGCTTCATCGCGGAACAGGCGCCCCGGTTGGACCATATGCTGGCCGCGGACACGGCCGCCAAGCTGGCCGCGCTGATCGATCCCAACCGCGCCATGCCCGCCGCCGCCCCCCTGACCGAGGCCATACACCGCGACACGATCCTGATCACCGTGGTGGACAAGGACCGTATGGCCGTGTCGCTGATCTATTCGATCTTCTGGGGCTTCGGATCGGGTTTGGCATCGTCGAAATTCGGAGTGAACTTCCAGAACCGCGGGGCAGGGTTCACGCTGGCGGAAGGCCATCTGAACGAACTGGCCGGCGGCAAACGCCCGATGCACACCATCATCCCCGCCATGCTGAAGCGCAACGACAAGGTGATCATGCCCTTCGGTGTGATGGGGGGCGCCTATCAGCCTGCGGGTCACGCCAGATTTGTCTCGAACCTGATCGACTTCGGCATGGACCAGCAAGCCGCCGTCGATGCGCCGCGCAGCTTCTCGGGCCCCGATGGCATGCAGGTCGAGCGTGGCTATTCTGACGCGGTGCGGGCTGAACTGGTGCAGATGGGCCATGATGTGTCGATCCCGAATGATCCTTTGGGCGGCGCGCAGAACATCCTGCTGGACGACAGCGGCATCCTGATCGGCGCCTCTGATCCGCGCAAGGATGGTTGCGCCTTGGGGTACTGACATGGCATCGCCTGACTTCGACCGTTCTGCCATCACCGCCAGCATCCGCGCCCTGACCGCAGGCGAGACGGACGCCGTTGCCCTGATGGCCACCGTGGCCTGCGAGATCCACAACCATCACCCCTTCGCCGACTGGACCGGGTTCTACCGCGTCGTGGCGCCGCATCTGCTGAAGATAGGCCCCTATCAGGGTGGCCATGGCTGCCTTGTGATCCCGTTCTCGCGGGGGGTCTGCGGGGCTTCGGCGCGCAGCGGAAAGGTGCTGAACGTGCCCGATGTCGATGCCTTCCCCGACCACATCGCCTGCGCCTCTTCGACCCGGTCAGAGCTGGTTCTGCCGGTCTGGACCGGCGCGGGGCGACTGCTTGGCGTGTTGGACATCGACAGTGACACGCCCGCCGCCTTCACCGCCGAGGATGAGACCTGGTTGGTGCCCCTGTTGTCAGAAGTCTTTGAAAGGGCGGAATAATGCGTGGATCCTGCCTTTGTGGCGCGGTGGTGTTTGAAGCCGATGAGCCGCTGCGCCCGGTGATTGCCTGCCACTGCACGCAATGCCGGAAGACCTCTGGCCACTACTGGGCGGCAACGGCCGTTCCGCTGGACCGCTTCCGCCTGACCCGGGCAGAGGGCTTGCGCTGGTACCAATCCTCGGCCAAGGCGCGGCGGGGGTTTTGTGGTGACTGCGGCGCGAGCCTGTTCTGGCAGCCCGAGGGCGAGGCGCGGATCAGCATCGCCGCCGGAGCGCTGGACGGCGCGACCGGACTCGCGATCGACAGCCATTGGCATCTGGACGATGCGGGGGATTATTACACGCCCGATGCTTTGCCCGGACCGGCCGACGAGTTGCATGGCAGCTGCCTGTGTGGAGCCAATACGTTCACCCTGCCCGGTCCGATGGGCGAGGTCTGGGCTTGCCATTGCCAGCAGTGCCGCAAGACCTCGGGGCACTTTTCGGCGTCCTTTGAGGCGAATGAGGCCACCTTGCACTGGAACAGCCGGGCCGTGCAGGAATATCGCAGTTCCGGCGGCGGCGAGAGGGGCTTTTGCGCAACCTGCGGATCGAGCCTGTATTTCCGCAAGCGGCAGGAATTCTCGATAGAGGCCGGGACGATCGAAAACCCCACGGGCGGCCACCTTGCCTGTCACATCTTCACAGACGACAAGGGCGATTACTACACCCTTATCGATGGGATTGCGCAGCGCGGCGGGGCTTGATTTTCGGCGACTTTCCCGTCAGTCCAGACAAAAAGGAGGCCGACATGGCACAAATCACTCTTCTGGACGGCGGCATGGGTCAGGAACTGGTAGCGCGCTCGGGCGATGAGCCGACGCCGCTTTGGGCGACCCGCGTGATGATCGATCACCCAGGCCTGGTCCGCGCCATCCACACGGATTATTTCAACGCCGGCGCGACGATTGCCACCACGAACACCTATGCCATCCATCACGACCGGCTGGTGGGCTTCGGTCTGGACG
Organism: Stagnihabitans sp.; assembly: GCF_964946895.1. Taxonomy (NCBI): domain Bacteria; kingdom Pseudomonadati; phylum Pseudomonadota; class Alphaproteobacteria; order Rhodobacterales; family Paracoccaceae; genus Stagnihabitans; species Stagnihabitans sp. The sequence continues at coordinate 194,217 of NZ_CBBQHX010000004.1, read as the reverse complement.
CCCTGTTCCACGCCCTGCATCTGCGCGCGCTGGCCGAAGCGCATGAGGCGAAGGCCGCCCACGGGTCAGGCCGGATTGCCGGTTCCATGGGGCCACTGGTGGCGTCCTACCGGCCCGAGGTGACACAAGATGTGGCCATCGCTGCCCCGAAATACGCCGAGATCGCCAAGATCCTTGGCGCCCATGTCGACGTGATCCTGTGCGAGACGATGGCCTCGGTCGAGATGGCCGAAGGCGCTGTGAAGGGTGCGCAAGCCGCCGGCGTTCCGGTCTGGCTTTCGGTGTCCGTCGATGACCATGATGGCAACCTCCTGCGTTCGGGCGAACCTGTCACAGACTTGGCCCGGTTGGTCAGGGATTACCCGATTGCGGCAGTGCTCGCCAATTGCTCGGTTCCCGAAGCGATGGAACAGGCGCTCTCGGGGCTCAAAACCCTGGGCAAGCCCTTTGGTGCCTATGCCAACGGCTTCACCCATATCTCTGGCAATTTTCTGAAAGACGCGCCGACGGTCAAGGAACTGACGCACCGCCACGACCTGACGCCCGAGAAATATGCCGATTTCGTCATGGGTTGGGTCGCAAAAGGCGCCACCATCGTGGGTGGCTGCTGTGACGTGGGCCCCGACCATATCCGCCACCTCGCCGCCCGGCTGAAGGCCGAGGGCCATACCATCGCATGAAGGATTTCGACTACAATCCGCCCGACGTGCCGCTGAGCATCCTGCATCAGGACCGCTCGGTCCTCGTGGCTGACAAGCCTTCAGGCTTGCTTTCGGTGCCCGGCAAGCTGGAAGGGCGGGCGGATTGTCTGGAAACGCGGCTGCGGTTGGCCTATCCCGGCACGCTTCTGGTGCATCGTCTGGATTGTGACACCTCGGGCGTGATGATCTTCGCCCGCAACAAGGCGGCACAGGGCTTTCTGGGGCAAGAGTTCGAACAGCGCCGCGCAAAGAAAACCTATGTGGCGCGGGTGCTTGGGCGAATGGAGGCGGATACCGGACGGGTTGATCTGCCCATCGGCGTCGATTGGCCGAACCGACCGCGCCAGATGGTGGACCCTTTGAACGGTCGTGCTGCCGTGACCGATTGGGAGGTGATCGCCCGCTCTGACACCGAAACCCGCGTCCGCCTGCACCCCCTGACCGGGCGCAGCCATCAGTTGCGCGTGCATATGCTGTCGCTGGGGCATCCGATCCTGGGCGACCCGATCTATAACGAAAACGCCGCGGCCCACCCGCGCCTGATGCTGCATGCCGAAACGCTAGGGCTGCATCATCCCGACACCGGCGCGTGGACGGCGTTTGCCTCGCCTTGCCCGTTTTGAGCCGTTTGCCTTTTGTAAACCTTGGTCGGTCATGCTGAATTGGTGACCATTTTGTGCCAAGTATGGGGGATCACGGGTCTTTGCCCCCAGCGAAAGTAAATCCGATGCCGCCACGCACGATCTTTGAGGTTCGCTTCCTGCCAATCGCCGGGGCTTTCGCCCTGTTCTTCCTGTCCCTGCTGCTGGCGGCGATCTGGCCGGCGGAGCGGTTTCTGTCAGAGCCCTTGGCGCTGCTCTGCCTGGGCGTCTTGCTGTTGGGGCTGCATGACCTGACGCAGACCCGCCACGCCGTCCTGCGCAACTACCCCGTCGCTGGGCATCTGCGATTCGTTCTGGAGACTATCCGGCCAGAGATGCGCCAGTATTTCTTTGAAGGCGACAAGGACGGCACCCCCTTCCCGCGCGACAAGCGGGCCATCGTCTACCAGCGCGCCAAACAGGCCTTGGACAAAAGGCCGTTTGGCACGCAATACAATGTATATGAAGAACAATATGAATGGCTGCATCACTCGATCGCGCCAAAATCCGCCGCCCCGATCGAGGCGATGCGGGTTGTGATCGGGGCCGGCGGGGCCAGGCCCTATTCCGCCTCGCTGCTGAACATTTCCGCGATGAGTTACGGTGCCCTGTCAGCCAATGCGGTGCGTGCCTTGAACAAGGGCGCCTTGCACGGTGGCTTCTATCACGACACCGGCGAGGGTGGGGTTTCACCCTATCATCGGGAATTCGGCGGTGATCTGGTCTGGGAACTGGGTTCGGGCTATTTCGGGGCACGTGACCCTAAGGGCGGCTTTGATGCGTCACGCTTTGCCGAAAGCGCCACAGATCCGCAAATCAAAATGGTTGAGTTGAAGCTGAGTCAGGGGGCAAAGCCCGGCCATGGCGGCGTCTTGCCTGCTGCCAAGGTGACGGCCGAGATTTCCGCGATTCGCGGTGTGCCGATGGGCGCGGATTGCGTCTCACCGGCCAGCCATTCCGCCTTTTCAACCCCGATTGGCCTCCTGGAGTTCGTCGCAAAGATGCGCGACCTCTCAGGCGGCAAGCCTGCCGGCTTCAAGCTCTGCATCGGCCATCGGTGGGAGTTCATGGCGATCTGCAAGGCCATGCTGGAGACCGGCATCACCCCCGATTTCATCGTAATTGACGGCAAAGAGGGTGGTACAGGGGCTGCTCCGCTGGAGTTCATGGACCATGTCGGCATGCCGCTGCGAGATGGTTTGTCCTTTGCACACAATGCTTTGGTGGGCATCGGCCTGCGCGACCGCATCAAGATCGGCGCCTCGGGCAAGATCACCTCGGCCTTTGACATGGCCAAGGTTCTGGCGCTGGGGGCGGATTGGTGCAATGCGGCGCGCGGTTTCATGTTCGCGGTCGGCTGCATTCAGGCGCAGGCGTGCCACACCGGGTCCTGCCCGACCGGCGTAACCTCACAAGACCCGCTGCGCCAAAGAGCCATCGTGGTGCCGGACAAGGCAGAGCGGGTGACCAATTTTCACCGCAACACGATCCATGCGTTGTCTGAACTGGTCGGCGCGGCAGGCTTGTCCCACCCGTCCGAGTTGAAGCCACACCACTTCCTGCGGCGCGCCAGTTCTGACCGCGTTATCTCTTTTGCCCAGCAATATGAGATGCTTGCGCCGGGTCAACTTTTGGCCGATCCAAGCTCGGCTGCGCTGTTCCACGAAGCGTGGAGTCTTGCCTCAGCCAGCAGTTTTGCCCGAAACGCCTAAAGGGTCAGCGCCAGTTTGCGACCCTCATGGAAAGCATAGGCCGCCAGACGGGGTGCGGTGCAATCGCCGATACGGTGAACCGTCTTGCCGGGAAAGGTTTCGGGGAACGGGTCATAGGCGCGGTTCGTCGTCGACATGACCAGCGCGGAAGCAGCAAGGGTTTCCTCGTTTCCGGTCAACATGTTGCGAATGGTCACCCCATTGCCGTGCCACCGGCTGAGGCAGTGTTCGGTCTTGAACTCCACCCCCAGTTGGGCCAGCCGGCGCCGGGTGGCCTGATCGGCGGCGGTTCGGGCGATTTCCTTGCCGACGAAGGCTTCAGGCGTGACAAGGATCACCCGCTTCCCCTGTTCCGCCATGGCCCACGCTGTGCCCACGCCGCGCCAGTTGGAGCCTTCGTCGTACAACACCACGGTATCCCCAAGTCGCGCCTCGCGCCGCAGGACGGCTTCTGGAGACCAGACGCCGCCAAGTTCAATACCGGGAAGTTTCTCTTGTCCGGGAAGCCAACGTTGGAAACCGGTCTCGTCGGGCAGTGATCCGGTGGCGAAGATGACCACGTCTGCGGGATGCGCGACGATCTCGTCCTCCTCCATATAGGTGTTCAGACGCAGGCGGACACCAAGTTTAGTGAATTGACGCTCATACCACTCCATCAAGTCGAGGATCTGCGCCCGACGGGGCTGCTGCCCGGCAAGGCGGAATTGGCCTCCGACGACGGGGAGCGCCTCGACAATCTCGACCGAATGGCCACGTTCGGCTGCCGCACGCGCCGCCTCCAACCCGGCAGGGCCAGCCCCCACCACCAGGACCGAGCGCGGTTGGGTGGCCGGTTCAAAGCGGTCGCCGCCCCATTCGAACTCGCGTCCCGCCGATGGGTTGATCAGGCAGGAAATCCAGTAGTCCCGGCTGCGCCGCCCCCAGCACATCTGGTTGCAGGAAATACAGCCGCGAATATCCTCGACACGTCCTTCCATGGTCTTGCGCGCCAGATGCGGATCGGCAATCTGGCCCCGCACAATGGAGACAAGATCAGCCTCGCCGCTGGCGAGGATGGTTTCAGCATTTTCGGGCGTCCGGATGCCCGCCTCTGATGTAATCACAGCGTGCTTAACAATTCCTTTCAACTGCGCCGTCAAAGGCGTTGAAAGTTTCTCGCCGTGGGTGAACGGCGGGATGATGCCTTCGAAGTCAAGATAGCTGCCGTAGCCGCAGGTCACATAGTCGACATGGCCCGTAGCATCATGCAAGCTTATGATTTCACACATTTCTGCATCGGATAGCATGACCGGATAGGCCGGGGAGTAGCTGATGGCGAGGCCGACGATGAAATCCTCGCCACAGGTCTTGCGAATACGCTCGATCAGAGTGCGCGAGAAGCGGGTGCGGTTTTCCAGCGAGCCGCCCCAGCGATCGGTGCGGCGGTTGCTCCACGGTGTCCAGAATTGATCGAGCAGGGAATGGTAGGCGGCCCAGACCTCAACCCCTTGGAATCCAGACAGTTTTGAACGAAGGGCGGCAGCGGCGTGGGCGTCAAGCAGTTCCTCGATTTCGCGTTCGGTCATGGCATGGGAACCGTCAGAATCGTGATAGGACGGCAGGCCAGAGGGGCTCCAGTGCGGGGCGAAGGACAGGTCACTGTCGCCATGGGCGCCGATGTGGTATTGCTGTTGCAGGATCACGGCACCCGCCGCCTTCACCGCATCGGTGATCTTGCGGAAATGGGGGATGACTTCGTCAGAGGAATGCAAGTAATTTCCGCGGGTTAGCACACCAGTCCGATGCACAGGCACGGGTTCGGAGACGATCATCCCGGCACCACCCAAGGCGCGCTCCTCCAGATAGCCCTGCACCCTGGGCCCCGGAATGCCCATGTCGGACATGTTGGCGGTGTGGGCGCCGAAAACGATGCGATTTCTGAGGGTTAGTCCGCGCAGGTTCAGCGGGGACAAGAGGTGGCGGTGCTGGGTCATGGGGGCCTCCGGGTGTTGGCCAAGCCTAGCTTCGCCGGAAGCGACGGGTGGTCTGGAAGCGTCATCCGGACGTCTTCTTTGCGTCTTCCTGCCGTCTTCCTTCTGTCTTCACAAGATTTCGCACCGAAGAGCCATAAATGGCCATTTCGGCGCGAAATTGCGCAGTTATTATTCCGCCGCGAGGGGTTGGGTGATGTCCCAGCCAGAGATGGCTTTGGATTCGAGGAACTCTTCAAGCCCCCAGAGTCCCCCCTCGCGCGCACGACCCGAGGACTTCACGCCGCCGAAGAAGGCCCCGGCGCCCCGAGAGCGGCCGTTGGTCTGGACCATCCCGGCTTTCAGAGCCAAAGCCATGCGGTTGCGCTTGGCGCCGTCCTGGGTTTGGACGTAGTGGGTCAGGCCGTAGGGGCTGTCGTTGGCGATGCGAACGGCGTCGGCCTCGGTGTCGAAGGGAATCATGGCCAGGACCGGGCCGAAGATCTCCTCGCGCTCGATGGTCATGCCGGGGGTGACGTCAGCGAAGATGGTGGGTTTGACGTAGTAGCCACGATTGAAGCCCTCTGGCAGGCCGGGGCCGCCGGCGACAAGGCGGGCGCCCTCGTCGATGCCCTTCTGGATGTAGCCCTGGATCTGGTCCCACTGGCGCTTGTTGACGACCGGGCCGATGTGGTTGCCGGCCTCATGCGCCGAGGCGACCTTGATGCTGTCGGCCACTTGCGCGGCAATGGTGACAGCGCGGTCATAGACCGGGCGCTGCACCAGCATGCGGGAGGGTGCGTTGCAGGACTGGCCGGAGTTGTCCATCATGTGCCGCACGCCGCGTTCGACGGCGGCATCGTCTGCATCGGCGAAGATCACGTTGGCGCCCTTGCCGCCAAGTTCCAGCGTCACGCGCTTCAACGTCTCGGCAGCCGCCTTTGAAATGGCGCGGCCTGCGCGGGTCGAGCCGGTAAAGGAGATCATCTCGACATCCGGGTGCGTGGACAACTGGGCGCCGACGCCCGCGCCATCGCCGTTCACCAAGTTGAAGACACCCGGCGGCAGGCCCGCGTCATGACAGAATTCGGCGAAGATCATGGCGTTGAGGGGGGATTCCTCGGACGGTTTCAGCACGCAGGTGCAGCCGGTCAGGATGGCGGGAATGGCCTTCAGCGCGATCTGGTTCATCGGCCAGTTCCACGGCGTGATCAGGCCGACGACGCCGATCGGGTCAAGGGCGATCATCGTGTCAGGGGCATGCGGGCCAAGCGGGCGGACCCATTCCAGCTGGTCGAAGGCGGTCAGGAAATTGGTCAGATGCCACGGCAGGCAGGGCGCCTGGCTGCCCCGGGCGTGGTCGATGGGCGAGCCCATCTCGGTCGAGATCGCCTTGGCGAGATCTTCCAGACGGCGTTCGTATTGTTCAAGGATGCGCACAACGACGGCGCGGCGTTCGGCGTGCGGTGTGGCAGCCCAGGCCGGAAACGCCGCTTTGGCGGCGGCAACGGCGGCGTCGGTATCGGCTTGGCTGCCAAGCGAGATCACGGCGCAAGGCTCTTCGGTCGACGGGTCGATGACGTTGCAATCGCGCGGCGTGGCTGGGGCGACCCAAGCGCCATTAATGTAGAATTCGCGGCGGATGATCATGCGGGCCTCCCATGGCTGGACGCTCCATCGTGGCATTGACACAGGATTGCGGCAAGCACCGGCGACGTCATCTTTGATCAAATCCCGACTTTTTCGGCAGGGCGGACGAATGGTCCGCTGGAACCGACTTGCGCGGAAATCTTTACTTTCTTGATCGCCTATTGCCGCAGGGGGATGAAATTTCGTTCCGAATTGCGTATGTCACCCTCATCAGAACCTTGCATGAGGATTGCCATGGGCCTTCGTATCAACGACATCGCACCCGATTTCACCGCCAATTCCACCGCCGGGGAAATCAAGTTCCACGATTGGCTGGATGGCCATTATGGAATCATCTTCAGCCACCCGCGCGACTTCACGCCGGTTTGCACGACCGAGTTCGGTGCGGTGGCGCAGTTGGCGCCCGAATTTGCCAAGCGCAACACCAAGGTGATTGGCGTGTCGGTCGATTCCGTGCAGGACCATGAAAAGTGGAAGCGCGATATCGAGGCGTTTGGCGGGGCTCCGGCAGATTTCCCGATCATCGACGACACCTCGCTGACCGTCGCCAAGGCCTATGACATGCTGCCGGCCGACTACTACCTGCCGACCGAAGGGCGCACGCCCGCCAACTCGGCCACGGTGCGGACGGTCTACATCGTAGGGCAGGACAAGAAGGTTAAGCTGTCGCTGACCTATCCGATGTCGGTGGGCCGGAATTTTGCCGAGATCCTGCGGGCGCTGGACGCCGTGCAACTGACCGATGGCAAGCCGTTGGCGACCCCGGCGAACTGGCAGGTGGGTCAGGATGTGATCGTGGCGCTGGCGCTGAACAACGATCAGGCGACCGAGCGGTTTGGCGCGCTGGACATCAAGCTGCCCTACCTGCGCTTTGCCAAGGCGCCGCAGTAAGGCATCGCAGAAAGATCGCGTCGGGCCCGGGTTACTTGCCCTCGGCCCGTCGCGCTTTCTTCTGGTCGACCCGACGCACCACGCGATAGGTGATCCAGCCCAGCAGACCGGAGCCGATGGCGAAGGCGGAGTAGGATAACGGCCAGGGAATCCCGTCGGTGAACCGCGAAAACTCTGACATGCCGCCCATGCCGGCCAGAATGTTCATCGGCAGAAACACCAGGCTGAGCATGGTCAGCTGGGTCACCCGGCGGTTCTGGTTGATGTTGATGAAGCCGATGGTGGCATCCATCAGGAAGTTGATCTTGTCGAACAGGAAAGCGGTGTGGCTGTTCAGACTGTCGATGTTGCGCAGCACCTGCTTGGCGTCTTGCACATTGGCATCGGCCAGGACGCGGGACTGCATCAGAAAGACGATGGCGCGTTGCGTGTCCATGATGTTGGAACGGATGCGGCCGTTGAGGTCTTCCTCCTCGGCAATGTCGGCCAGGACCGAGGCGGCTTCTTCGTCTGTCATGGTTTCGGACAGCACGTGTTTGCCGACGCGGGACAGGGTCTTGTAGATATCCTCAAGACTGTCAGCGGAATATTCGACGTCGGAGCCGTAGAGGTTCAAGAGAAGGTCAAAACAGTCCGTGGCATAGCCCGGCACGGTTTCGGCGCGGCGCCGTTGCAGGCGGAAGACGGGCAGGTCTTCATTGCGCAGGGAAAACAGGATGTCCTTGTGCAGGATGAAGGCGACCGGAATCGACCGGCTTTTGCCGCCCCGGTCCAAAAGGAAGTTGGAATGCAGGTTCAGGGCCCCGCTTTCCTCGATATGAAAGCGGTTCGACACCTCCAGATCGGTTTCATCGCCGGGATCGGGCAGGTCAAGCTTGTAGAACTCGCCGATATAGGCGCGTTGGGTGGGTGAGGCGTTCAGAAGGTCAACCCAAAGCGGCTTCTTGCCCTCAAGATCCTTGCGGCCTTTGATCGGGCTTTGCTTGATGCGGCCAGCGTTCAGTTCAAAGACAGTGACGCGGGTTTCCGACAGGCGGGGGCCGGTGGCCTCTTCCAGACTGTCGCGGAGTTCGTCTGACACTTCCCACAGCACGTCGGTCGAGCGGCCTGACGGCATGTGAGACCACAGCATGGCAGCTTCATCAATCGGCAAAGCTTCAAGAATTTCAACGATGTCCGCGACGGCGAGCTTTGTCAGGAAATTCTCGAGTTCGACCCCTTGCTGCTTTTCAACAACGGTTTCAACCAGACCCTGATGGGGTGCGGACTGCCCCTTGACCAGCCCTTCGACCAATTTCTGCTTGCGGAGGAGTTCACGCGCGGCATCGAGATACATGGCCCCTCCGTCTCGGTTACTCAACAGGTTCAACAGGGCCTTTGCGGCCCTGTCAAGCCGTGTTCAGGCCGCCTTGGGCTGCAACCGGGCGATCGGTGCGGCGGGCTTTCGGCTGTAGCGCGCCATGCCAAGATCGGAGGTGTCAATCTCGGGCAGGCGGCCCGAAACCATGTCCGCCAGCACGCGGGCCGAGCCGGTCGACATGGTCCAACCCAAGGTGCCATGACCGGTGTTGAGCCAGAGGTTGGACAGCGGCGTGGCGCCCACGACCGGCGTGCCATCGGGGGTCATCGGGCGCAGGCCGCTCCAGAACACGGCTTTGGATTGGTCGCCAGCGCCACCGAACAGATCCTCGACCGAGTGGGTCAGGGTGGCTTGGCGGCGGGGATGCAGGGTGGCGTCGAAGCCCGAGATTTCCGCCATGCCGCCGACGCGGATACGGTCGCCCAGACGGGTGATGGCGATCTTGAAGGTTTCATCCATCACGGTTGAAACGGGGGCGCGGTCTTCGTCAATGATCGGAACGGTGATCGAATAGCCCTTCACCGGGTAGACCGGCAGCTTCATGCCCAAGGGTTTGACCAGCGCGGGAGAGTAGGAGCCAAGCGCCAGCACATAGGCGTCCGCCGTCACGCGACCTTCGGTGGTTTCCACCCCGACAATGCGGTCGCCGTGACGGTCAAGGCTGTTGATGCCAACGCCGTAGCGGAAGGTGACGCCCGCTGCCTCGGCCAGCTTGGCCAGGCGGTTGGTGAACTTGAAGCAATCGCCGGTTTCATCCCCCGGCAGGCGCAGGCCGCCGGCGATCTTGTTGAAGCTGGAGGCAAGACCGGGCTCTGCGGTGACACAGTCTTCCGGCGACAGAACCTCGAACGGGACACCGTCGGCTTTCAGGACGGCGATGTCCTTGTAGGCGGCATCAACCTGCTTTTGCGTGCGGAACAGTTGCAGCGTGCCTTGGGTGCGTTCGTCATAGGTTATGCCGGTTGAAGCCCGCAGATCGCGCAGCACATCGCGCGAGTATTCGGCCAGGCGGACCATGCGGGATTTGTTGGTGGCATAGGCGGCCGCGTTGCAGTTGCCCAGCATCTGCACGATCCAGTCCAACCGGGCCATGTCGATCTTGGGCTGCAGGATCAACGGCGCGTGGCGCATGAATAGCCATTTCAGCGCCTTCATCGGAATGCCGGGCGCCGCCCAAGGCGAGGCATAGCCGGGGCTGATTTCCCCCGCATTGGCGAAAGAGGTTTCCAGCGCCGGGCCGGATTGACGGTCGATCACCGTCACCTCGTGCCCCGCCTGGGCCAGATACCAGGCCGAGGTCACACCGATCACGCCAGCACCCAGAACCACCACGCGCATTGAACTCTCCTGCCAAATGGAATGGATAAAATATAGGGCATGAGGGCTGACATTTCCTTGCGATGTTTGGCGTCCGAGCAGGGCTTTGCAGTAAATCATCCGGCACAAGTCCCTCTGCCTCGAAGATTATATCGATTGACCGATGATCTGCCGAATAATCATGCGCTGCGAAAATACCTCTGCGGTGAAGCCGAGTCGGGCTAAGATCGGGCACGGCAACAACGGAGGAAGGCATGAGGTACGTCTTTTTGGCCACGGCGCTGGCATTGGCAGCGTCTGCGGCTTCGGCGCAGGATGTCGGCGGGCATTACACGGTGAAAGGCACCAATCTGGACGGTTCGTCCTATGGCGGAGACGCCGACATCACCCTGACCAGCCAATACACCTGCAACATCGTCTGGAAGACCGGCAGTTCCACCTCGAACGGGATCTGCATGCGCGACGGCAATGCCTTCACGGCAGGGTATGAGCTGAACGGCAAGGTCGGGTTGGTGATCTACCTGATCCAGAAGGACGGCACGCTGGACGGCACCTGGACGGTGGATGGCGTGAACGCCGTGGGCACCGAGGTTCTGACCCCCGGTTGACGAAAAGGCCCCGGTGTTGCCACCGGAGCCCTTCGGTCAGGACAGATCCTTGGAAGCTCAGGCCTCCGAGGACTCTTCTTTCTTTTCGGTGATTTCCAGACCGGTTTCCTGATCCACCATCTTCATGCCCAGACGGACTTTGCCACGCTCGTCAAAGCCCAGCAATTTGACCTTGACCTCTTGGCCTTCCTTCAGCGCTTCGTTCGGGTGGTTCAAGCGCTTGTTGGCGATCTGGGAGACGTGGACCAGACCGTCACGCTTGCCGAAGAAGTTCACGAAGGCGCCGAAATCGACCAGCTTGACGACCTTGCCAGTGTAGACGTGGCCCTCTTCCGGCTCTGCCACGATCGACCAGATCATGTCATAGGCCTTCTTGATGGCGGCGGCGTCGTTCGAGGCGATCTTGATCACGCCGTCGTCGTTGATGTCGACCTTGGCGCCCGACACTTCGACGATTTCGCGGATGACCTTGCCGCCAGACCCGATGACTTCCCGGATCTTGTCGGTCGGGATGGTCAGGGTTTCGATCTTGGGCGCATAGGCGGAGAATGCCTGCGGGCCAGAGATCGACTTGGCCATTTCACCCAAGATGTGCAACCGGCCGTCCTTGGCTTGCGCCAGGGCCTGCTCCATGATCGCGGGCGTGATGCCGGCAATCTTGATGTCCATCTGCAGCGAGGTGATGCCATTGGCGGTGCCGGCAACCTTGAAGTCCATGTCGCCCAAGTGATCCTCGTCGCCGAGGATGTCGGTCAGCACGGCAAAGCGGCCGTCGTCTTCCAGGATCAGACCCATGGCGACGCCCGCGACCGGAGCCTTCAGCGGCACGCCCGCGTCCAGCATCGACAAAGAACCACCGCAGACCGAAGCCATCGAGGAGGAGCCGTTGGATTCAGTGATCTCCGACACGACACGGATCGTGTACGGGAAATCGGTCGCGGCAGGCAGAACGGCCTGAAGCGCACGCCATGCCAGCTTGCCGTGGCCGATTTCGCGGCGACCGGGCGAACCCACGCGGCCAACTTCGCCCACCGAGTAGGGCGGGAAGTTGTAGTGCAGCAGGAAGTTCGACCGGGTGTTGCCGTTCAGCGCGTCGATGATCTGCTCATCTTCGCCGGTCCCGAGGGTGGTGACGACCAGCCCTTGGGTTTCCCCACGGGTGAACAGCGCCGAGCCATGCGTGCGCGGCAGCAGGCCGGTTTCGCAGACGATCGGGCGGACGGTCTTGTTGTCACGACCGTCAATGCGCGCGCCACCGTTGATGATGTCGCCGCGCAGGATCGAGGATTCCAGCTTCTTGATCGCCGAGCCGAGGTTGATGTCGGCCAGATCTTCCGGAGCCAAGGCTGCCTTGATCGCGGCGGAAGCCGCGTCGATGGCATTGGAACGCTCTTGCTTGTCGCGCAGGGCGAAAGCGGCGCGCATTTGCACTTCACCAGCGGCCTGAACCTTGGCGTAGAGCGCCGAGATATCCGGGGGGGAGAAGTCGAAGGGCTCTTTTGCCGCGATTTCGGCGAAGTCGATGATCAGGTCGATGACCGGCTGCATCTGGGCATGGCCGAACTTGACGGCACCCAGCATCTCGTCTTCCGACAGCTCATAGGCTTCGGATTCCACCATCATCACGGCGTCTTTGGTGCCAGCGACAACCAGATCAAGCCGCTGCTCGGGGTTGCCCCGCAGTTGGGTCATGTCGTCCATCGCCGGGTTCAGGACATAGGCGCCCTTCGAGAAGCCAACGCGGGCGGCAGCGATCGGACCCATGAAGGGCACGCCGGAAATGGTCAGGGCGGCGGAAGCGGCGATCATGGCGACGATGTCGGGATCATTCACGAGGTCGCAGGACAGCACGGTGGCCATGACGAGGACTTCATGCTTGAAGCCTTCAACGAACAGCGGGCGGCAGGGGCGGTCGATCAGGCGGGAGACGAGGGTCTCCTTTTCCGACGGGCGTGCTTCGCGCTTGAAGAAGCCACCGGGGATCTTGCCGGCTGCGTAGTACTTTTCCTGATAGTGGACCGTCAGGGGGAAGAAATCCTGACCGGGTTTCGCCTGCTTGGCGAAGGTCACGTTGGCCATGACAGAGGTTTCGCCCAAAGTGGCGATAACCGAACCGTCAGCCTGACGCGCAACCTTGCCCGTTTCCAGCGTGAGCGTGTCGTTGCCCCACTGGATGGATTTCTGGGTAATGGTGAACATAGTTTCATCCTATCTGATGCCGGGGGACCCTCCCGCCGGCTTTGCGTAGGGGCCGTATGCCCCTGGCTCATTTTCTCTTGCGGATCACCCGCCGCGCAGAGCCCTGGCGCGGTTGGGCCGCCCCGGATCAGCCGGGGCCAGATAGACAAAGCGCCCGAGCGATGCCCGGGCGCGTTATCAGCTTAGCGGCGCAGCCCCAGACGGGAGATCAGCGCAGCGTAACGCGCCTCGTCCTTGGACTTCAGATAGTCCAGAAGCTTGCGGCGTTGCGCAACCTGCATCAACAGACCACGGCGAGAGTGGTTGTCTTTCTTGTGGCTCTTGAAGTGCTCGGTCAGGGTGGCGATCCGCGAGGACAGGATGGCAACCTGAACTTCCGGCGAGCCGGTGTCGTTCTCTTTGGTCGCGTATTCCTTGATCAGGCGGGCTTTTTCTTCAACGGTGATCGACATCGGGATCTCCAATCGGTTGAGTGTGACGGCGCAAGCCGGGATGTCGTCCAGCAAGGCCCTTGAGTCTGCTAAGCGCGTCTTCCAAGCGTGGAAGATGCGCGCGTATAGGGGGAAAAGGCCGGAAAGGGAAGCGAAAACGCAGGAGGCTGCGGTGCACGCCCCCTGCGCGGGTTTGAAACGGGCCGGGAAAAGGCCGGCCTCAGATGACGAAGAAGTCTGCGGCGGTCAGGGCCAGCCCGGACGTCAGTGTTGCAATCTGCACCGCGGCCCCCGACCCGTTGCCGTCAGCGTCGTAGTACAGGTTGCCGGTGGTGGTCTGGTAGATGATGTGGTCGGCGGCGCTGGCCGCCAGACCGGTGGTGTTCGCGGCAAAACCCGCCCCCGACACGGCGCCGGTGGTCAGGGCGGCATAGACCAGATGATCCAGCTGGATCGTGTCATCCGTCACGCTGAAGTCGGTGATCTTGTCGACATTGGCGGCACTGGCCTGGGTGTCGAACAGGAAGACGTCGGCCCCCGCGCCACCGGTCAGCTTGTCAGCCCCCGCACCACCCGACACAAGGTCATTGCCGGCGCCGCCGTCCACCGAATCATCCCCGGCACCACCGAGCACGGTGTCATTGCCGAGGCCACCGTGCAGGGTGTCGTTGCCCGCACCGCCGTTCAGAACGTTGGCCTGGGTGTCGCCGGTCAGACTGTCGTCGTTCAGCGAACCGGTCAGGTTCCGGATGCCCACAAAGGTGTCGAAGCCCGAGGCCAGCGTGTTCTGACTGCCCAGGATGCTCAGATCCGCCACGACACCCCCTTCGTCTTGCAGCACGTTGCCGAAGGACACGGTGTCGATGCCACCGCCACCGGTGAAGACGTTGTTGCCCAGATCGCCGGTCATCACATCGTTGAACGCGCTGCCGACGACGTTCTCGAAGTTCTTCACCGTGTCGATGATGCCGCCTGAAACCGCCGTCTCTTCGGTCAGATTGATGGTCACCGCCGCAGCCGAGTTGGCGTAGGACAGGGTATCCACGCCGGCCAGTCCATCCAGGACGTTTGCGCCGGCGTTGCCCGACAGAAGGTCGTCGTAGTTGCTGCCGGTCAGGTTCTCGAAATTGATCGCGGTGTCGGTGCCGGAGCCGCCGGTGGCCTGCGCCGAGGTCAGCGACAGATCGAAGGTGATCCCCGCGGTCGCGCCGAATTCATAGGACAGCGTATCGCCCTTGACGCCCAGCACCAGCGTCTCGCCGCCGCCATCCATGACGTTGTCGCCGATATTGGCCCAGATGACGTTGTTGAGCACGTTGCCCGTGCCATTGAGCGCGTTGGTCCCCATCAGGCGCAGGTTTTCAAGGCTGCTGCCCAAGGTTTGGTTGATGTAGGTCATCACCAGATCGGTGCCCGAAGCATCGGTGATTTCGTCGCCGATGTTGTCGACGACATAGGTGTCGTTGCCGCCGCCACCATTCATCTTGTCCGCCCCGGCCCGGCCATCGAGGAAGTTGTTGCTGGCATTGCCGACCAGCTGGTTGTCCAGATTGTTGCCGATGCCGCTGGTGGCGGTGCCGGTCAGGGTCAGGTATTCCACGTTGGCTGTCAGCCGGTACGAGACACTGGACTGCACGGTGTCGATGCCCTCGTTGGCCAGTTCCACCACCGTATCGGCGCCATCCACGACATAGGTGTCATTGCCCTTGCCCCCGGTCAGCAGGTCAGCGCCTGCGTTGCCGTCAAGGATGTTGTTGCCGGCGTTGCCGGTCAACTCGTCATTGTAGATGCTGCCGGTCAGGTTCTCGATGTTGATCAGCTTGTCAAAGCCGGAGCCTTGGGTGTCTTGCACGCCGGTGTTGTTGAGGTCGACGATGACGCCAGCCGTGCTGACGCTGCTGGTCAAGGTGGCGGTGGCCGGGGCCCCGGGCACAAGACCAAGGATCGACACATTGGCATAGGACACGGTGTCGTTGCCGCCCTGACCATCCAGCACATTGTTGCCGGCGTTGGCGTAAAGGATGTTGTTCAGCGCATTGCCGGTCGCGTTCAGATCGGCCGTGCCAAGCAGGCGCAGATCTTCCAGATTGTCGCCAAGAGTGTAGGAAATCGTGCTGGCGACCATGTCGATCTGGGTCACGCTGTTGTTGGTTTCGACCACATGGTCGCCGACATTGTCGACGATGAATGTGTCATTGCCGTCGCCGCCGGTCATCGTATCGGCCCCATGCCCCCCGTTTAGGGTGTTGGCCCCGGTGTTGCCGGTGATGACGTTGTCACGGTGGTTGCCCACGCCGACAAGGCCCAAAGTGCCGGTCAGAAGCAGGTTTTCAAGGTTCGCCCCCAGCGTGTAGTTCACGCTGGCATTCACCGTGTCGATCTGGGTGAAGCTGCTGTTGGTCTCGGTCACCTTGTCGAGGCTGTTGTCGACCACATAGGTGTCGTTGCCATCGCCGCCGATCATGGTGTCGGCCCCGACCTTGCCATCAAGGACGTTGTCATTGGCATTGCCGATCAAGATATTGGCCAGGGCATTGCCGGTGGCATTGATCGCGCCGACGCCGGTCAGCGTCATGTTCTCGACATTGCTGGCCAAAGTGTAGCTGACCGAAGACAGCACAAGATCGGTGCCCGCGCCCTCTTCCGTGATCACATCGCCGACGTTGTCCACCTTGTAGGTGTCATCGCCCAAACCGCCCACCATCAGATCCGCGCCGGTGCCGCCATCCAGAATGTCGTTGCCGCCCAGACCCAGAAGGGCATCGTCGCCTGCGCCACCGGTCAGATTGTTGGCCAGATCGCCGTCATGGGCCGTGGTCCCCTCGCCCACCAGCAGGACGCCGGTCGATCCGAAGGTCACGTTGGGCAGCGCGGTGGCGGAACTGACGCCCAGATCGTCGAGCGCGATACTCGACAGAACAATCGACTTGCCATGCACCGAGAATTGCACCCCGCTGGCCGTGCTGTTGATCAGCAACTCTGCCGGCCGCACGCTGGAATCAAAGGACAAGACATCGTGGAGCGGATCAAAGGCGATCGTCTGGTTGTTGACCAGCGTGCTGAATGTGAAGGTGGCCATGGCGAGTCCCTAATTTGAAATAGATTTTGCGAATATCGGGTCCGAAAGCGGCGGCAGAATGCAGAAAATGCGGCTGCTTTGTGAGAGAGTCGTGGCAATCTGCGGCGGTCTTGCTGCATTTGGCCGATGGGGCGTTTGACACGGATCAAGGCGGGCGGCAGCCGTCCGGTTTACGCAGGCACAGTTGCATTCTGCCCCGTGACCGGGGCGGCAGGCCTGTGAAAGGATTTGCCATGACGCCAAACCCCGCAACCCTGCGCCGCATCGTCAACACCCCCACGCTAAGCCCGGCACAGAAAGCGCATGCCTTGGCGACAGAGGCAGAGAACGCCCTGCCCTATCTGCCGCTGGACGCGGAAACGCAGGCCGCGCTGGATGCACGGGTGATCTGCGACATGTATGAGGGCCACGCGCCCTATCGGCCGCGCTACGTCTTGCCCGACTATGCAGTGGTTCTGAAAAACGGCTCTGACTGGCTGGAACTGCCCGTCCCGCAGACGCTGGACGAGGCGATCCATACCCTGATGATCGCCTACCACCATGTGCCCTCGATCACCGGGATGCCGGTCTATATCGGGCAGTTGGATGACCTGCTGCTGCCCTTCTGCGCGGGGGTTTCGGACGCGGACCTGCAGGCCAAGATCAGGCTCTTCTGGCGCTATATCGACCGGGTGCTGCCAGACGCCTTCCTGCATGCCAACATCGGGCCAAGCGACAACCGCGTTGCCCGCACCATTCTGCAGGTCGACGCTGAACTGGGGCAGATCGCGCCGAACCTGACCTTCCGCTATGATCCAGCCCGGAGCACCGAGGCCATTCTGAGGCAGGCCATCGGGAATATCACGGTGTGCTCAAAGCCGCATATCGCCAACCATCCGCTCCATGCGGCGGCCTTTGACGACAGGGGCTATGCCATCGTCAGCTGTTACAACGCGCTGCCTTTGGGGGGCGGTGCGTCCACTTTGACCCGGGTCAATCTGTTCGAGGTCGCCAAGCGGTCGCGCGATGTCGAGGATTTCCTGAACCGGGCCCTGCCGACGTTCGTCGACCTGAATTTCCGACTGACGCAGGCGCGGATCGACTATCTGTTCGACCGATCCGGCTTCTTCGACAGCTTCCTTGTGACCGAAGGCTGGATCGACCCCACCCGCTTTACCGCCATGTTCGGCGTCTTTGCCATGGCCGAGGCGGTGAACCACCTGCAGGGCCAGACCGGAGCCTATGGCCACGATGCCCGCGCCAATGCCTTGGGGCACGCCATCTCGGCCAAGCTGGCCGAGATGGTGGCCGCGCGGCCCCTGCGGCATGTCTGGCGGGGCCGGGCGATGCTGCACGCGCAAGCCGGTTTGTCCACCGACACAGGCCTGACGCCGGGGGTGCGGATTCCCTATGGCACAGAGCCTGACCCGGTGACCCATGTGCAAGCCTTGGCGCCGCATCATGCATATTACCCCTCCGGCATCTCGGAAATCCTGACGCTGGATGCAACGGTCAAGGCCAACCCGGATGCCGTGCTGGATCTGTGCAAAGGTGCCTTCGCCTGCGGCCTGCGCGAGTTTACCGCCAATGTCGGGGGCAATGATCTGGTGCGGGTCACCGGCTACATGATCCGCCTGTCGGATGTGGCGCGGTACAACGCCGAAAAGGGATCACGCACCGACACCACGGCTTTGGGGGCCGAGGCGGCGAAGATGACGGCCATTCTGGCGCGCAAACCGAGGGTATTGGCCCATGAACTTGCCGCTGGCGCGGATCAGTAAGGTCCTGCCGTGGTCTTGCGTGGATGGGCCGGGCAATCGTCTGGTCCTGTTCCTGCAGGGCTGCAACTATGCCTGCGCCGCCTGCCATAACCCGCATACCATCGGCCAGTGCAACGATTGCGGCGTCTGCCTGACCGCCTGCCCAACGGCGGCGCTGACCCTAGTGGAGGGCAAGGTGCATTTTGACCCTGCGCTTTGCACCCAATGCGACGACTGCCTGAAAGCCTGCCCGATCAGCGCCAGCCCGATGGTGCTGGCCTATTCCGTGGCCGATATCCTGACCCTTCTGCGCCAGAACCGGGCGTTTCTGTCCGGCATCACAGTGTCAGGGGGCGAGCCGACGCTGCAAGGCGCCTTCGTCGCGGCCCTGTTCACCGCGATCCGGCAGGACCCCGAACTTGCCGGCCTGACCTGCTTCATCGACTCCAACGGGCATCTTGGCGCGCAGGGCTGGCGCGGCCTTTTACCGGTGACCGATGGCGTGATGCTGGACATCAAGGCTTTTGACCCGGCCCTGCATCTGACCCTGACAGGGCGCGACAATACCCGCAGTCTGGCCAGCGCGCGCATCACCCATGCGGCCGGCAAACTGCACGAGTTGCGCTTTCTGATGCTGCCCGGCCTGACCGACACGGCCGAAGAGGTCACCCGGCTGATCCGCTTTGCGCGGGACTTGGGCGGCCCCCTGCGCCTCCGCCTCAATGCCTTTCACGCGCAGGGTGTGCGGGGCAAGGCTGCGGATTGGCCCGCGATGCCCCGCCGGCGGGTGGAAGAGGTGGCGGATCAGTTGCGTCAGGCTGAGGTGGGGCCGGTGATCGTGCCCGCCGTCTGGCTTTGACCTTGGCGGCAGAAAAGAAGGGAATTCCCGGTTGCGTTCGGCTGGTGGAACACTATCTCGACCGATGCGTCGGGATTGAGCGCAAATTGCATGGGGTGCGGGGCTTGCAGGCAATCCTTCTTGCTTCTGGTGCCCTTGCGGTGTTTGCCGTGCTGGCGCAGGCGCGCGAAAATTGGCACAAGATGAAAGCTATTCTGCAAGGAACCTGATGATGACGAGCACACACGGAGCGCAAGGATTGACGCCAAGCACATTGACCCACCTGCAGCGTCTGGAAGCCGAAAGCATCCACATCATGCGCGAGGTTGTGGCGAATGCCGAAAACCCGGTGATGCTCTATTCGGTCGGCAAGGATTCCGCGACGATGCTGCATCTGGCCAAAAAGGCCTTTTACCCCGCGCCGCCACCCTTCCCGCTGCTGCACGTCGATACAACGTGGAAATTCCGCGCCATGTACGAGTTGCGCGAGAAGGCCGCCAAGGATGCGGGAATGGATCTGATCGTCCATCAAAACCCCGAGGCGCTGGAGAAGGGCATCAACCCTTTCGACCACGGCGGATTGCACACCGACATGTGGAAGACCGAAGGCTTGAAACAGGCGTTGACCAAGTACAATTTCGACGTGGCCTTCGGCGGTGCGCGCCGGGACGAAGAGAAATCCCGCGCAAAGGAACGCGTTTTCTCGTTCCGCTCGGCCAACCACCGCTGGGACCCCAAGAACCAGCGGCCGGAGCTTTGGAAGCTGTACAACACCCGCAAGGCCAAGAGCGAAAGCATCCGGGTCTTTCCGATTTCCAACTGGACCGAGCTGGACATCTGGCAATACATCCATCTGGAAGGCATCGAGATCGTGCCGCTGTATTTCTCGGCGCCGCGCCCGGTGGTCGAACGCGATGGGCTGTTGCTGATGGTCGATGACCACCGCTTCCGTCTGCACCCCGGAGAGGTGCCGCAGATGCGGTCCGTCCGCTTCCGCACTCTGGGCTGCTACCCGCTTAGCGGCGCCGTGGAGTCGCAGGCCACGACCTTGCCGCAGGTCATTCAGGAAATGCTGCTGACCACCACGTCAGAACGTCAGGGCCGGGCGATCGACCACGATCAAGCCGCCTCGATGGAGAAGAAGAAGCAAGAGGGGTATTTCTAAATGACCGTTCAGATTGACCCTGTCTATGTCACCGACAAGCTGATTGCCGAGGATATCGACGCCTACCTTCTGCAGCACCAGCACAAGACCATGCTGCGCTTCATCACCTGCGGCTCGGTCGATGATGGCAAGTCGACGCTGATCGGCCGCTTGCTCTATGACAGCAAGATGATCTTCGAAGACCAGCTTGCGACGCTGGAGCGTGACAGCAAGGTATCGGGCACCCAGGGCCAGGAGATCGACTTTGCCCTGCTGGTTGACGGTCTGGCGGCCGAGCGCGAGCAAGGCATCACCATCGACGTCGCCTACCGCTTCTTCGCCACCGACAAGCGCAAGTTCATCGTGGCGGATACTCCCGGCCATGAACAATATACCCGCAACATGGTGACGGGGGCGTCTACGGCGGACCTTGCGGTCATCCTGATTGACGCCCGGCAAGGGGTGCTGACACAGACCCGGCGACATTCGTATCTGGTGCAACTTCTGGGCATCAAGAACGTGGTGCTGGCGGTCAACAAGATGGACCTTGTGGGCTACAGCCAAGAACGCTTCTACGAGATCATCAAGGAATACAGCCACTTCGCCAAGCAGATCGGGATGGCGACGTTCCTGCCGATCCCGATTTCCGGCCTGAAGGGTGACAACATCGTCACCAAAAGCTCGGCCATGCCTTGGTACACCGGGCCGACGCTGCTGGGCCATCTGGAGGTGGCACCCGTCAACGTCGCCCGCATGGTCGACCTGCCGTTCCGGATGCCGGTGCAATGGGTGAACCGTCCGAACCTGGACTTCCGTGGCTTTGCCGGGCAGATCGGCGCGGGGGTCATCCGCCCCGGCGATGCGATCCGCGTGCTGCCCTCAGGCAAGACGACCACGGTGAAATCCATCGTCACGCTGGACGGCGATCTGGATCAGGCCGTTGCCGGCCAGTCGATCACCCTGACCTTCAACGATGAAATCGACTGCTCGCGTGGCGATGTCATCGTGCAATCGGATGCGCCGTGCGAGGTGGCGGATCAGTTCGAGGCGACCCTGGTCTGGATGGACGAACATGCCATGCTGCCGGGCCGTCCGTATCTGCTAAAGATCGGCACCCAAACCGTGACCGCCACGGTGACCGAACCGAAATACGAGGTGAACGTCAACACGCTGGAGCACATTGCCTCGCGCACCTTGGGTCTGAATGCCATCGGCGTCTGCAACCTGTCGATCGACCGCGCCATTCCGTTTGAAGCCTACAACGTCAACCCCGACCTTGGCGGCTTCATCCTGATCGACCGGATCAGCAATGCCACGGTTGCCGCCGGGATGATCCACTTCGCCCTGCGCCGCAGCCAGAACATCCACTGGCAAGCGCTGGAAGTTAACCGCGAGGCGCACGCCGCCTTGAAGACGCAAAAGCCCTGCGTGGTCTGGTTCACCGGCCTGTCCGGTTCGGGCAAATCGACCATCGCCAACATGGTGGAATCCAAGCTGCACGCGCTTGGCAAGCACACCTTCCTCTTGGACGGTGACAACGTGCGCCACGGGCTGAACCGCGATCTTGGCTTCACCGATGCCGACCGGGTGGAAAACATCCGACGCGTGGGCGAAGTGGCGCGCCTGATGACCGACGCCGGGCTGATCGTGCTGACCGCCTTCATCTCTCCCTTCCGGTCCGAACGCCGGATGGTCCGCGATCTGATGGCGGCCGGTGAGTTCATCGAGGTCTATGTCGATACACCGCTCAGCGTTGCGGAAAGCCGCGATGTGAAGGGGCTGTACAAGAAAGCGCGGGCCGGTCAGCTGAAGAACTTCACCGGCATCGACAGCCCCTATGAACCGCCGGAAGCGCCCGAGATCATCGTGAACACGGTGGAACTTGACGCCGAAGATGCCGCAAACCGGATTGTGGACGCCATTCTGGCCCGGTGAGACAACAAGCGAATGGGGCTGGGCATCCGCCCGGCCTTTCGCGCCATGGCTTGGGCATCAGGTGGCAAAGGCCTCCACCGCGCTGCGCCAGGCTGCACCCGCCATCGGCCCGCGCTGTGTCACGGCCAAGGCGCCCGCCGCCGCCGCCAGACGCAGCGCCTGCGCGGGCGTCGCCCCGGCACACCAAAGCGCGATGAACGCCCCGGCAAAGCAATCGCCTGCGCCGGTCGGGTCCACCTCGGTCACCGCAAAGCCCGGCTGGTCCAAGCTGCCATCGGCATCGAAGTAGCGCGCGCCCTCGGCGCCGCGTTTCCAGACCACCGCCCTGATCCCGCGCGCCAGATGCTGATCCACCGCGTCGTCCCGGCGGGTGCAGCCAATGAACAGCTCGTCCCCCGAGGGCAGGAACAGGTCGGTCAGCCCCAGCATCGCCATGACGGTGTCCTGCAGCCCGGGCTGTCCCAGAACCTCTTTGCGCAGATTGGGGTCAAAGCTGATCGTCCCACCCTGCCCCTTGACCTGATGCGCCGCCGCCAAAGCCATGGCCTGCAGCGGCACGGATGACAGCGACGTGCCCACCACATGCAGATGCCGCGCTTTGGCCAGCATGGCCTTGGCCTCTGCCCCGATGGCGATCGAGGCGCAGGCCGAATGGGCGATGTTGAACACGAAATCCCGCGACCGATCCGGCCGGTAGCGCACGAACGCGCTGCCCGTGGGCCGCTCGGCCACGACTGTCACCGCCGAGACATCCACGCCATCCGCCCGCAGCCTGTCCAGGTTGACCCGCCCGAAGTCATCCGCCCCGACGGCCGAAATGATCCCGGCTGCAGCGCCCATCCGCGCCACTTGGCTGATGAAGATCGCCGGTGCGCCGGAAGGATAGGGGCCGGTCAGCGCTATGGCCTCGCGAAAGCCCTCTCCCGGCGTATCGGCCATGATCTCGACCAGGATTTCCCCCAGCGTGACGATCATGCGGTGACATCCACCACCACGCGGCCCTTGACCTCGCCCTTCAGGATCGCCGAGCCCAAGGCAGGCAGGTCGGCCAAAGTCGCGGGCTCCACCATCGCCTCCAGTTTGGCCATCGGCAGATCGCGGGCGATCCGCGCCCAGGCCCGCTGGCGCCCCGCAAAGGGCTTCATCACGCTGTCGATGCCCAGCAGATTGACCCCCCTCAGCAGGAACGGAATGACCGAGGCGGGAAGCCCCGATCCCCCCGCCAACCCCACCGCAGCAACCGAACCGCCATATTTCATCTGTCCCAAGACCCGCGCCAGCATGGCGCCGCCCACGGCATCGACACAGCCCGCCCAGGTTTCGGCTTCCAAGGGCCGCTTCACCGTCTCGGCAAGATCGGCACGCGGAATGATCCGGCTAGCGCCAAGGTCGCGCAGATAGGCTTCCGTCTCCGGCCGCCCGGTCACCGCCGCGACCTGGTAGCCCAGATGCGCCAGCAGCGCCACGGCGACCGAGCCTACACCGCCGGCCGCCCCTGTCACCAGCACCTCACCCGACGCAGGCACCAGCCCGTGGTCCTCAAGCGCCAGCACGGCCATCATCGATGTCAGGCCCGCCGTCCCGACCGCCATCGCCTGACGCGCGGTCAAGCCCGCCGGCAAGGGCACCAGCCAATCCGCCTTGACCCGCGCCTTGGTGGCATAGCCACCCCAATGCACCTCGCCCACGCGCCAGCCGGTCAAGACCACCTTGTCGCCGGGCTTGTAGCGGACGTCGGAGCTCGCCTCGACGGTGCCTGCGAAATCAATTCCGCCGACATGCGGATATGTCCGAACCAGCCCGCCGCCCGTGGGCGACAGACAGAGCCCGTCCTTGTAGTTGAGGGTGGAATATTCCACCGTCACGGTCACCTCACCGGGCGGCAAGGCGCTGTCCTGCAGCTCCCGCACAAAGGCTTCCGCCTGCCCCTCGGCATTCTTCTCCAGCACAAGTGCCCGAAACATCGCAGTCTCCCCCAATTCCAGAAGGCCACAATGCCCACCCGCGGCCCGGATGCAACCGCCCCCTTGCATTTGCTCCTTTGGAAATACTCCGGAGGGGGCGCGGGGGAGGCTGGCCTTCCCCGCCCGTCAACCCGCGACCGGGCGGGCATTCTGCGCCAGCGCGGCCCGGATCGCCTTCTTGTCGATCTTGCCGACACTGGTCTTGGGGATCACCTCGACCGGCAAAACCCGCTCGGGCGCCGCCCAACGCGACAGGCGGCCTGCGGAAATCGCCGCCTGCACCGCTGCATGGACCGCCGCCTCGACATCATCGCGCGCGACGACCAGCACCACGGGTCGCTCGCCCCATTGCGCATCCGGAATTCCGACCGCCGCCACCTCCTGCACGCCGGGCACGGCGGAGACGATGCTTTCCAGCTCCAGCGAGGAGATCCACTCGCCGCCCGACTTGATGACATCCTTGAGCCGGTCAGTGATCCGCAGGGTGCCATCGGCAGCCATGTTGCCCACATCACCGGTGTGCAGCCAGCCGCCCCGCCACAACTCTGCTGTCCGCTCTGGATCGCGCAGATAGCCCTGGGTCAGCCAGGGCGCCCGCGCCACGACCTCGCCGGTGGTCTGACCATCATGCGCGACGTCGCGCATGTCGGGATCGACCACGCGGATTTCAACCAGCGGCGCAGCCTTGCCCGTCGCGATCCGGATCGCTGTCGTATCGCCCACCCCCTGACTTGCCACCATATCGGCCAGGGTCAGGATCGGGCAGGTTTCCGACATGCCATAGCCTGTGTGCACGTCGATCCCCCGCGCCATGGCCGCCCGCGCCAGTCCTTCGGGCAGGGCAGAGCCGCCAACAATCACCTTCCAGTTCGACAGATTGACCGGCTCGGACGTTGGGGCTGCTAGGATCATCGCCAGCACCGTGGGCACGCAATGCGAGAAGGTCACGCCATGTTCTGCGATCAGGAACAATAGCTTGCCCGGCTCGTACCGCCCCGGATAGACCTGCCGCATTCCCAGCATGGTGGCGATCAGCGGAAAGCCCCAGCCATGCACATGGAACAAGGGCGTCAGCGGCATATAGACATCGTCGCGCTTGATCCCACCACGCCCCGGCACCGGCGCGAGGGCGGCAATCACCCCGAACGAGTGCAGCACCAGCTGCCGGTGCGAATAGGTGACCCCTTTCGGGTCACCCGTCGTGCCGGTGGTGTAGAACAGGGTCGCCGGCGTGGATTCCGGAAACTCTGGAAACGCAAACGCCGCATCGCCGCCAGCCACCAAAGCCTCATACTCCCCGGCAAAGCCCTCCGGCATCTCGGCTGACTTGTCAGCCAGCAGGATCAGCCGCAGGGGCCGCCGGATACGCGGCAGCAAGGGCAGCAGCAGGGGCAGGAAATCCTGATGGACAAGGATGGCATCATCCTCGGCATGGTTGATCGTGTACAGGATCTGCTCCGCCGACAGACGCACGTTCACCGTGTGCAGCGTCGCCCCCAGCATCGGGATGGCGAAGAAGCATTCAAGGTAACGGTGGCTGTCATAATCCATCACCGCCACGACACAGCCTTGTCCCAGCCCCAGCACCGCCAAAGCCGAACCCAGACGCGTGACCCGTGCCCCGAACTCGGCATAGGTCATCTCAAACTGCGTGCCAAAGGTGATGCGCTGCGCCGGCGCCGCCGTCAGCCCGGTTTTCAGCATCTGACCGATCACCAAAGGATAATCCATCGCACCCCTCCCTGCTTTGCCACCAGTCTAGCAGGCCGGGAGGGGAGCGGTGAAGAATTACGCGACGTCGAGCAGGCCGCGCCCTTTCAACAGGGGTTCGACCCCCGGCATCCTTCCGCGGAATTTGGTGTAAAGCACTTCCGCCTCCTCTGACCCACCCGCCGACAGGATGTATTTCTCCAGCCTGGCGGCAGTTTCGGGGTCGAAGGCATCGCCGGTCTCTTCAAAGGCGGCGAAGGCGTCGGCATCCATGACTTCCGACCACATGTAGCTGTAGTAACCGCTGGAATAGCCGTCACCACTGAACACATGGGCGAAATGCGGTGTGGCGTGGCGCATGCGGATGGCGCGTGGCATGCCCAGACCCTCCAGCACCTCGGCCTGCTTCTGCATCGGGTCAGCGGGGGCCGCGCCCTCGTGGAAAGCCAGATCGACCATGGCACTGGAGATGAACTCCACCGTGGCAAAGCCCTGATCATAGGTCCCCGCTGCCAGAAGCCGTTTCAGCATGTCGGCGGGCATCGGCTCGCCGGTTTCATAGTGGCGGGCGTGCTTTTCCAAGACCTCTGGCACTTCCATCCAGTGCTCGTAAAGCTGGCTTGGCAGTTCCACGAAGTCCCGCGCCACGTTGGTGCCAGAGATGAAGCCATAGGTCACATTCGACAGCATCTGATGCAAAGCATGGCCGAATTCGTGGAACAGCGTGCGCGCATCGTCATAGGACAGCAGGCACGGATCGCCCTTTGCAAAGTTGCACACGTTCACGACCACCGGCCGCTGATCGCCCCCCAGCCGCCGCTGACCGCGAATGTCGGAACACCACGCCCCCGACCGCTTGGATCCCCTTGCGAAGTAATCGCCGATGAACACCGCAATATGCTCACCGTTGCGAGACACTTCCCAGGCCCGCGCATCAGGATGATACAGCGGCACGTCCAGCGGCTTGAACTCCAGCCCGAACAGCCGCGTGGCACAGTCGAACATGGCGCCCAGCATCGCCTCCAGGCTGAGGTAGGGCTTCAGGACCGCTTCATCCAGATCATGCTCCGCTTTCCGACGCTTCTCGCTGTAAAAGCGCCAATCCCAAGCTTCCAGCGGACCGGCGATGCCATCGGCATGCATCATAGATTCCAGTACCTTGGCATCCGCCTCGGCCTTCTTCTTCGCAGGCTCCCACACTCGCAGAAGCAAATCCCGCACCCGGCCCGGCGTCTTGGCCATCTCCGGCTCCAGCTTGTAGGCGGCAAAGCTGTCATAGCCGAGCAACTTCGCCCGCTCCTCGCGCAAGCGAAGCGTCTCGGCAGCCACCCCACGGTTGTCGGTCGCCCCGCCATTGGCTCCGCGCAGACCCCAGGCCTCGTAAGCCTTCTGCCGCAGATCACGACGCGGCGAAAATTGCAGGAACGGCACGATGATTGACCGCGACAGCGTCACCACCGGCCCGCCCGCCTTCTTCTCCTCCCCCGCCGCCCTTGCGGCCGAGATCACGAAGTCCGGCAGGCCCACCAGATCCGCCTCGCCCAAAGGCATGAACCACTCCCGCTCGTCGGCCAGCACGTTCTGGCTGAACTTGGTGCCCAGCACGGCCAGCTTCGACTTCACCTCGGTCAACCGCTCCGCCTCGGCCCCGTCCAACTGCGCGCCCGACCGCACGAACATCCGCCGGTACAGGTCCAAGACCCGGCCCTGTTCGTGCGAAAGCCCCAAAGCCTCGCGCCCCTGCCAAAGGGTCTCGATCCGCTCGAACAGCACCCGGTTGTTGGTGATCTCTGATGCGTAAGCCGACAGCTTGGGGGCCATCTCGCTTTGCAGGGCTTCCCGCGCCTCGGTGCTGTCGGCGCCCACGAGGTTGTAGAACACCCCGCAGATCCGGCTGAGCATCTCCTCGCTCAGTTCCAACGCCTCGATCACGTTCACAAAGGTCGGCGCGGCGGGCTCCGCGGCAATCGCCGCCACCCGCGCCCGCGCCTCCACCAAGGCCGCTTCGAAGGCCGGCGCGAAATCCTCATCCTTGATCGCCGCAAAGGGAGGCAACCCGAACGGAGTCTCCCAGGCGGTCAACAGCGGATTGCTCATGTCTTTCCCTTTCATACTTGTCCAAATATCCCGGGGGTGCGGGGGCTGGCCCCCGCCCTTCGCCCTGTGCGGGGGCCAGCCCCCGCTACTTCGCCCGCATCCTCAACCGTCGCTCCACCCGCCGCAAGGCAAGGCTAAGGCCTATCGTCATCACAAGGTAGAGAAGCGCCACCATGTTATACGTCTCGAAGTAGCGAAAGTTCCCCGCCGCCTGCACCTTGCCCAGTTGCGTGATGTCGGCCACGCCCAGGATCGACACCAGCGAGCTGTCCTTCACCATCGCCACAAAGTCATTTCCCAGCGGAGGCAGGATCATCCGAAACGCCTGCGGAAAGACGATGTGGCGAAAGCGCTGCCAACCCGACAGGCCAAGCGACATCGCCGCCTCGATCTGCCCCTTGTCGACCGCCTGCAGACCGGCCCGAAAGATCTCGGCCAGAAAGGCGGAGTAGGCCAGCGTCAGTGCCATCACCGCCCGCGCGATCAAAGGGAAGTCGCGAGAGATCACCGGGTCCGCGCCAAGAAAGCCGCCCACCCAGTTCCACGCATAAACCAGTGCCGGGGACAGCACGAAAGCCACATACAACAGCAGCACCATAATCGGCACGCCGCGGATCACTTCGATCCACAAGCGCGCCACCTGCCGCAGCACCCGGTATTTCGACAGCCCCGACACCGCCAAGGCCAGCCCCATCATGCAGGCCAAGAGGTAGGCGATCAACGTCACCGCCACTGTCACCTCGATGCCCTTGATCAGGGTTTCCATCACCTGACTGTAAATCTCGGAAACCCAGACCTCATAGAACAGCCAAAGGCCGGTGACCCCAAGGATCACCAGCCACCATGGGAATTCCTCGCCTTCGCGTGGGTTCAAGTCAGTTCATCTTGTAGTCAAGGAACCACTTCTTGTTCAGCGCATCAAAGGTCCCGTCCGCCTTCAACGCCGCGATCCCGGCATTGATCGGCGCTTCCCAGGCCGAGCCCTTGGGGAAGATGAAGCCGAAGTCTTCGGTGCCCAGCGGTTCACCCACCAGCTTCAGCTTGCCACCCGAGGCAGCAACATAGCCTTCTCCGGCCGTCTTGTCGGTCAGCACCGTGTCGACGTCGCCCGCCTTCAACGCCTCGACCGAGGTGCCGAAGGTTTCAAACAGCTTGATGCGCGGGTTGTCTTCCTTGCCGTCCAACACGTCATAGACGGCTGTGTAGAACGGCGTCGTGCCGGCCTGCGCGCCGATCAACAGCTTGGGATTGGCCCCAAAGGACTTGGCGTCGGTGAAACGGGTTTCATCGCCGCGCACCATCATCACACTTTCCGACCGCATGTAGGCATCGCTGAAATCGACCTTGGCCTTGCGTTCATCGGTGATCGTGATCCCGGTCATCCCCATGTCGAACTGACCTTCCGACACGGCTGGGATCATCGCGTCCCACGAGATGTTTTCGTACTTCACCGTGAAGTTCAGCCGCTTTGCGATCTCGGCGATCGCGTCATATTCCCAGCCGATCGCCTTGCCGCTTTTGTCGAGGAACTGCAGCGGCGGATAAGCGTTTTCCGTCACGATGGTAATTTCCTTGCCCTTGAGGTCTGGCAAGGCGTCGGCGGCAGCTACGGTGCCAAAGGCGGCCAAAGCCAGACCCGTCAAGACTGATGCAATCTTCATTGTGTGAACTCCCTGTCACGAAGCGATTGACGACACTATCGGTCGGGATGTCTTCGGGGGCAAGAGGGGCTTGGTGCTGCAAAGCGGCTGCACAACGGCAGGTGTTTTGGCCAATTTTTCAGGTCCGCCGCCCCAGACCACGCAATCCCACTTGCCCATCGGCTTGGCTGGAAAACAAGACGCACTTCGGTTTCCCCTTGTTACTTTATAAATTTATGATTACTTGTAAAGTATGGAGGAATCATATGCTCGGACAACGCTTCGCCACGCGGATCAACTCGTTTGCATCCAACGCTTCGGACCACTGGCCCGGGATGTTCGGCAAGCCCTCGCTGGCCCAATTGGTGGCCCGCGCGGCCACGGTCGAGGGGCTGTCCGAACTGGATCTGAACTACCCCGACCACGTCGGCGAAGATGCCACCCAAGTGGCACAGATCGTGCGCGACAGCGGACTTTCCGTCTCGGGCCTGGCGATGCGGTACTACACCAACCCGGCCTACAAGCGCGGCGCATTCACCAACCCGGACCCCGTGGTGCGGCGCGAGGCGATTGACCTGACCAAGCGCGGCATTGATGCTGCGCGTGAGATGGGTGCGCCGATGATGACGCTGTGGTTGGGCCAGGACGGCTACGACTATGCCTTCCAGTGCGACTACACCGCGCTGTGGGAGGCCGAGATTGCCGGCATTGCCGAGGTCTGCGCGCATGATGCGGATTGCATGATCTCGATCGAATATAAACCCAATGAGCCAAGATCTTACAGCCTTTTGAACGACGCCGCCACCACCCTGCTGGCGATTGCGGAAGTCGGGGCGGCCAACCTTGGCGTGACCATCGATTTCGCCCATTCGCTCTACGCCGACGAACAGCCCGCCTTCGCCGCTGCCCTGATCGCCCGCAAGAGCAAGCTGCTGGGCCTGCACCTGAATGATGGCTATGCCAAGCGCGATGATGGGCTGATGGTCGCTTCGGTGCACGAGCTGGCCACGCTGGAACTGCTGCGCGAAGTTCATCGCGCGGGCTTCGACGGCGCGATCTACTTTGACACTTTCCCCGATGCGTCGGGCCTTGATCCGGTGGCCGAATGCGCCGCCAACATCCGCACCGTCCGCCGCCTTCTGGCGGGCGTTCATTCCATGGCAGGCGACAACCGCCTGACCCATGCGCAATCTGCCCAAGACCCCGTCATTGCTCAGGACATCGCCCGGCTTGCCGCGGCCAAGGGGGCGCTGACGGTCTGACTTTACAATCACTTGTCAAAACGTGTTGAAAACGGGAGGATCCATATGCAACACTTTCTGAAAGGCGCACTCGCCGCCGGTGTCTTCGCCTTGTCGATGGGCGTGGCCCATGCCGACCTTGCCCCACTGAATTCGGACTCGGAACCGGACCGGATGGACTGGTCACAACTGGACGCCAAGTTCGGCCCGCTCGCAGCGCCGGCTGCCGGCACCAAGATCGGTGGCGTGTCCAAGACGCTGACCAACGAATACTGGCGCTCGCTGGGCCAAGGCTACCAGAACCTCGCCGACAAGCTGGGTATCACGCTGGTCTACCAGGCCGCGGCCAACGAAGGCGACCAACTGGGTCAGCTGTCCATCGCCGAAGACCTGATCAGCCAAGGCTTCTCGGCTCTGCTCTTGTCGCCGCAAACCGACGCCAACCTGGTTCCGGCTGTCGAAAAGGCCAAGGCTGCTGGCATCCCGGTGCTGAACGTCAATGACGCCGTGATCCCGTCCGCCGAGCACTATGTCGGCAACGTGCAAAAGGGCAACGGCGTGAACGTCGCCAACTGGTTCATCACCAACCGTCCCGATGGCGGCAAAGTTGCCGTGATCGAGGGGCAGCCGGGCGTCTACGCCGCCGGTCAGCGCACCGCCGGTTTCACCGAGACCATCAACGCCTCGGGCAAGTTCACCGTCGTCGCCTCGGTTCCCGCCAACTGGAGCCGTGAAGAAGCCTTCAACGCTGCCACCACCATCCTGCAGCAATACCCCGACCTGATCGGCTTCTATGCCAACAACGACGGCATGGCGCTGGGTGTGGTCGAGGCTGTGAAGGCCGCTGGCAAGCAGCAACAGGTCGCCGTGTTCGGCACCGATGGCATCTCTGACGCCTATGCCGCCATCAAGGCGGGCGATCTGACCGGTACCGTGGACTCGTTCCCGGTTTTGACCGGTGAAATCGCGCTGGAAGTCAGCTTGCGCCTGCTGGCCGGCCAGAAGCTGCCGCGCGTTGTGGCCACGCCGCAAGCGCTGATCACCAAGGACAACGTGGACACCTATGCCACGACCGACATGACGGCGCTGCGCGCTGCCCTCTTGAAGTGATCTGACTGGTCTGCCCGGCGCTCCCCCGGGCAGACCTTTTCCTTTCGGATAGCCCCCGGATACAACCATGACATCCCGTCTTTCCCTGACTGACGTGCAGAAGTCCTTTGGCGTGACCAAGGTGCTGCATGGCGTGACGATGACCGTCCAGCCCGGCGAGGTCCATGGCCTTCTGGGCGAGAATGGCGCGGGCAAGTCCACCATGCTCAACATCCTCTCCGGCGTTCTCTCCTCCGATACCGGCAGGATCGAGATTGACGGCAAAGAGGTACAGATTTCATCACCCCGCGATGCGACGCTGGCGGGGATTGCGATGATCCATCAGGAACTGCAACAAGTTCCGGAACTGACGGTGGCGCAGAACATCTTCCTGGGCCATGCGCTGCGCAAAGGTCCCTTCGTTGACCGCGCGGCGCAAGAGGCCGAGGCGAAACGGCTGTTGTCCTCGCTGGACCCCGCGATTGACGTCACCGCGCCGATCCGGACGTTGCGTGTTGCCCAACGCCAGATCGTCGAGATCGCCAAAGCCTTGCGGGCGAACGCCAACATCATCGCGATGGACGAGCCGACCTCCTCCCTGACCCCGGCGGAGTTTGAAAAGCTGGTGGCGGTGATTGGCCGTCTGTCGGCACAAGGCGTGTCGATCATCTATGTCAGCCACAAGATGGACGAGGTGTTCCGCGTCTGCCAGACCGCGACGATCCTGCGCGATGGCCGGTTGATCGCGCAGGTGCCGATCCCGGCCACGCCGGTGTCTCAGGTCATTGAACTGATGGTGGGCCGCGAACTGGCAAAATCCACGCACCATTCCTTTGCCACGGACCGCACGGTCCTGAAAGTTTCAGGCCTGTCCCGCGGTCGCGCCGTGCAGGACGCTGCGTTTGAACTTCATGCCGGGGAAGTCCTTGGCATCGCCGGCCTCGTAGGCTCTGGCCGCACCGAGTTGATGCGCTTGATCGCCGGGGTCGACCGCGCCGACACGGGTGAAGTCGAGGTTGCCGGCAAAGTCGTGTCTTCCGGCCCCCGCGCCCGGATCAAGGCAGGTCTGGGTCTGGTTCCCGAAGAGCGCAAGCGCGACGGCATCGTGCGGCAACGCCCCGTCACCTCGAACATCGGCCTGCCAGCGATGCGGCACTTTTCCCGGCTGGGCCTCATCCGCAAGGCTATGCTGAAGGCCCGGTCCGAAGACCTGATGCGCGAGGTCAACCTGCGGCCCTTCGACGTATCCCGCCCGATCGGCAGCTTTTCCGGCGGCAATCAGCAGAAGGCCATCATTGGCCGCTGGCTGGCCGCTGGCACCCAGATCTTCCTGTTCGATGAACCCACTCGCGGCATCGACGTCGGTGCCAAGGCCGAAATATACGACCTGATCGAACGTCTGGCCAAAGAGGGCAAGGCCGTCCTTTTCGTCTCTTCCGAACTGCCCGAGGTGATCCGCCTGGCCGACCGCGTGCTGGTCATGCGCGAGGGCCGGATCAGCGCCACCTTGAGTTCCGCTGACATCACCGAAGCCAATATAGCCCGCAACGCCATTCCGTCCTCCTGAGGGTCCCATGAGCAAACTTTTCACAAGCATCAAGTTCCGCGATGCGGGCACTCTGATCGGGCTGATCCTGATTTCGGTGGTCTTCGCATCAATGTCCTCGACCTTCCTGACAACGCCCAACCTGCTGAACATCCTGCAGCAATCTTCGATCAACGCCTGTATCGCGCTGGGGATGACCTTGGTGATCATCTCGGGCGGGATTGATCTGTCGGTCGGGCCGGTGGCGGCCCTGACCGCCATTCTGGGGGCGGCGATGATGGTCGCCGGCGTGCCGGTGCCGGTGGCGATCCTGGGTGCGCTGGCGGCGGGGGCGGCCTGCGGCTTTGTCAACGGCGCGCTGATCGCCTGGGGTGGCTTGCAGCCTTTCATCGTGACCCTGGGCGGCCTGTCGCTCTACCGCGCGCTGGCGCTGATCTACACCGGCGGCCAGCCGATCTTCGGCCTGCCGGACGGCTTCCGTGCGATGACCAACGGGACCTTGGGCAGCGTCCCCACCCCCGTGATCATCCTCGGTGTTCTGGCGGTCTTGGCGTGGGTGATCCTGAACAAGACCCCCTTGGGCGAGTATTTCATGGCCATCGGCGGCAATCCCGAAGCCGCGCGGATCGCCGGGGTTCCGGTGGTGATGACCAAGCTTGCCGCCTACATGATCTCGGGCTTCATGGCCGCCGTCGCTGCGATGATCCTGATCGGTCGTCTGGGCGCTGCCGAGCCAACGCTGGGCACACTTTGGGAACTGGACGCCATCGCGGCCTCGGCCATCGGCGGTGCAAGCCTGATGGGCGGGCGCGGCAGCATCCCCGGCACCCTGATCGGCTGCATCATTCTGGGCACGCTGCGCAATGGACTGACGCTTATGAACGTGCAGGCCTTCTACCAGTTGCTTGCCACCGGTATCATCATCATTGTCGCCATGCTGATCGACAAGTTCGCATCGGGCGCGGGTGGGAAACAGGGGTAAAGATGGGTGATCCAAGGGCCGTGGGCGCGCAAATCCGGATGAAGCTGCCAAGCCTGACGCCGTTGGAGGGCAAGGTGGCTGCTGATATCCTAGCCCGCAAGGACATCGACGAGACGACGCCGCTGCGCGAGATCGCCCTCAAATCGGCGGTGTCCGAAGCGATGGTGGTCAAGGTCGCCAAGAAGCTGGGCTTCGACGGATTTCGAGACTTCCGGCAGGGGCTGGTGGACTACTACCGATCCGACACCGCCAACCTGCACGCCGAAATAGGCGAAGCGGATACGGCGGGCGAGATCGTCCAGAAAGTCTTCCGCACCGCCATGCAGGCGCTTGAGGAAACCTTCGCCATCCTCGACCTTGAAGCCTTCGACCGCGCGGCCGATTACCTTGCCCGCGCCAAGCAGCGCGATTTCTACGGGTTGGGCGGCTCGGCCCAGATCGCCCGCGATGTCAGCCACAAGTTCCTGCGCATCGGCATCCGCACCTCGGTCTTCGACGACGCGCATATGATGATGATGTCTGCGGCCCTTTTGGGGCCGGATGACGTGGCCGTGGCCTTTTCGCACTCTGGCTCCACCGCCGCCGTGCTGGAGGCTGCCGAGATGGCCCGCCGCAACGGGGCCCGCACGATTGCCGTGACGAACTATCCCGAAAGCCCGCTCGCCAAGATGGTGGATGTGGTCTTGTGCTCGACCGCGCAGAACTCGCCGCTGATCGGAGAGAATGCCACGGCGCGGATTGCCCAGCTGAACCTGCTGGACGCACTGTTCGTCGCCGTCGCCCAGCGCGACCGCAAGGCCGCCGATGCCAACCTCAACCGCACCATGCGCGCGGTCCAGTCCAAACGCAGATTGTGAGACCTTCATGCCCATCGTCCTGACCGTCGGAAGCCTGCACTATGACATCATGGTCGAGGCTGACCATCTGCCCCGCAAGGACGAGACGGCAGTAGGCTCGCGCTGGTATCCGAAATTCGGCGGCAAGGGCGGCAATCAGGCGGTGGCAGCGGCCAAGGCCGGGGCGGACAGCCGCATGGTGGGGGCGGTGGGCGATGATGACTTCGGCCGCTTCCTGCGCGAGAACCTGACCAAGGGCCGCGTCGATGACCGCTTCATCACCACCGTGCAAGGTGTCGGATCCGGGATGAGCGTCGCCATTCAGGATGCCGAAGGCGACTATGCCGCCACCATCGTCTCGGGTGCCAATCTGCGCATTGCGCCGGCCGCTTTGTCGGCGGATGCCGTGTGGGACGGCGTCAAGGTCCTGATCCTGCAAAACGAAGTGCCCGAGGCGATCAACCGCGCCGCCGCCGCCGAAGCCCGCAAGCGTGGCATCCCCACCCTGCTGAACGCCGCGCCGTTCCGCGACCTTGGCGCCGATTTTCGCAGGCTGGTCGATGTTCTGGTCGTGAACGCGGTTGAGGCCGAAATGATGGGAACCGAGCCGGTTTGCTGTCTGCACGGCGCCGCAGATGCCGCCAAGTTGTTGGCAGATCAGTTCGAGACCGTGATCGTGACGGCGGGTTCCAAGGGTCTGGCCGCATGGGGCGCCAATGACGAGCGTCTGGAATTGCCCGCCGAGAAGGTTCAGGTCATCAGCAGCCACGGCGCGGGCGATGCCTTCATCGGCACCCTTGCCACGCAACTGGCCGATGGTGCGGGGCTGGAAGCCGCCTGCCGCGCAGCCTCGTCGGCGGCGGCCCGGCACGTCGCGGGTCTTTGATCCGGTCAACGCCACCACCTTCGTCAAAGTTTGCAAACGGGGCAGCGCAACCCTCGGCTGCAGCGTGATTGTCGCATTTTGCGAATATTCCTCGCATTCATGGCAAATGCGTATCAAGGTGAAGTACATACCCGCCGTGTCGCAATCAACCAGAGGCTTAGTTTCTTGGCCCCAACGCCTGAACAGGACAGCAGCGCCAGGCCCAACGCCCCGGTGCTGCGGATCACCGAGCTGGCGGCCTTTCAGGACAGTCGGTTTCCGGTCTGGGTGTTCGACATTGATCAGTCCCGCGTCATCTGGGCCAATCCGCCGGCGCTGGAAATCTGGGCCGCCGCCTCACCGGCAGAGCTGATGGCGCGCGACATGTCCAAGGACATGTCAACGTCGGTGCGGACGCGGTTGCAGCAATATCAAAACGGCTTTCGCAACGGCGCCCATTTTGACGAACAGTGGACGATCTTTCCCCACGGCACCCCAAGGTCCCTGCTGTGCCGGTTTCGCGGCTGCCTGTTGGCGGATGGCCGCATGGCCATGCTGTGCGAGGCGCAGGCGATCAGCCCCGATGACGTCAACTTGCTGCGCAGCTCTCAGGCGCTGCTGTACACGGCGGTCATGGTCACGACCTATTCGGCCTCTGGGGAATGCACCTATGCCAACCCCGCCGCCCGCCGCGCCTTTCCGGTCGAGGAACAGGCCGCCCTGACCCGGTTCAAAAGTGCCGCCCTGCGGGAGATCTTGGCCAGCGATCCTGATGTCGGGATCGAGGGCACCTATCTCAGCGATGTGGCCACATCACGCGGCCTGCGCCGCCATGAGGTGGAGATTCGGCAAAGCTTTGACCCGCTGGAGGGGCGCAAGAACTTCCTCATAACCGAGGTTGACGTCACCGAACAGGAAGCCGCCAAGCGCGAAATGGCGATCCTGGCCACCAGCGACAGTCTGACCGGCCTGCGCAACCGGACCTATCTGGCCAGCGCAGCGCCGGCGTTCCTGCAGGCGGCGGCGCGGCATGGCAAGGTGGCCGCGCTGCTGCTGCTGGACATCGACCGCTTCAAATTCGTCAATGACTCGCTCGGTCATGCCGCCGGCGACGGTCTGTTGCAGGAAATCACCCGGCGGCTGGGCGAAGCCTTGCCGGACACCGCGCTGTTGTCACGGCTGGGGGGGGATGAATTCTGCTGCCTTCTGGCCGAACCTGACGGAGAGCGGGCCTTTCTGCGGGTCTGCACGTCGATCCTGCGCCAACTGCGCCGTCCCATGCTGGTCGACAAC
The DNA here is from genome assembly GCF_964946895.1 of Stagnihabitans sp. Classification (NCBI taxonomy): domain Bacteria; kingdom Pseudomonadati; phylum Pseudomonadota; class Alphaproteobacteria; order Rhodobacterales; family Paracoccaceae; genus Stagnihabitans; species Stagnihabitans sp. The sequence continues at coordinate 156,760 of NZ_CBBQHX010000004.1, read as the reverse complement.
AACGACCTGAGCGTTTCTGCCAGCATCGGGTTGTCCATCGCGGAGCACGGTCAGGCCACCTTTGACGAACTGCTGCGCAAGGCGGACCTGGCGCTGTTTGATGCCAAGGGCAGTGGCGGCAACACCGTGCGCGCCTTCCGCCCCGAATTGGCCGAGCGCAGCCACCGCTTCCTGCAGGTCGACACCGAACTGCGCGAGGCGTTGAGCCGCAACCGGCTGGAGCTGTTCTACCAGCCGCGGGTGTCGTTCAAGACCGGCAAGATCGTCGCCGCCGAGGCGCTGATCCGGCTGAATTCGCCCACCGGATCGCTTGTCCTGCCCGGAGAGTTCATTCCGATCGCCGAAGCCACGGGCCGCATCGCCTCGATTGGCCGCTGGGTGCTGCGTGAGGCGGTCCGCCATCTGGTAACGCTGCGCGACAAGGGCGCGGCGATCAACCTGTCCGTCAATGTGTCGCCCAAGCAATTCGCCGACCCTTCGTTCCTGACGCTGCTGCGGCAGGTGCGGCCGACGATTGACGGGGTGCAGGGTGATATAGAACTGGAAATCACCGAAAACGTGCTGGTCGACAGCGACCGCCGGCTGCAGCGCGTGCTGATGCAGATCTCGGATCTGGGCTACAAGCTGGCGATCGATGACTTCGGCACCGCCTATTCCAACCTCGCCAGCCTGACGCGGTATCCGATTTCCTGCATCAAGATCGACCGGTCGCTGATCGCCCACAAGGATTTTCGCCTGCTGGTCACCGGGGTGATGACGATAGCCCGCGCCTTCGGGGCGCGGATCGTGGCCGAAGGCGTCGAGACGGAAACCCAACGACACTGGCTGGAACGGCACCTGTGTGACGAGTTTCAGGGCTTCCTGTTCTCCAGGCCCGTGCCCTTTGCCGAATTGCTGCGGTTGGTGGCGGCGCAGGCCTAGGCGCGCGACAGAAACGCCTGCGCGGCTTCGATGCCGTCTGACGTGATCGTGTGGGGAACACCCGGCAGGATGACGGTCTGGGTCGCAACACCTGCGGCGGCAAGCCGGTCACCCGCCTCCGTGCTCAGCCGATGCGCGATCACCTGATCCGCCGTGCCGCCGACCAGCAGGGCGCGGGCCCCGGGCAGCGGTTTGGCAGGGCCGTCGAAGGCCAGACGCCCCGCGAAGGCCACCACCTCGGCCACCTTGCCCCGCGCCAAGGCGTCCAGCGCCATGATGGAGCCTTGGCTGAAGCCGATCAGGATCACATGGTCGGCCTCAGTTTGCGCCATGGCCGCGTCAATCACCGCGTCCAAAGCCAGCCGCGCCGCCACAATCCGGGCAGGCCGGTTGGCCTCGGTCACCCCAGCCACCGAGAACCACTGCCGGCCATTGCCTCCACCGTCGAACGGCTGCGTGCCATCCGGCGACAGAAACACCGCCCCCGGCAGGGCCTGCGCGAAGGATTGCGCCAAGGGGCGCATGTCCGCCCCGTTGGAGCCGACGCCGTGCAGAAGCAGTACAAGCGTTGTCATGTCTAACCTTTCACCCAAGGCAAGTCGGGACCGGCGGGCACGATGCCATTGGGATTCAGCGTCTTGATGGAATAATAGCCCTGCTTGATGTGGTCGATGCTGACCGTATCGGCCACGCCGGGCAGGGTATAGACCCGCTCCAGATAGGCTTGCAGATGCGGGTAATCGGCAATCCGGCGCAGGTTGCATTTGAAGATGCCGTGGTAGGCGGCATCAAAGCGGATAAGCGTCACGAAGGCGCGGATGTCCGTTTCGGTGAATCGGTTTCCGTGCAGATAGATGCGCTTGTCCGACAGCCGGGCTTCCAACATGTCCAGCGTGGCGAAAACCGTGGCGAAGGCCTCGTCATAGGCGATCTGGGTGGTGGCAAAGCCCGCGCGATAAACCCCGTTGTTGAGGCCGGGATAGATCACGTCGTTGAGCGCGTCGATGTCGGCCGCAAGCTCGGCCGGGTACAGGTCGGGGCCACTGGCCAAATCACCAAAACCCGCGTTGAACATCCGCACGATATCGGCGGATTCGTTTGACACGATGGTCTTGGTTGCCTTGTCCCACAGCACGGGCACCGTCGCCCGCCCGGTGAAATCGCCATCAGCCGCGCTGTACAGCTCGTGCATATAGGTGGCGCCGTTGACCAGGTCCAAAGTCGCACCCGGATAGGGGCCAAACCGCCAGCCCTGCGTGGTCAGGATCGGCTCGACCACGGACACCGAGACGGCACGTTCCAGACCCTTCAACTTGCGGGCCATCAACGTGCGGCTGGCCCAGGGGCAGATCAGCGCGATGTAAAGGTGATACCGCCCCGCCTCGGCTGGAAAACCGCTGCTGCCGTCCGCTGTGACCCAGTTGCGAAAGCTGGAAACCTGACGGACAAAACCGCCCTTTTCATCCTTGGCCTGAACCGGTTGCCAGTCTGCTTGCCATTTGCCGTTGATCAGCATGTCACTTCCTCACCACCGTGATCGGCGTGCCCCAAGGGTCTGCCAGACGGGCCGATCCACCGCGCGTCACGATCGCCGCATGCTCTGCCGCATCGGCGCGCAAGGTCAGTTCGGCAAGACCCGTGGCCGGAAAAGACCGCGCCTTGGCGTTGCGACTGTTCCAGACGTTGGTGGCAATGTGGTGATGATATCCGCCCGAGCCATAAAACGCGGCCCCCGGATAGTGCGAGGTGACGGGCATGCCAATGATGTCCCGATAGAATGTCTCGGCCTCTCCGACATGACCGACTTGCAGGTGAACGTGGCCGATCGTCAGCCCCTCGGGCGCCCCGGTGTAAGGTTTCTTGGCTGACCGCGCGACATCGTTCAGATCCAGCCCTTCCGTTGCCATCTTGATGCTGCCGTCCTTGTTGTACCAGGCGATGCGGGGGCGGTCGGAATAGATCTCGATCCCGTTGCCTTCCGGGTCAGCCAGATAGATCGCCTCTGACACCAGATGGTCGGACGCGCCCTGCAGGGGAATGCGGTTTTCAGAGCTGTGGATCAGCCATGACCCAAGCGCCGCGCGAGACGGCATCAGGAACGCGGTGTGAAACAGCCCAGCTTCGCGCGGATCACTGCGCCGGGCGGCCTTGTCGCCGCGCAACTCGATCAGCACGTCGCTGCCCAGACCCAGCCGCACCACGGCGCTGTCGCTGCTCAGCCGGTGCAGGCCCAGAAGCTTTTCATAATAGGCCGCCACTTTGGGCAGGTCATGCACGGTCAGCGTGACCGAGGCGATTTCAACGGGGGCAGAGGCGGTGGACATGGCAGTCTCCAGGGCAAGGGGCGGCCAGACGCACATCGCGCGCCGCCCCGGAACAGTTTAGCGGTTGTCGGCCGAGTAGGCACCAGCCCCCAGCAGGGCCTGCACCGCCATCACAACAGCCCAGAACGCCGGATACTCCCAACCGCCATTGGCGTTGGAAAAGAAGAACCCGTTGCCGCCGTGGCCGAAGTAGGCCGCGCCCAGCAGCACCGGGATCAGCGCCACCGAGACCCAGCGGGTCTTGAAGCCCGCAAGCAGGGCAAGCCCGCCCAGCACCTCAACAAAGATCGTCACGTAGCCCAGAAAGCCCGGCAGGCCGATCGATTCAAAATAGCCCGCCGTCCCGGCGAAGGTGAAGACGATCGCTTTCATCAGGCCGTGGCTGACAAACAGCCCGCCATTGGTGACCCGCAGCAGCGCGGCAGCAAGGTCATTGGAGCGGGGGGCGGCGAATTCGGTGGACGCGGTGGTCATGACAAAGTCCCTTCAGGTGGTCTTGATGACGGGAAGATGCTCTCTTCCGTTTCATTTAACAATCCGGGGGAAGGGAAGGTTATTCCTTCCAATTTGGAAGTTATCGCAGCGCCCGTGCCATGAAGTCCACCAGAACCCGCAGCTTCGCCGGCAAATGCCGACCCGAGGGATACAGCGCGAAGACCCCCATCGGCGGCGGTTCAAATTCCGTCAGCAGCGGCACCACGCGCCCCTCGGACAGCGCCGCATCGGCGACGAAATCAGGAACCGACGCAATGCCCAGCCCCGCCTCTGCCGCAGCAAGGCAGGCCGAGGCGTTGGAAAATGCCAACCTTCCAGCCACGGCGACCTTGCCCGACTTGAAGGGCCAGCGATGGGGCTCGCGGAAGTTCAGATCAATGATGCAGGCATGGCGGATCAGATCCTCCGGCGACTCTAGAGTGCCCTGCGCCACCAGATAGGTGGGCGAGGCCACAACCAGCACCCGCGCTGTGCACAACTTGCGCCCGGTCAGCGTGGTGTCGGTCGGTGTGCCGACGCGGATGGCGGCGTCAAACCCCTCGTCCACCAGGTTCACGATCCGGTCGGCGAAATGCACCTCAAGCCCGATCTCGGGATATTCCACTGCAAAGCGCGCCAGCAAAGGTGCCAGCCGCGTGGTGCCGAAGCTGAGCGGTGCCGTCAGCCGGATCAGGCCCCGCGGAGAGACAGCGGCGTTCTGCACCTCGGTCTCAAGGTCATCCCACGCCTCGATCAGGGTGCGCAGGCGGTCGGCATAGGCCTGCCCGGCTTCCGTCAGCGACAGCGCCCGCGTGGTGCGGTTCAAAAGCTTGACGCCCAGATCCGCCTCCAGCCGCGCCACCAGTTTGGAGGCTTGGCCCGACCCCGTCCCCAGCCGAGCCGCCGCTGCGGCGAAGCTGCCGGTTTCCACCACCGTCAGGAACATGCGTTCCGGGCCCAGCCTGTCCATGCATTCCTCCGTTTGCGGCAGTATGGGGCTTTTGGCGGGAAACGGAATGCTTGCGAGCGGCCTTCCCCTCTGTTTCAATGGTGCCATGGAACAAACATACCGCATCGCCCTTTGGCAGGGCGCCTCACCGGAAGCCAACATCCCTGCGGCCTTCAAGGCCCTTGGCCAAGCCATGCGCGCGGCAGGCGCCATGGGGGCGAAGGTGCTCGTGGCGCCGGAATTGTACCTGCCCGGCTACAATCAGGACAGCGTGACCGATCTTGCACAGGAACGCGGCGGCGAATGGCACATGCGGCTTTCGGCCATGTGCATCGCGGCCGGCTGCGGCGTGGTCGTGGGATATTCCGAACGCGAGGGTGAGCAGCGCTACAACTCGGCCGTGGCCTTCAGTGCGGAGGGCGAGGAACTGGCGCATTACCGCAAGATCCAGTTGTTCGGCCCGCGCGAGAAACGTCTGTTCGCGCCCGGCGATGCCTATGCCGTCTTTGACTTCGGCGGCATCAAGACGGCGCTGCTGATCTGCTATGACATCGAATTCGCGCCCCATATCGCCGCACTGGCAGCCGAAGGGGTCACCCTGATCCTGTGCCCGACGGCCTGCCCCACCCCCTATGAATACGTCGCCACCCGCACGGTTCCGGCCCATGCCGCAAACCATGGGCTGACCATCGTCTACGCCAACTATTGCGGCATCGAAGGGGATTGCGACTACTTCGGCCTGTCCACCATCGCCAACCCCTATGGCGAGGTTGTGGCCCAAGCCGGCTCTGGCCCGGCGCTTCTGCTGGCAGAGGTTCCGGTCAGCTTCGACCCCACGCGGCTTGCCACGCAGGCGCGGGACTTCAGGCCGATCTGATCACGTCTCGAACCTGGGCTTGCGGCTCCACACCAGCGCATCGCCGATCATCTGGGTCAGCGTCGACCGGTTGGGCCGCCAGCCCAGTTCCTTGACCGCCCGCGTCGAACCGCAGACCAACGAGGTTGCATCCCCCGCCCGGCGGCTGCCTTCAATGATCGGAACCTCGCGGTTGGTGACGACGCGCGACGCTTCGATCACCTCGCGCACCGAAAAGCCCTTGCCGGAGCCGAGGCAGAACACCCGGCTGCCCTTGCCCTCCAAAAGCCAGCGCAGGCCCAGAACGTGGGCATCGACCAGATCAGAGACATGCACATAATCGCGGATGCAGGTGCCATCCGGCGTGTTGTAGTCCGACCCGAAGACGGTCAGCGCCGGGCGCTTGCCATCGATTGCATCCAGCATCAGCGGGATCAGATGGGTCTCGGGCACATGCTGCTCGCCCACCTCGCCCTCAGGATCCGCGCCCGCCACGTTGAAATAGCGGTAGATCACCGAATTCAGCCCGCTGCTTTTCTCAAAATCGCGCAGCATCATCTCGATCGCCCGCTTGGATCCGCCATAGGCGTTGATTGGCGTCTGCGGGGTGTCTTCATCCAGCGCCACGCCATCCAGTTCGCCATAGGTCGCGCAGGTCGAGGAGAAGACGAAGTTCCGCACCCCCGCCGCCACCGTCGCCTCGATCAGGTTGAGCGAGCCGTTGACATTGGTGCGCCAGTATTTGCCGGGGTTGGTCATCGACTCCCCCACCAGGGACAGGGCCGCGAAGTGCATGACGGCCACGGGCTTGTAATGCGCAAAGCAAGCGTCCAACGCGGCACGGTCCATCAGATCGCCCTTGAACAGTGGGCCAAACTTGACGGCCTCGGCCCAGCCCGTTGACAGGTTGTCAAAGACAACCGGCGTAAAGCCAGCCCGTTTCAAGGCCTTGCACGCATGGGACCCGATATATCCCGCGCCACCGGTCACAATAACATGCATAGATCTGCCCCGCTTCTTTTCCCCGTGACGACTTGTCCGGTCCTGCAACACCCGCGCTGGCTTGTCGAGTCCCGTGCAGGCCCTGGCCTTGCACAGCGCCGCCTCCGCCTGCCAAACAGGCTAACCCAGCAGTTCATCCGACGTGTTGCGCACACCGTCGCCCCGCAGGTTGCGGTTGTGCGCGTCCAGTGCCTCTTCGATGTCATCGTAGAAGGTGATCCTGCCGTTTTCCAGCACCGCCCCCGAGGTGCACATCGCCCGCACCAGACCATCCGAATGCGACACCATCACCAGACCGGACTTCATCAGACGGTCCTCGAACACCTTTTTGCTTTTGCCCCGAAAGGCGGCGTCCCCGGTGGCACTGACCTCGTCGATCAGGTAGGTGTCAAACTGGATCCCCATCGACATGCCGAAGCTCAGACGCCCCTTCATCCCCGAGGAATAGGTCCGCACCGGCTCGTTGAAGTTCAGGCCAAGTTCGGCAAATTCGTCGACAAACTGCACCAGCTGATCCGTGTCGACGCCGTAAACCCGGGCCAGAAACCGTACATTCTGCGCCCCGGTCAGTTCCCCCATGATGCAGCCGGTCAGGCCGATGGGCCATGACAGCGATCCGGTCACCCGGATCCTGCCGCGCGCGGGGTTGATGCTGCCGGCAATCATCTGCAGCAATGTCGACTTGCCCGCGCCATTGCGCCCCATCAGCGCCACCCGGGCGCCATCCGGAATCACGGCATTCAGATCGCGGGCAATATACTTGGGCTTGCCGCGGTACCAATAGGCCTTTGTCAGATTCTCCAGCACAATCATGACGTTGCGTCCTCAGCGCCTGTCACGCAATGCGTAGTAGATCATCACGGCCGAAGCCCAGACCAGAAAACCCGCCAGCAAGGCCAGGAAGACCCGCAGCGGACGGTTCGGCGCGGTGGAGGATTCCGCCAGCGTCGGCGACAGGTAGGTTGTCAGGTACCGTGTCTTGTGCTGCGCATCCGTGACCGCCTGATCATAAGCGCTCAACGCCGCAAGATAGGCCTTTTGGGCAAAGTCCTGCTCCATCTGCAGGTTCTGATAGTCCACCATCAGCGTAGCGTAACCCGGCGCGCTGGTGTCGGACAGGCCGCCGACCTTGGCGTTCTCCTCGTCCATCCGCTTCTGGATCACGTCGATCCGGCGGTTCAGCTGCAGAATGCGCGGATCATTGTCGGGCAAGGTCCCCACCAGCATGTCCAGATCAATCTCAGCCTGCCCCAGCGCCTGCACCAGCGTGTTGACCACCTGCGAGGCCCCGGCCAGTTGCGCCGATGGATCGACGATGTGGTTCTTGATCCGGAAATCGGTCAGCGCCTTTTGGGCATCGGACATGCGTTTTTCAGATTCCGACAAGGTCTCGGCACTGTACTTCGTCGCATCCGACTGCGCCGTCGTCGACAGTTCGTTGATGATCTTGGTGGACTCGTCCAGAACCGCAGTGGCGATATTCTGCGCGTCATGCGGATCGAAGGCATAGACCCGCAGGCTCATCAAACCGGTGCCGGAATCGTAGTTCGGGATGACCTTGCTTTGCCAATAGGCGACCAGATCTTCCACCGAGCCATCCTTCGGGAACGCGAACAGGGGGTCGTTGGTGGCCTTGGAAAAGATGCTGCGCAGGTCCAGCTTCTTCTGGACGCGGGTGACCATTTCCTGACTGCCGATGAACTGGTTCAGGATATCCATATCCGAGGACGACGAGGCGCCGCCGCCCCCAAGGGCCCCCAGAAACGAGAAGGTCGCGGGCGCGTCTTCCGTGCGGCTGCCAAAACCAACATCGCTTTCGTACTGATCGGCCGCCCGTGTGTACAAATACCAGCCATAGCCAGAGGCCGGCAAGATCACGACCAGCAGGAAGAACAGCACCATGCCCCAATGCCGCTTGCGCATTTGCGCTGGCTTGGCCGAGGGGCCGGGGACATAGGTGGCATAGGCATCCGGCAGCGGCGGCTTGGCCGGCGGTTTGGGCTGCGGGCGCTTGCTTGGCAGGGAAACCGCATCGCTGAACGCGTCGTCATCAATCGGTTCGACGGCGGTGTTGCGGGCAATCTGCGCCGGATTGCGCGGCAAGGCCGCGGCCACGACATGCGAGGCCTGACCATCGGGTGAATTGGCCCCATCGTGTCGCGGCACCACGGCCACGACCGCAGCGTCCTGCGGCTTGCGGGGTCCGCCTTGACCCTGCGGGCGCGGACCGCCTTCAGCCCCCACCGGGCGCGGACGACCTTGCACACCAGCCGGACCCGGGCCTTGCCCCTGACGCGGGCCGCCTCCCGGTCCCGGTCCCTGTGGCCGACGCGGACCACCCTCGGCGCCCGGCCCCATGCCCCGGCGCGGCGCCGAAGGGTCCAGCCGGGTCACCGCCGCCGGTTCGGCGGCCTTGGCCTCGGCCGGGCCACGTTCGGCTTCGGCGTCCAACGTCACCGGACCGGCACTGGCCGCCGCCTCTGCAGCAAGGACCTGCCCCACTGCATCCCGTTCAACGGGCGCCGCGGGCGCTGTATCGGCGGGGGTTTGGTCGGTCAAACGCGGCTCACCGGCATTTGAACCTTTGCGCGACGTCAAATACTCTTCTGTCGCGGCGGTTTCAGGCGTTGAGGTAGGGGAGGTCACGGGCTATGTTCCAAAGCTGCGCAAAGGTTTGCGCATGATACACGTATTTGCTAAAGATACTCCAACAAGTTCAGAAGTCACAAGCACCCACGTTCGGTCAGGTGTGAAGCAGGCTTGAACGTCACGGGAACATGCCGAAAATGCAGCAAATCACTGCCGATCTGGGCCCCTCTTCACCGATTCCCGAAGCACAGGCCATCGGCGCCCGCCGGTTCCGCTCGTTGCGCGTGATCACCGCCCTGATCCTGCGCGAGACGGGGTCGCGCGAAACCGCAACCTCGCTGGGCTTCCTGTGGACCATCATCGAGCCGATCCTTGCGATCGTCGTGCTCAGCTTCGTCTTTTCCCTGATGATGCGGGTGCCACCCTTGGGCACGAACTTTCCGCTGTTCTATGTCACCGGGGTTGGCAGTTTTCAGATGTACACCAGCGTGCACAGCAAGGTCGCGGGCTCCATCCGATTCTCCCGCTCCTTGCTGGGGTTTCCCGCCGTCACCGTGCTGGACGCAATCTTCGCGCGCTTCCTGCTGAACGTCTTCATCAATTTCGTGGTCTTCTGCTGCCTCGCCACCGGCATCATCATGTTCTACCACCTGCGCGAACTGCCCGAATTCGGCTCTATTTTCATGAGCTTCGCGATGGCGGCCTCGCTCGGTCTGGGAATCGGATGCCTGAATGCCGTGCTGTTTCTGGCCTCGCCCACCTATGAAAGCATCTGGGGCATCCTGAACCGGCCGCTGATGCTGGCCTCCGGCGTGATGTTTCTGGTCAGCAATTTGCCGTCCTGGGCGTTCAAATACCTGTGGTGGAACCCGCTGGTCCATGTCACCGGCATGATGCGGCACGCCTTCTATCCGACCTATGACGCCAGCTATGTCACACCGGGCTACACCTTCCTGATCGCTGGGGTGTGCTTCACGCTGGGTCTGGTCGGCCTGCACCGCTACGTCTTTGACGCGCTGGAGCGGTGATCCCCCGCTGGCCTGCGGGCCTAGCGCCCCACCGCCACATATGTCTCGAACCCCGCTTCAGTGACTTCTGCCTTCGAGTAGATGTTGCGCAGGTCTGCCATGCGCGCCGTTGTCATCTTGCGGGCCATCCGCGAAAGATCCAGCGCGCGGAATTCGTTCCACTCGGTCAGGATCACCACGACATCCGCGCCCTGCGTCGCGTGATAGGCATTGTCCACCCAGCGCACGCCCGGCAGCAACGCCTCCCCCTCGCGCTTGCCCTGCGGATCGCAGACCCTCACCTTGGCCCCCGCACCCACCAGGGCCGGCACGATGGTCAGGCTGGGCGCCTCGCGCATGTCATCGGTGTTGGGCTTGAAGGTCACGCCCAGCACGCCGATCGTCTTGCCGTTCACCTGCCCGTCGCACAGGTCCACGATCTTGTCGAGCATGCGGCGCTTGATCTCTTCGTTGACCTTGATGACCGTCTCGGTGATCTGCATCGGCACGGCATATTCCTGGCCAATCCGCGCCAAAGCCTTGGTGTCTTTCGGAAAACAGCTGCCGCCATAGCCGGGCCCGGCATGCAGGAACTTGTTGCCGATCCGCCCGTCAAGACCCATGCCCTTGGACACGTCCTTGATGTCGGCCCCGACGCGCTCGCACAGGGCAGCAATCTCGTTGATGAAGGTGATCTTGGTGGCCAGAAACGCGTTGGCCGCGTATTTGATCATCTCGGCACTTTCCAGCCCGGTGAAGACCACCGGAAACTCGCGCAGGAACAGCGGGCGGTAGATGTCGGACATCACCTTCTGCGCCCGGGCCGATTCCACCCCCACCACCACGCGGTCCGGCCGCATGAAGTCATCAATCGCGGCCCCCTCGCGCAGGAATTCCGGGTTTGAGGCGACGTCGAACGCGGCGGTCGGGTTGGCGGCCCGCGCGGCCTCTCCCACCTTGCGGTTGGTGCCGACCGGCACCGTCGATTTCGTCACGATCACCGCATAGCCGGTCAGGGCCGTGCCAATCTCGGCGGCGGCAGCCATCACATAGGTCAGGTCGGCATGGCCATCGCCCCGGCGCGTCGGGGTTCCGACCGCGATGAACACGGCATCCGCCCCTGCCACCGCCTCGGCCAGATCCAGCGTGAAGGACAGGCGGCCGGCCGCCACGTTCTTGGCCATCAGATCTTCCAGCCCCGGCTCGAAAATCGGAACCTCGCCCGCCTGCAGCCGGCTGATCTTCTCGGGATTCTTGTCCACACAAACGACCTCATGCCCGAAGTCCGAGAAACAAACCCCCGAGACAAGGCCGACATAACCCGTACCGATCATCGCAATCTTCATCTTTACGCCCGCTTCAGGTCAGCGCCTGCCCCATATGACTGCCCGAATGTCTAGGAACCGGGGCCGAAGGTGTCAAATGCCAAAGGGTGGCAATGTGCCACCCTTCCGTATCGCTCTCCTGTCCGTTCAGACCTTCAGCCAGATCGCGGTGGCCAAGGCGGTGTTGATCTCCGCCGCCGACCAGCCCCAGGTCGAGGTGGCCGCCGTGGCATAGGTCAGCGTCCGCCGGATGACCTTGCGCGCCGTTGTCACCGGGGCGCCGCCGTTGATGTCCGGCGTCGCCGTGCCAAGCCAGGCCGACAGCGTCGCCGTCGAACTGTGGCGGATGCCCAGCCAGTAGGTCTTGCCCTGCCGCAGGGTCAGCGACACCGTCGCCGTCTTGACCCCCGTGGTCGAGAAGTCCAGATCCGCCGTCTCGACCAGCAGCGCATTGGGCCTTCCGTTGGCATCCGAGTCATAGACCACGATCTTGCCCAAGGCCGCGGCGACCAGCGTGGTGACGTTCACCGCCAGCCCGGTCACCGGCGTGTCGGCGCGGGCGGTGAAGGGGAACATGTCGATCCGCGCCGCAGCCCCGGCCAGCGTGCTGGTGGCCCCGCCCGCCCCGATCGTCGTCAGCATGTAATCGCCAGACACCGGGGTCAGCCAGCCCATGCTCGCCTGACTGTCGATGCTCAGCGCCCCGCTGGCCGTCTGCGCCTTCAGCTGATTGGTGGTCGAATTGTACCAGACCGTGCCATTGGCCGGGCCGGACGGGTCGGCGGATTGCCCGCCCAGCACCATCGGCGCCGAGAAGGTCTTGGCGCCCGCCACCGTCTGCGCCCCGCTCAACGCCACCGCATCCGTGATGCCATAGCCGGCAAGCGTGGTGGGCGTGCCGGTCAGCGCCGACCAGGCCAGCGTCGTGGTCACGGGCGGCACAGCCCAGGTGCCATCCGCCCGCAGGAAATTCGCAGTCCCCCCGCCCGAGGCCGGGGCCAGCCCCTTCAGCGTGCTGCCCACCGTGTCCAGCATCGCGGTGACCTGGGTGCCGGTCAGGTCCTGCCCCAGCGCCAGACTGCCGGTGGCGTTGCCCCGGACCGTGTTCGCCGCCATCTGGTCGATCACGTTGGCGCTGCTGGCCCCGGTGATCAGCGGCACGCCGCCGATCTGGGTGTTGCCGGTGATCACGTTGTCCGTGCAGCCCGCGTCGATCCAGATCGCACCGAACTGCGCAATCCCGGTGCCCGCCGCCGTGCCCATGCTGTCAAACACGTTGCCGGTGATGGCATGGCGGAAGTTGTTGCCCGCCGCCCCCGATCCGGTGCCCTTCAGCCAGATGCCGCCCTTGGCATCGGCGATGTGGTTGCCCTCGATCTGGCAGCCATTCGCCGCCTGAATGTTGTTCACAAAGCTGATCGCCACCCGAGAGCGGTTGTTGCGGGTCGTCGTCGTGGTCTGCACCCCGATGATCGAGTTCTTGACCACCCGCGCCCCGGTCGAGCCGTCAATGCCGATGCCGCCCACACCGCCACCGCCCGCCGACAGAAAGCCCGTCCCCGCATCCAGATCCGGGAACTGCGAGGTGTCGATCAGCGCCACATTCAACAGCGTGTTCGAGGCCACGACAGAATAATCGCAGCGGTCGACTGTGATGCCCTCCGAATAGCTGTTCTGCGCCGTGCACTTCTGAATCCGCGAATGCGGCATCTGCTTCTGGCTGAAGGCGGTGTTGCCCGACCGGGTCGCACGGCAATTCTCGAAATAGCAGCCCAGCGGAAAGAAACTCGCCGTGGTAAAGCCGGAATCGTCCGAGGTGCGGCCCGCGCTGTCCAGACCGTACGTCGTATTGCCGCCGCCCTGCATGCCAAAGGGACGGTCCGGGCAATTGTTGCACTCGCAATCCTCGATCCCGGTGAACTGGTCGCCCAGAAAGAACCCGCGCCCGGCATAGCCCGCGCAATCAATCATCATGCGGCGGATGCGGTTGTTGGCGCCGCCCCAGAACCGGATCGCCGCCTGGGTGCGGTTGCCGGTGCGCACCAGCTTGGTGACATTGCCCTCGCCCTCAAGGATCACCTTGTTCAGGCCCTGCTTGCTCAGCTGTCCCGCCCAAAGATAGGTCCCCGCCGGCATCAGCGCCAGACCGCCGCCCAGCCCGTTGACATAGTCCAGCAGCGCCGAAACCGCCGTGATGGCCGAGGTGGTCCCCGTCAGATCCGCACCGAAATGCACCGCCGTCGCAACCGCATCGGGCACCCAGCCCGGCAGATCGGAAATCGCCGTCCCCGACCCGATATAGCGATAGGCAAAGCCGCCCGCCTTCATCACCAGCCCAACCGCCGGTGTGCGCCCGGTGGCCCAGGTCACCAAAGCCGCCCGGCTCGCAAAATCCTGCCGCTCCAGCGTGGAGCGCGCGGTATTGGCGTCGGCGTCGTCAATCAGCGTGCGGCCATAACCACTCAGCGTGGTCAGCGCGCCCGTGCTGGTGCCGGTGTAATAGGCCAGCGAATCCGCCGCCGGGGTCAGCACGTCCACGGCATGAATAGCCGCCGGAACCCCGGTCAGCGCCGCATAGGCCAGGCTGCCGCCGCCGCCCGCCGGTGCCGCCCAAGTCCCATCCGCCCGCAGGAAATTGGTCGAGCCGCCGCCGCTGGCCGGTGTCAGGCCATTGGCGGCCGCGGTGAAGACCGTGTTCAACGCCAGCGTCCCGCTGGCATCCGGCACGGTCAGCGTCCGGGTCGTGGCCGTGGTCAGGCCCGAAAGCTCGAACCTCGCCTGCTTGGTGGCATCGCCATTGTCCTGCAGCGTGAAGATCGCGTCCGATATGTTGAACGCGGTGGCGTTTGCGCCAAAACCGGTCGTCGGGCTGTTGATCGTCAACGACCCCAAAGCCCCACTGACCGCAGAGCCCACGGCAATCGCCGTGGTTGACCCCGAAGCCCCCGCCGTCCCGACATTGACCGACTTTGTGCTTCCCGACGGCGTCGCCCCGATGCCAAGCCCATAGGTGGCCGCCCCCGCCCCCGCAAAGGTACCAACCGAGACGGTTTGCCCGGAAAAGGTCGTCGTATTGGTAAAAGTCTGCGCGATCCCGCTCAGCGTCGCCAGCGTGCCAGAGGCATTGGGCAAGGCAAAGCTCAGCGTCGCTCCGGTCGCAATCCCGGACAGCTGGAACTGGGCCTTCTTGCTGCTGTCGACATCATCCTGCAGCGTGAAATTGGAATCCGCCGTGATGGTCGGCCCGGTGAAGGTCACGCCGCCGGTAAAGGTCTTGGCGCCGCCGATGCTTTGGCTGCTGGTCAGGTCCACCGCATCCGTGATGCCAAAGCCCGACACCGTGGTGGGCCGCCCGGTGATGTCGCTCCACGCCGCCGTGCCCGCCGCGATCAGCACATAGGCCGAGCCTGACCAGCGATAGGTCTTCGACGTGTCCAGCGTCACATAGATCTTGCCCGTCTCGCCGACGCCCGGCAGCGCGGCCAGATTGGCGAACTCCAGCACGTCGTCCACATAAGACGGCAGCTGCGCCGCAGGCACCTTGCCGCTGCTGTCCAGCCCGGCATAGCCATTGGCCACGCCCTTGCCGGCCGTGGACTCTGCCGACAACAGGCTGCGCTGCGCTGCCGCATCCGCCGCCGTCAGCAGGGCCCGCCCCGCCGTGCTGGCGTCGCTGATCTGCGCGGCCACGACCTCGATCATGTCGACCGAAACGCCGTTCTGCCGCGCCCGCAGCTTGCCGGTGGTGGCGTTGTACCAGATGTCACCATTCTGCGGGCTGGAGGGCTCCCCGGCCCCCGGCGCCACGTTCACCCCATGCGCGGCAATCACCCGCCCCGTCGCCGCCTCCACCGTCAGGCCGGTCAGGAAGGTCGTGCCATCGGCGCTGACCTTCAGCACAAAGTCACTGCCGCCCACCGTGCCCATCTCGGCCCGGCCCGAAAAGCCGGTCTGGAACAGCACACTCGCCGTATCGCCGGCATGCGCCTTGTTGATCTTCAGCTGATGCCCCGCCCCGGCATGGCTGAACAGCGATGCATCCGAAGACACCGTCAAGCGGTTGGTGTCATCCGCCGTGGCCGAGATTCCCAGCGCCGCCACCCGCTCGCTCCGCTCGGCCGAGGTGGTCCAGACCGTGCCATCAAACACCGCCTCGGTCGTCTCTGCCTCGATCCAGACCCGCCAGCCGGTCTTGGGCACATAGAAATCCCAGAACGTCCCCGAAAAGACGGCGACGTTCAGATCCTGCCCCAGCCAGCTGCCCGTGGCCCCCGCCGCCACGATATAGCAATCGCCGCTCACCGCCCCGCCCGGCGCCACCGTCAGGGTCCGGCTTTTCGCCGAGGTCTGGACCAGCACGTCCAGCGCCGTCAGCGCGGCGTTGTGCGTGACATGCTTTTGCGCCTGCGCCGGGGCAATCAGGGGCAGCAACTGCAGGGCCGTTTTGTTCGTCATGAAAACCTCCGCGGGGATCGCTTTGGTCGGGCAAACTAGGCAAAGGTCCTGAAGTCCCGGTAACCACGGCGCACGCTGCCCGGGCCCATCGCGCAACACCCCCCGCCGCAGGGGCCTCCGGCCGGCGCGGCAGGGGGGCCTCGGCCCCCCTGCACCCCCCGAGAGTATTTCCAAAGGAGCAAATGAAAGGCGTGGTGCGCCGCCCCGCGGGGACGCCTCAGCCCAAGGCCAGGGTCAGCGCGATGCTCCACATCGTCAGCCCCACCACCCCTTCCAGCACGACCCAGGCCCGCGGCTTGGCAAACAACGGTGCCAGCAGCCTTGCGCCATAGCCAAGCGCGGCAAAGAAGGTCAGCGAGGACAGCGCCGCCCCCGCCCCAAAGGCCGCCTGATCCGGCGCGTAATGGGTCGAGATCGACCCCAGCAGCACCATCGTGTCCAGATAGACATGCGGATTGGCCCAGGTCAGCAGGGCAATCGTCGCCACCACCCGCCCCAGCGGCGTCGGCGCGTCGGCCGAGGGCATCAGCGCCTCTCCCCCGGCGCTGGCCGCCAGGAACCGCTTGGCACCATACCAGACCAGAAACGCCACGCCAAACCAGCGCATCACCGGCACGATCCACGGCAGGGCCGCCGTCACCGCGCCAAACCCCGCCACGCCGCAGGCAATCAGCACGGCGTCCGACACCGCGCACAGGGCCACCACCGCACCGACATGCTCCCGCCGGATGCCCTGCCGCAGCACAAAGGCATTCTGCGCCCCAATCGCAAGGATCAGGCTCAACCCCGTCACAAACCCATGCAGCGCCGCCGCGATCATCGCATCTCTCCCTGTTCGCGCTTGACCTAGCTCATCCGCGCCGCTTCACTCAAGTTAATCCATCTGCCGTTGCATAAGGCGCGCTAATGTTCGACCCCGCCCAACTCGCCGCCCTTGCCATGGTCCACCGCCGCGGCTCGTTTGACCTTGCCGCCGCCGACCTGCATGTCACGCCCTCCGCCATATCCCAACGCATCAAGGCGCTGGAGGAGGCGGCCGGCACCCTGCTGATCCGCCGCGGCCAGCCCTGCAGCGCCACCGAAACCGGCCTGCGCCTTGTCCGCCATCACGAGGAAATCGCCCTTCTGAACAGGGCACTGGCTGATGACCTTCACGCGCCAACCGGCCCGGCCCACCTGCGCATCGCCATCAACGCCGACAGCCTCGCCACCTGGGTCATCCCCGCGCTGGCGGCCACCGAGGGCTTCCTTTACGACATCCTGATCGACGACCAGGACTTCTCCCAGGACCTCTTGAAACGCGGAGAGGTGGCCGCCGCCATCACCTCGCATCCCGGCCCGCTGCAAGGCTGCGACACCGTTGCCCTGGGCCGCCTGCGCTACCGCGCCACCGCCAGCCCGGCCTTCGCCGCCCGCTGGTTCGCCATGGGTCTGACGCCTGACACCCTGTCCCTTGCCCCGGCCCTGCGCTTCAACGACAAGGACGGTTTGCAGACACAATGGGCCCACCGCCTGACCGGCCAAAACGTCGCGTTGCCCAGCCACCGCCTTGCCTCCAGCCATGGCTTTGTCGAGGCCTGCCTCTGTGGCCTGGGCTGGGGCCTGAACCCGCAGGCGCTGGTGGAACGGCATCTGGCCAGCGGCGGGCTGATCGACCTCAGCCCGGAAAACCCGTTCGACATCCAGCTGTACTGGCAGTTCAACCGCCTGACCGCCCGCGCCATGGCGCCCTTGACCCAGGCCCTGCAACAGGCGGCAAAAGCCCTGTGATCAGACGACGATCCGCTTGGGGAAGACAAACACATCTTCCGCCCTTGGCCCGCCCGGTTCGGCCATCGCATAGGTCCGCGCCCGCAGCCATCCCACCACGTCGCCCTTGCCCATCTCGGCGCAGTCCACCGGCTCGGCGACGCGCACCGTCAGCGGGCGGTTCATCTTGCGCCTGGTCTCAAAGAAGATCAGCGCCACCCGCAGCACATAGGAAAAATGGCTGACCCCCTGGAACAGCCGCGAGTTCTGCCCGCCGACATACAGCGCCAGCGTCTTCACCCCCGCCCGCCGCGCCAGCCGCGACACAAACGGATGCCACTCGAAATCCGCCGCCTTGCGTGCGAACGGCGTGACCGAGGTGGCAACCCCGCCCGCCGGAAAGATGATCAGCGCATGGCCCTGATCCAGCCACTCCACCGCCTTGCGCCGCGTCTCGGCCGAGGTGCGCCGCGCCTCTGGGCCCGCGCCGAAATCAATCGGCAGCAACACGTCGCGCGCCTCGCGCGGCTGGCACAGCAGCGAATGGCAGATCAGCTTCACATCCTTGCGGACCGATCCGATCAGATGCCCGATGTAAAGCCCGTCCACGATGCCATAGGGATGGTTTGACACCACCAGCAGCGGCCCGCTGGACGGTATCCGGGCCAGCTCCTCGGCCGGAGTGTCCGCACGCAGGCCCAGTTCGCGGATCGCTTCGGTGAAGATCGTGGCCTGCGCATCGCGCGGCTTCTTCTGCCAGGTGCGATACAGCCGCTCAAACCCGGCGCGGCCGCTCAGCCGTTCCACCGTGCGGATCAGCGTCCGGCGCAGCCAGGGCATCTGCGGCGTGGAATAGGTGAAGATCGGCCCAGACGAAAAGCCCATCTGCGGCGCGTCTGCCGCGTCCGGCATCCCGTCAAAGAACTCCGCCGCGTCCTGTTCGATCATCACCAGACCCTTTCGGAAAAGCCCAAGGCTTCATCCAAAAGCCAATGACTCGATTGCGTGACACGACGATGACAGCTTACAGCTGTGCAGCGACATCCTCGGGAATGTCGAAGTTATGGGTGACAGACTGCACGTCGTCATCCTCCTCCAGCATGTCCACCAGCCGCAGCAGCTTCTGCGCGGTCTCCAGATCGACCACGGTCAGCGTCTGCGGCTTCCACACCAGCTTGGATTCGGTCGACTCGCCCAGCGCCTTTTCCAGCGCGTCCGAGACAGAGGCAAGGTCTTCCATCTGGCAATAGACCCAGTGCCCCTCGTCATCCGATTCCACGTCATCCGCGCCGGCATCCAGTGCGGCCATCATCACGTCATCGGCAGACCCCGCCGACGCCGGATAGGAAATCTCGCCCACCCGGTCGAACGAGTGGCTGACCGACCCGGTCTGCCCCAGATTGCCGCCGCATTTGGTGAAATAGCTGCGCACGTTCGATGCGGTGCGGTTCATGTTGTCGGTCAGCGCCTCGCAGATGATCGCGATGCCGTTGACGCCGTAGCCTTCATAGCGGATTTCCGTATAATCCGCCGCATCGCCCATCTGGCTCTTCTTGATGGCGCGGTCGATCACGTCCTTGGGCATGGATTGCGCCTTGGCGGCTTTGATCGCCAGCCGCAGACGCGGGTTCATGTCCGGGTCGGGCATGCCCATCTTCGCTGCGACGGTGATTTCCTTGCTCAGCTTGGAAAACGTCTTCGAGCGGATCGCATCAGTCTTGCCCTTTTTGTGCTTGATGGTCGACCATTTGGAATGCCCTGACATGACCCGTGATCCCCGCCTTTTGGTGCTGCCGTCCTCTACACCAGCGCCCCCCCAAACCGCAAGCCCGTGCAGCCCTGCGTCTCAGGCCGCCTTGATCCGCGGTCGCACCAGCGTCACGCCCACAAGCATCACCCCCAAGGCCACAAACACCAGCGGAGAGAACCGCTCCCCCAACAGAACCATCGCCCAGCACAGGCCCGCCGCCGTCACCACATAGGACGACTGGCTGGCAAACACCGCCCCCGCCTTGGCCGCCAGACCGACATAGCCCGCATAAAGACAGGCATGCAACGCCGAGGACAGCACCAGCGCCCCCTCCGCCATGCCCCAGGGCGGCATCGGGCTGACCCATGATCCCGTCAGCAGAACCAAAGGCAGGCACATCAGCAACCCCGCCAGGCTCGCGCCGAACATCGCCTGCACCGGGTCCATCCCCGCCATGCCAAACCGGGCCACAAAGGTGCCCTCCATCGCATAAAAACACGGGCCAATCAGCGCCACCGGCAGAAACACCACCAGCCCCGGCGCCAGGGTCGCCCCCGGTGCCGCGATGATCGCCACCCCCGCCAGCCCCAACAGCAGGCCCGCCAGCCGCTTGACCTCGAACCGATCCGCCCCCAAGGCCAGATTCAACGGGAACGAAATCAACGGGATGGTCGAGATCAGGATCGACATGATCCCCGCCGGCAACCGATGAACCGAGATGTAGAAGGTCAGGTTCGGCACCAGCGTCCCGCTGACCGCCACCACCAGATAAAACACCAGCGCCCGCCGCGTCAGCACCAGCCGCTTGCCACGCCCCAGCGTCAGGGCCCCCAGCACCAGCACGCACACCACCAACTGCCACAGGATCAGCGCCAGCGGCGGATGCCCGGTCGAGGCGGCAATCTTGCCCAAAGGCTGGGTCGAGCCCCAGCCGACGCCAATCAAGACCAGCGCGCCGACACTCTGCCAGCGCGTCACGGTGCCGCCTGCTGCAACCGTCCGCCCTGCCGGATCATCGACACCTTCAGCGCCTTGCCGGTGCGGTCATCCGTCTCGACGTAAACCCCCGACAGCGTGGCCTCGCCCCCCGCCGGCTCGAACCGGCTGGAGGCCATGCCGGTGATGAAACGCCGCAAGGGCTCCAGCTTCTCCATCCCGATCACGCTGTCATAGTCCCCACACATCCCGGCATCGGTCAGATACGCCGTCCCCTTGTTCAGGATCATCGCATCGCCCGTCGGCACATGGGTATGGGTGCCCACGACCAGCGACGCCTGCCCATCGCACCAATGCCCCATCGCCATCTTCTCGGATGTCGCCTCGGCATGGATATCCACCACCACCGCCTGCACCATCCCGCCCAAAGGATGCGTCTTCAACACCGCCTCCACAGCACTGAACGGATCATCAAACGGCCGCTTCATGAACACCTGCCCCAAAGCCTGCGTCACCAGCACCTTGCGCCCTTGCGTCGCCTCAAACACCTTGGCCCCGCGCCCCGGAGCGATCTTGGAAAAGTTCAGCGGCCGGATGATCCGCGGCTCCTGCTCGATGAAGGACATCATGTCCTTTTGATCGAAGGCATGGTCGCCCAGCGTCACACAATCCGCCCCGGCATTCAGGATCAGCTTGGCATGCTCCGGGGTCAGCCCGGCGCCCGCGCTGGCATTCTCCCCATTCACCACCACAAAATCGAGGCCCCAAGCCGCCCGCAAAGCAGGCAACCGCTCCGCAATCCCGGTCCGCCCGGTCTTGCCCATCACATCGCCAAGGAACAGTATTTTCATAGGCGCGGGATAGCCTCGCAGCGTCCATGCCGCAACCTCAAAGGCGACATGCAGGAGGGGCAATCTGCCCATGTTTGGCAGCAAACTCCGGCAATCTGCCTCTCTTCCGCCTAATATCTTTTCTACCCTGGGCACAACCAATCTTCTTCAGCCCTTTGAAAGTCCAAGATGAGCAAGATCCTTATTCCCACCACTTCCCCCGAAGACTGGCGCAGCCTCCTTGCGGATTCTGAAAAGCACTGGCGACCGGGATACTCCGCCATGTCCGCTGCCCTGTCGTGGGAGGCGGCAAGCCGCCTGCCCTCCGGCTTGCCGACCGAAATCGCGGCCAGTCTTGGCCCGGATGCCGAACTTCTCCTCGCCATTCCTGAACACAAGGTCGCGCTTCCCGGCCGCGGCCGTGAAAGCCAATGCGACGTTTTCGCTCTCGTCCGGTGCGGCGGCCAGACCATTGCCCTCGCGGTGGAAGCCAAGGTGAACGAGCCTTTTGGTCCCACCATCGGCGATTGGTTGACCGATGCCTCCGATGGCAAGATTACTCGTCTCACGGCACTTTGTGCTCTGCTCGGCTGCGCCTACCCGCCGCCACGGCACCTACGCTACCAACTCTTCCATCGCGCGGCAGCCGCCGTGATCGAAGCCGCACGCTTCAAGACCGACCGCGCCGCGATGATCGTGCACTCCTTCTCCGCCAATCACCGCTGGTTCGAAGACTACGCGGCCTTTTGCGCAGCCCTCGGCCAGACCGCGACCCTCGGCACGCCAATCAGCCACAACCTGCCGTCCGGCATGACGCTGACTCTCGGCTGGGCCACCGGCCTCATCCCCGAAACGTAGAATGCAAAACCGACCTTCTTCCCAGCACATCACTCGACGCAAACCCCTGCCGCCTGTAAACTCGTCGCATCCTTGCCACAGGCCACCCAATGCCCCCCACCACCCACGACCCCTCTGCCCCGCAAAAGATCACAGCCCGCATTGCCGAACTTGCCGACTGGCGTGGCGAAACGCTCGCCCGCCTCCGCGCCCTGATTCAGGACGCCCTGCCCAATGTCATCGAAGACTGGAAATGGCGCGGCGTTCCGGTCTGGTATCAAAACGGCATGATCTGCACCGGAGAGACCTACAAGGCCGTCGTCAAACTCACCTTTGCCAAAGGTGCGGCCCTGCCGGACCCGGCCCACCTTTTCAACGCCAGCCTTGACGGCGGCACCCGCCGCGCCATTGACCTGCACCAAGGCGACCCGATCGATGCTGGGGCGTTCCAGACGCTGCTGCGCGAAGCTGCGGCCCTCAACGCCCAATAGGTCCGCCGATTCGTCGCGCGGCGTTAACTTTTCTTCCCGATTTCCCAAGCCGCCGCGCGTAGCTACAGAAAAACGACGCAAACCTGACGCCGAAACGACGCCGTGCTGTCCCGGATTTCCCCACCATTTCCGCAGTTTAACACAGCGCTCGCCGTTGGCTGCAATCGTGCTATCTTGCCCCCATGCCCCTGCCCAATTCCCTCACCGCATGGTTCCAAACCCAAGGCTGGACCCTTCACCCCCACCAGCTTGCCATGCTGGACCGCGCGCAAAACCCCGCCACCCTGCTCATCGCGCCCACCGGCGGCGGCAAGACCCTGGCAGGCTTCCTCCCCACGCTCGCCGAATTATCCAACGGATACAAAGGCCTCCACACGCTCTACATCTCGCCCCTCAAGGCGCTGACCGCAGATATCCGCCGCAACCTGCGCCGCCCGGTGGAGGGCGCCGGCCTGCCGATCCGCATCGAGGATCGCACCGGCGACACCACCTACACAGAGCGCCGCCGCCAGCGCGCCGACCCGCCCCACATCCTGCTGACCACGCCAGAAAGCCTCGCCCTCCTCCTAACCTACGAAGATTCCTCAAAAATCTTCGCCAACCTGCAGCGCGTCATCATCGACGAAATCCACGCGCTGGCCGAATCCAAGCGCGGCGACCAGTTGATGCTGCAACTCGCCCGCCTCGAAACCCTAAACCCGGGCCTAAGGCGCATTGGCCTCTCCGCCACCGTCGAAGACCCCCCCGCCCTCGCCCGCTTCCTCGGCCCGCAGACACACATCCTTGTGGCAGACCCCGGCCCCGACCCCGACATCCAGATGCTGACCACCGACACGCCCCCCCCATGGAGCGGCGGCGGCGGCAAATACGCCATCCCGGCCATCCTCGAACAGGTCAAGCGCCACACCACCACCCTGATCTTCCACAACACCCGCGCCCAGGCCGAAATCTTCTTTCATAACCTGTGGTTAGCCAACGAGGACTCGCTCCCCATCGGCATCCACCACGGCTCCCTCTCCCGCGAACAGCGCGAGCGGGTCGAGGCTGCCATGGCCGCAGGCCAACTCCGCGCCGTGGTCTGCACCGGTTCCCTCGACCTCGGGCTTGACTGGGGTGACGTTGACCTCGTCATCCAGGTCGGCGCACCCAAGAATATCAAGCGCTTGGTCCAACGCATCGGCCGCGCCAACCACCGCTACAACGCCCCCTCCAAGGCCCTCCTCGTCCCCGCCAACCGCTTCGAAGTCGTCGAGTGTCAGGCCGCCCTCGAAGCCGTCAAAGCCCACACCCTCGACGGCGAGCCGCGCGGCCCCGGCCCCCGCGATGTCCTGTGCCAACACATCCTCGCCACCGCCTGCGCGGGGCCCTTCGACGGCCCGGCGCTCTACACTGAAATCACCCAAGCCGGCCCCTATGCCGCTATAACCAAAGCCGAATTTGACGCCTGTCTGGACTTCGTCGCCACCGGCGGCTACGCGCTGAAAGCCTATGACCGCTGGCAACGCCTGATGATCCGTGACGGCAAATGGACCCTGCGCGACCCCCGCGCCGCCGCCCTGATCCGCCAAAACCTCGGCACCATCATCGACATCGAGACCCTGAAAGTCGCCCTCAAAGGCCGCAACGCCCCCTTGGGCGAGATCGAGGAAAGCTTCGCCGCCACCCTCACCCCCGGCGACACCTTCCTGATCGGCGGCGAGGTGGTGCGCTTCTCCGGCCTGCGCGAACTCACCGTCGAGGTCACCCGTGACCCCGGCCGCCCGCCCAAAGTCGCCGTCTTCAACGGCACCAAATTCGCCACCTCCACCCAGTTGTCCGACCGCATCCTGCAGATCTTTCAGCAGGAATCCTGGCCCGACCTACCCCATCACACCGCCAACTGGCTCCTTCACCAGCGCGAGGTGTCCCGCCTGCCCGAACCGTCTCGCCTGCTGCTGGAATCCTTCCCCCACGATGGCCGCGAACATCTGTGCATCTACGGTTTCGCTGGCCGCAATGCCCAACAAACCCTCGGCCTCCTCGTCACCAAAGAGATGGAATCCGCCGGCCTCGCCCCCTTGGGCTTTGTCGCCACGGACTACGCCACCCTGATCTGGGGCCTCGAACCCCTTCAAACGACAGCGATTTTTGACAAGACCCGCCTCCGCGACGGCTTGGAAACCTGGCTGGCCGGCAACGCCGTCATGAAGCGCACCTTCCGCAATACCGCCATCATCGCCGGGTTGATTGAGCGCAACAATCAAGGCCGCCGCAAATCCGGCCGGCAGGCCACCTTCTCCTCCGACATCCTCTACGACACGCTCCGCCGCTTTGACCCCGGCCACCTCCTCCTTGACATCACCCGGGAGGAAGCGCTGCGCGGCCTCGTCGACTTCGGCCGCATCGAGGCGCTTTTGGACCGCGTCGGCGCCCGGATCGACCTGATCCGCCTTGACCGCATCACCCCCCTCGCCGCCCCCCTGATGCTGGAACCCGGTGTCGTGCCGATCCATGGCCAAGGCCGCGAGCGTCTTGCCACCGACGCCGCCCGCCAGCTGCTGCGTGCGGCGGGTCTCGACTGAACGCAGGCTCTTTCCCCCGTTAACCTTTCCCCTGTATCTGCACCTTTCGAACTGCTCCCAAAGGCGCGCTTTCCCATGCCCTACACGTTCCAATTCGGCCCCGCCCGCCTGCACGCCCTGCCCTCCGGCGCCCTGCACTGGCCCGCCGAAGGCCTGCTGGTCGTTTCAGACCTGCATTTCGGCAAATCCGAACGCCTCGCCCGTCGCGGTGGCGCGCTCCTCCCGCCCTACGAAACCCGCGCCACCCTCACCCGTCTTGACGCCGATCTTGAAGCCACAAACCCCAGGCATGTCCTCTGCCTCGGCGACAGTTTTGATGACCTGACCGCCGCTGGCGAGATGGAGGAAACCGACCGCCTCTGGCTGATCCGCCTGCAAGCCGGCCGCGAGTGGACCTGGGTCGAGGGCAACCATGATGCGGGCCCCGTCAGCCTTGGCGGCACCCACCGCGCGGAACTGCGCTTGGGCGGATTGACCTTCCGCCACATCGCGACAGCGGAACCCTTTGAAATATCAGGGCATTACCACCCAAAAGCCCGCCTGCCCGGCCGCACCGCGCCCTGTTTTCTGATCGACAGCGCAAGGGTGATCCTGCCCGCCTACGGCGCCTACACCGGAGGCCTGTTCTGCGACCACCCCGATGTGCAGGCCCTGATGCAACCCAAGGCCCTCGCCGTGCTCACGGGGCCAAAATGTCTAGTGATTCCAATGAAATAGGCCCGGAGCAGCGCACCGGGCCCTGTCAGATGCTCCATCGGCCCCTGTTAGGCGGTCAGACCCTTCGGCTCTTCCAGCCCATTGGCCCGGCAACACGCGGTCAGCGTATTGGCCAGCAGACACGCAATCGTCATCGGCCCCACACCACCCGGCACCGGCGTGATCGCGCCCGCCACCGCAGCAGCGCTTTCATAATGGACGTCGCCCACCAGCTTGCCCTTGCCGTCCCGCTCGATCCGGTTGATGCCAACGTCGATCACCGTGGCGCCCGGCTTCACGAAGTCGCCCGTGATCATCTCGGGACGCCCGACCGCCGCCACCAGAATATCCGCCCCCCGGCACACTGCCGCCAGATCCTTGGTCCGCGAATGCGCAATCGTCACCGTGCAGCTGTCGCCCAGCAGAAGCTGCGCCATCGGCTTGCCGACAATGTTCGACCGCCCCACCACAACCGCATTCAGCCCCGACAGGGACCCATGGTGATCGCGCAGCATCATCAGACAGCCCAAGGGCGTGCAGGGCACCATCGACTTCTGCCCGGTCCCCAGCAAACCCACGTTGGAAATATGGAACCCGTCGACATCCTTGGCCGGATCAATCGCGTTGATCACCAGATCCGAATTCAAATGCCCCGGCAGCGGCAGCTGCACCAGAATGCCATGCACCGCCGGATCGGCGTTCAACTTGGCCACCAGCGCCAGCAGATCAGCTTCCGAGGTCGCGGCATCCAGCCGATGCTCGAACGAGTTCATGCCAACTTCGATCGTCGAGGCATGCTTGTTCTTCACATAGACCTTCGAGGCCGGGTCCTCGCCCACCAGAACCACGGCCAGACCCGGCGTAATCCCCTGTTCTTCCTTAAGTTTCGCCACATGCTCGGCCACTTGCGCCCGCACGCCCGCTGCAAAAGCCTTGCCGTCAATCACCTTGGCCGTCATCTCAGTCCTCCTCAGACCACGCTCGCAAAGGCAGCGCGGTAATGGTTCATTTGCATTTCGGTCGCCAGAACCGCATTCTTCATCAGGATGGCCACCGTCACCGGCCCCACCCCGCCCGGAACCGGGGTGATCCAGCCCGCCACCTCGGCACAGCTGGCGAAATCGGCGTCACCCACCGTCTTGCCCTCGACCCGGTTGATGCCGATGTCGATCAGGGCCGCACCCGGTTTCAGCATGGCACCCGTCACCAGCCCGGGCTTGCCCACGGCCACAAACACAGCGTCGGCGGCCCGCGAATGCACCGCCACCTGCCGCGTCATATGGTGGCAGACGGTCACTGTCGCCCCCAGACCCATCATCAGGAAGGCAATCGGCTTGCCCACGATTTCCGAGTGGCCAATAACGCAGACATCCAACCCCTCCACCCTCAGGGGCAGGGTCTTGAGGATCTCCACCGCGGCGACGGCCGTGCAGGGGCCAAGGGCAAGGTCGTTGTACACGATATTGCCAATCGAAGACGGATGCATGCCTTCGACATCCTTCAAGGGATGCACAGCTTTCTGCAGCGTTTTCACAGGGATATGCGCCGGCAAAGGGCGCTGGATGATGATGCCGTTCACCCGCGGGTCGGCATTCAGGCCCGCCAGAACACCGGTCAGCTGCTCCAGCGAGATCGTCTCGGGGTAATTGCGCGCCTCAAACGCCACGCCTGCGGCCTCGGCATGCCGCCGCTGGTTGCGCACGTAAAGCTCTGCCGCCGCCACATCGCCGACCGAGATCGAGATCAGACGGGGCTGCCAGCCCGCTTCAGCCAAAGCGGCAGCCTCAGACCGGATTTCGGCCAGCATCTTTGCGGCAATGGCTTTGCCGTCGATCAGGGTCGCAGTCATCAAGTATCCGTTTCAAAAGGCAAACCGCCGCCCCGGTGAGAGGGCGGCGGCATTGGCATTCGCGTCTTAGAACAGGCCTTCGACGAAGCCTTGGTCGTTCAGACGGATCACTTCCGCCGAGGGGACCTTGGGCAGGCCCGGCATCGTCATGATCTCACCGCAGATCGCGACAATGAAGCCCGCACCAGCCGACAGACGCACTTCCCGAACGGGGATGGTGAAGCCAGTCGGGGCACCACGGGTGTTCGGGTCGGTGGTGAAGCTGTACTGGGTTTTCGCCATGCAGACCGGCAGGTTGCCGTAGCCTTGCGCTTCCCAGGTCTTCAGCTGGTCCTTGATCGACTTGTCGGCATCAACGCCATCGGCGCGGTAGATCTTCTTGGCGATGGTCTCGATCTTGGCAAACAGGCCCATCTCGTCCGGATACAGCGGCGCGAAGTTCGCCACACCGCTTTCAGCCAGCTTCACGACATGATGCGCCAGATCTTCAATGCCAGCCGAGCCTTGCGCCCAGTGCTTGCACAGGAACGCGGTGGCACCCTGCTCGGCCACATAGGCCTTCACGGCTTCCACTTCCGCATCGGTGTCGCTGAAGAAGTGGTTGATCGCCACGACCACCGGCACGCCGAAGGATTTGACGTTGGCAATGTGACGGCCAAGGTTCGGGCAACCGGCCTGAACGGCACCGACGTTTTCGGTGCCCAAGTCAGCCTTGGCCACGCCGCCGTTCATCTTCATGGCGCGCACGGTCGCCACGATCACGGCGGCGGCAGGCTTCAGACCAGCCTTGCGGCACTTGATGTCAAAGAACTTCTCGGCACCCAGATCGGCCCCGAAGCCAGCTTCGGTCACGACATACTCACCCAACCGCAGCGCGGTCTTGGTGGCGATGACCGAGTTGCAGCCGTGCGCGATGTTGGCAAACGGGCCGCCATGGACGAAGGCCGGGTTGTTTTCCAGCGTCTGCACCAAGTTCGGCTGCATCGCGTCCTTCAGCAGCACGGTCATGGCGCCATCAGCCTTGATATCGCGGCAATAGATCGGCTTCTTCTCACGCGTGTAGGCGACCACGATGTTGCCCAGACGGGCCTGCAGGTCGTCAAGGTCGTTGGACAGGCACAGGATCGCCATAACTTCCGAGGCCACGGTGATGTCAAACCCGGTCTGACGCGGGAAGCCATTCGAGACGCCTCCCAAGGACACCACGATATCACGCAGCGCGCGATCGTTCATGTCCATCACACGACGCCACATCACGCGACGCTCGTCGATGTCGAGGCTGTTGCCCCAGTAGATGTGGTTGTCGATCATCGCCGACAGCAGGTTGTGGGCGGAGGTGATGGCGTGGAAGTCGCCGGTGAAGTGGAGGTTCATCTCCTCCATCGGCACGACTTGGCTGTAACCGCCGCCAGCAGCCCCGCCCTTCATCCCGAAGTTCGGGCCAAGGCTCGCTTCGCGGATGCAGACGATGGCTTTCTTGCCGATCCGGTTTAGGCCGTCACCCAGACCAACGGTCGTGGTGGTCTTGCCTTCGCCGGCCGGGGTCGGGTTGATCGCCGTCACCAGAATCAGCTTGCCCATCGGCTTGCCTTCCAGCGACTTGATGAACTCCTGGCCCACTTTGGCCTTGTCGTGGCCATAGGGCAGCAGATGCTCGGACGGGATGCCAAGTTTCGCACCGACCTCCAGGATCGGCTTTTTCTTCGCTTCGCGTGCAATCTCAATGTCGGTCTTGAAGGCCATGTCTCACTCCCGGTGGGCAAAGGGCTGTTGGCCCCGGGTGTAGCGAAGGAAACGACGTTTGGGAGTCGCTTTTCCGACCAAGCCCGCGTCAAATTCGCCAGAGCAGGTTTCCGATCGGAAAGAATGGAATGATTGCGGAAAACATTCCGGAAATGGAACATTCGCTCTGTACGCCGCGCGGCACGAAAGCCTTGCGCGATCCGGTGCAAACAATACGCTCGGCTTACATTGCAAAAGGAGGTTGGCTTGGCGGACGATCTTTATATCGTGGACCAATTGGTGACGGGCACTTCAACGGTGACTTTGACAGATGACGGGTCGGGCAGCGATACGCTGAAGATCATCGGGGTCTATGCAGTGGCCACCAGCATTGACCTGAAATACGCAACCAACCTTGGCGTGGTGACGGCGGCGGACGCATTGTACTTCAACCCGGACTCCAGCGGCCACCGGCTTGTCGTCAACGGCATCATCGAAAACGCCATCGGCAGCAATGGTCAGGATTTCATTCAGGGCAACGAGTTCGGCAACCTGATCTCTGGCGACAATCTTGCCAGCGGCGGCGGGCAGGTGGACACGCTGTGGGGCGGGGACGGCAACGACACGATTTACGGCGGCGACGGGGGCGATGGCATTCTGGGAGACGACGGCAACGACGCGCTGTTTGGCGATGCGGGGGCTGATACCATCGCAGGCGGCGCAGGGGCCGACACCATCGAGGGCGGCGCCGGCGCAGATGCCCTGTCAGGCGGCGCCACGACGGGGGATACGGTCAGCTATGCCCATTCCAGCGCCGGGGTTCAGGTGCAGATCACCTTCGGCACGACGACCACCGGGCATTTCGGCGACGCTGCGGGGGATCAGCTGACCGGGTTCCTCAATGTGACAGGCTCTGCCAAGGCGGACCAGATCACCGACACCGTGGCGGGCACCGTGGCATTCGGCCAGAACGACAATGCTTTCTGGGGCGCGGGCGGCAATGACACCCTGATGCTGGGCGGCGGCAACGACACCGGCTATGGTGGAACCGGAAACGACACCGTGAAAGGAGAGGCGGGCCGCGACCATCTGTGGGGCGACGCCGGGGCGGATCACCTTTATGGCGGTGCGGGCGATGACCATCTGAACGGCGGCGCGGGTCGGGATGTGCTGACCGGCGGCAACGGGAGGGACACGCTGACCGGCGGGCTGGGCGCGGATCATTTCGTCTATGCCAATTACGCGGAAAGCAGTGACACGGTTCGCGATACGATCTCCGATTTCCGCACCGCGGATCTGGACAAGATCGACCTCAGGTTGCTGGATGCCAGCAGCATCTTGGCCGGCAATCAGGCCTTCCACTTCATCGGCTCGGCCAATTTCGGCCTTCACGCCGGCGAGTTGCGGTTTGAGGTCAGCGGCAGCGATCTGTTTGTGCTGGGCGACAGAAACGGGGACGGTGCGGCGGATATCGCGATCCGGCTGGCAGGCGTCGCCGCCGTCAGCGCGACCGATTTCCTGCTTTAGCCGCGCCGCGCCTCGCCCAGATGCTTCCAGGGGCGCTGGTCGGGAATGTGCAGGCGCAACGTGTCCCCCAGCGCAAAGGTGCCTTCCCGCTCGACCCAGCCAACGATGCCGCGGCGTCCCTCGGCCGCCGGTTTGAACAGCTTGCCAAAGCCCGGATGCGCCCGTTCGATCGCGCGAGACGGGATGGTGCAAGGCCGGTTGTTCAGGTTGACCACCAAAGTCGCCCCGGACGAGCCCTGAAGACGGCTGCCGGGCGGGATATGGCTGAAATCGGGGATGCCCTCGATGACCATCGTCGCCCCCAAAAGGGTGGGGGACAAGCTGTCCAAGCCCATTCGCTCGGCAATCTGTGCCAGCTCTTCGCAGGACAGGACAGACACCTGCCGGGTGTTGGCGACCGGGGTGCGCTCGGCGTATTGTGCCGTCATCCGGCTGCAGGAGGGGACGATGTCGCCCGCATGCGCCTCGCCCTCGATGCCGGCGAAGGTGGCGGTCAAGGTGGGGCAGGGTTCGGCGTGAAGGATGTCATAGACGCCAATCATCCGACCCAGAAAGGTGATTGTCCCGGTGAATTGGGTGGGCTTCAGGATCGGCATGGGTCAGACTTTCAAGGTGAAGAAGATGCGACGGAAGGGCATCAGGCAGGATCCGTCCGGCAGCAGGGGATAGGCCGCCGTCAATGCCTGATCATAGGCTGCGGCAAAGGCCTCGGCCTCGGTCGCGGTCAGCTTTTCCACGAAGGGGCGCATGGCGGTGGATTGGGTGAAGGCGTGAACCGGATGGAGGTCTGGCACCGGGTCAAGGCGCTGCAGGTATTCGGTCTCCCAAGCCTGCACCTCTCCCAAACCATGCAACATCTGCCAATAGGCCTGCGCCGGCTGCACCGGCGCCTCGTAACGGGCGAAATCGAAGCGCTCCGGGTAAAGGGCCGCCGCGATGTCACGCAGGAACCGGTGCGAGGGGGCGAAATACTGGCGTGGCATCTGCACCGCAAGGACCCCACCCGGCGCCAGCATCTCGGCCAGTCGCGGCATCAGGGTGGCATGATCAGGCAACCAATGCAGGGCCGCGTTAGAGAAGATCAGCGCCAGCTGTTCCTCGGCCTGCCATGTCGCGGCATCAGCCTCGATCAACCGGTCATAGCCCTTCGCCTTGGCCAGCATCGTGGGGGATGCATCCAGCCCCCAGGTGGGATGATCCTTGAACTGCAGGTCCAGTGCCCCGGCCAGCGCCCCGTCGCCGCAGCCCAAGTCAAGGACGACCCCGGGCGGCACTTGCCCGACCTGCGCCAGCAAGTCATACGCGGGGCGCAAACGCAAACCCCGAAACCTTGCGTAGGTTTCGGGGTTCCAGTCGGTCTTGGTCGTCAGGCTCAAGCCGTCGGCTCCGGCTCGGCACCGGGCTTGACGATCTTCATCCGGGTCTTGGGTATCGACAGAACCGAGGTGGTGCCGCCGCCTGATGACTTGTCATCGTCCCCCCCCAGCTTCTGACCCGCAATCACCTTGCGGATGTCGTCACCGGTCAGGGTTTCGTATTCCAGCAGGCCTTGGGCCAGCGCTTCAAAAGCGTCGTTCTGGTCCAACAGGATGCGGCGGGCGGTGTCGTAGCCTTCGTCGATCAGGCGCTTCACCTCGTCTTCGATCTTCATCTTGGTTTCAGCCGAGACCGAGAAGCCGCCGGTCGAACCGTTGTACCCCTCGTGCGCCTCGGAATAGTCGATGTTGCCGATCACATCCGACATGCCCCAGCGCATCACCATGGCCCGCGCCAAGGACGACGCCTGCTGGATATCGCCCACGGGGCCCGAGGACACACCCTCTTCGCCGTACTTGATGATCTCGGCCGCTTTGCCCGCCATGGTCATGGCCAGCTTCTGCTTGCCCTCGTCCTTGTGCATCTGCAGACGGTCCATTTCCGGCAGGGAAACCACCATGCCCAAGGCACCGCCACGCGGGATGATCGTGGCCTTGTAAACCGGATCGCACTTCGGCAGGTTGATGCCGACGATGGCATGCCCGGCCTCGTGGTAGGCGGTCTTTTCCTTCTGCTCGTCGGTCAGGACCATCGAGCGACGCTCGGCCCCCATCATGACCTTGTCCTTGGCCTGCTCGAAGTCTTCCATCGTCACGAAGCGGCGGCCAAAGCGGGCGGCCATCAGGGCCGCTTCGTTGACAAGGTTGGCAAGATCGGCGCCCGAGAAACCGGGGCAGCCACGGGCAATGATGCGCAGGTCAACGTCCGGACCCACGGGAACCTTGCGGGCGTGAACGGTCAGGATCTTTTCGCGGCCCTTGATGTCGGGGTTCGGCACGTGGATCTGGCGGTCAAAGCGACCCGGACGCAGCAAGGCCGGGTCCAACACGTCTTTGCGGTTGGTGGCGGCGACGATGATGACGCCCTCGTTGGCCTCAAACCCGTCCATCTCGACCAGCAGTTGGTTCAAGGTCTGTTCGCGTTCGTCATTGCCACCGCCGATGCCAACACCCCGGGCGCGGCCCACGGCGTCGATTTCGTCAATGAAAACGATGCAGGGCGCATTCTTCTTGGCCTGTTCGAACATGTCGCGGACACGGCTTGCACCCACACCGACGAACATTTCCACGAAGTCGGAACCGGAGATGGTGAAGAACGGCACGCCAGCCTCACCCGCAATGGCGCGGGCCAGAAGGGTCTTACCGGTCCCCGGGGGGCCCACCAGCAACGCACCCTTCGGGATCTTGCCTCCCAGACGAGAGAACTTCTGCGGGTTGCGCAGGAATTCGACGATCTCTTCCAGCTCTTCCTTGGCCTCATCAATGCCGGCCACGTCGTCAAACGTGATGCGGCCCTGCTTTTCGGTCAGCAACTTGGCCCGGCTTTTGCCGAACCCCATCGCACCGCCGCGGCCGCCGCCCTGCATCCGGTTCATGAAGTAGATCCACACGCCAATCAGCAGCACGAAGGGCAGCCATGCGGTCAGGATCGTCATCAGACCCGATTGCTCTTGCGCATCGGCCCGCACTTCGACGCCCTTTTCCAGAAGCCGGTCGGTGACCTGTTCACCCGAGGGGCGGATGGCAACGTAGTGGCTGCCGTCCTTGGCCGTGACCCGGATCTGCTCGCCATCCAGCGTGACGGCCTTGACGTCGCCTGTGTTCACCCTTGCGATGAAATCAGAGTAGGAAACCGTCTGGGCTGAAAAGCTGTTGGAGCTGTTGAAAAGGTTGAACAGTGCCAGCACCAGCACCAACAGAACCACCCAGAATGCAATATTGCGCGCGTTTCCCACCTGGAACTCCTTCTAATGCGAGGCACCCTCCTCGGGCGCGCCGCTTTGGCATACAAGATAGACATTCGTTTGGCCGGTTCAATGCGATAACACGACAGAGTTGTGTGCAAGCAAAGGTTCTAGCGGAACTGCGCTATAGGACGAGGGGCCGAAACCAGCAAGAGGGGCTGCGATCAGTCGATTTTCCGCCCAGACGGCCGGCGAGACCAGCAAGGCGGCCCTTGGCAGCCCGGTCTGCCGCCAGTCCGGAACCTGCGCCAGCCCGTCCGCCCCAAGGGCTCCGATCTGCGCAGTTGCCGGCACATGGCCCAGAATACGCCAACGCCCGTCCCAAAGCGGTGAGGTGCCTCGCGGCCCGACGGCTTTGGCTTCCCGCAGGGCGCGCAGGCCCTTCGCCTCGGGCAGAAAGCGGCAGCCTGCCAGAGTGGCCGCCTTGCCAGCGGACAGTGCCGCAAGCAGATGACTGACCTGCGCGCCACGCGGCCCATAGGCGGCGGGGGCGACCCACAGGATCACGCGCTGGATCACCCGCCGCTGCGTTTCGGCAGGGGCTTGCCAAAGGGCCGGAGAAATCAGAACCGTCCCGGCCTCTTCGATCAGAGAGCGGGCGGCCCAGTCCTGGGCCAGAACCTCCAGCGCTTCGCGAGCTTCGGCCAGATGATGCGCCACAGCGGCAAGCCCGGGCGCGTTAAGCCCCAAGGCCGCCAGCAAGCCCAAGGACTTGCGCACCTTGACCCTGTCGAAACGCACGTTGTCGTTAGAGGGGTCCTCGAACCACTGCAGGCCTTTGGCCGTCAGCCACCCGCGCAACTCGGCCCGGGTCATGCCCAGCATCGGGCGCTGCCACGTCACGTCACCTTCCCCCCAGATCGAGGACATTGCCGCCAGTCCATCGACCCCTGCACCGCGCGCCAGGCGCATCACAAAGGTTTCGGCGACATCGTCTTGCGTATGGGCCAGCGCGATCGTGGAAAGCCCCTGCTGTAGCGCCGCTTGTGCCATCAACTTGCGGCGCGCCTTGCGGGCGGCGTCCTGCAGGTTGCCGCTGTGGTCCCAGCCTTGCCAGCGCAGAGTTTGATGTGTCAGCCCGTAACCCGCGGCAAGGTCCGCGACCAGTGCGGCCTCTGCCGCAGCCTCAGGCCGCAGGCCATGGTCCACGGTCATGACAAAAGGCCGCAGCCCTGCGGCTACGGCCAGATGCAGCATTGCCATCGAGTCGCCTCCGCCCGAGACGGCCAGTGCCAGACCCTCCGTCTGCCTGAGCCCCGCCAGAAACCGGGCGGGCAGATCGGTCAATGGCAACCCTGCGCTGCCATTGCCGCCTTGGCGTTGCTTTCATCCACCGTGCCGGGGAAACGTTTGCCCACCTCGGCCAGCGTCACGCAAGCCTCTGGCCCCTGCCCCAGCTTGCCAAGCGCAGCACCCAGCTTGGTCAGGGCTTGCCCTGCCAAGGGACCGGATTGATTGGCGGAGAAGGCGTCCAGATAGGCCCGCGCGGCATTCGAGGTGTCACCCGTCTCATTCAGGGCGTCGCCGCGGTACAGGTCGGCTTGCGGCACGAGTGGGCCGCCCGGATAGGATTGCGCATAGGTCTTAAAGAGGTCCGCGGCGCCAGGAAAGTTACCGGAATCGAGCACCCCCTTGGCCCGGTCAAAGTCTGCCTTTTCGTTGACGGCCAGCTCCACACCACCTGTCGGATCGGTCGCCGGCGCCGTCGTCGTGTCTGCCGTCGTCGTGGTGCCAGTCGTCGTGGTACCAGTCGCCGTCGTGTCCGTCGCCGTCGTGTCGGGGGTCTTGACCCCGGGTTTGGCGGCCGGCTTGGTGGCCGGTTTGGTCGGATCGGCAGCGGCCGTCTTGATCGGAGCCGCCCCCTTCGCCATGGCGCCCAGATCGGGCGTCGCCGGCAGACTGGAGGGATCGCAGCCCTTGGTCAGCTCGCACACCCGGAATTCGATGTCGCCAATGCGGTTGGTGCCATCGGCGACGACGGAATTGACCTTCTGCTCCACCTCTTCGGTCCGGGCGGTCAGCTTGGTCAGCTCTGCCTCCATTGCGTCCATGCGTTGCAGGGCGTCACCACCGGCGCTGCCCGTGCTGGCGGCCCCGCTGGTGACAAGCTCTTGCTTGAGCGTCAGGAATTGTGCGGCCAGCTGCGCCAGCTCGGCCTTCACATCGGCAAGGGTCTGCGCCTTGTCCCCGGCAAAGGCAGCACTGCCCTCACTTAGGGACAGGGGCAGAAGCAGAGAAAGTGCCAGAAGCCAGCGCATCATGTCCTCAGGTCCCCGAGCCCATCGACAGCACCGTCACGGCGCGGCGGTTCTGCGAGTAGCAGCTTTCATCCGAGCAGAGCGCGATCGGGCGTTCCTTGCCATAAGACACGGTCTGCATCCGGCTGCCCGCAATGCCTTGGCTGATCAGGTAGTTCTTCACCGCATCAGCCCGCTTGGCGCCAAGGGCGATGTTGTATTCGCGGGTTCCCTGTTCGTCGGCATGACCTTCGACGATGATGGCGTAGTCGGGGTTGGTCTTCAGCCAAGCGGCCTGGCTGTTCAAGATGCCGCGCGCTTCGTCGGTCAGCGTCCACTGGTCGACCACAAAGTGCACGCGGTCGCCCACGGTCTGATTGAAATAGGCCACCGAAGCCGGGTTGGACGGATCGCCCAAGGCCGAGGTCGAAACGCCATTCGCCCCGACGCCGCCCGCGCCATTGGCACCATTTGCGCCGTTGGCACCATTGCCCCCCAGATCACCCCCTGCGCCACCGAAGCGGTCCGGGTTGCGACAGGCTGACAAAGCGAGGGCAGAGACGATCAACAGGACCTTGATCGGAACAGCGAAGCGGATGGACATGTTTCTTTCCTTGTTCTTGTGGGCTCGATGGCCCGAATATAGCAGCTTTGCCTCAAGCTGTTAACAGCTTGAGGCCGCAATTCAGGGCAGAAGCGGCGACCACGCCGGGTCAGAGGCAGAGCCGGTCGTGGGCACCTGATGCAGGTTGCGGCCCGAGACATCGACGGAATACAGCGTGGCAGAACCGGCAGCGCCTTCGCTTTCGCGGGTGAACATGATCACGCGGCCGTTGGGGGCCCAGGTCGGGCCCTCATCCAGGAAGGACGCGGTCAGCAGGCGTTCGTCAGTGCCATCCGGCCGGATCACGCCGATGTAAAAGCGCCCGTCACCGATCTTGGTGAAGGCGATGTAGTCGCCGCGCGGGCTCCAGACCGGGGTGCCATACTTGCCCTTGCCCGAGGACAGGCGCGTCGGCTCTCCGCCGGCGGCCGGCATGATGTAGATCTGCTGCTGGCCCGACCGGTCGCTTTCAAACACGATCTGGCTGCCATCCGGGCTGAAAGAGGGCGCCGTCTCGATCGACGGGGCATCGGTCAGTTGCTTGAGCGCGCCGGTGTCGACGTTCAGCGTGTAGATGTCGGAGTTGCCGTCTTTTTCAAGGCTGAAGACCACCGTGTGACCATCGGGAGCAAAGCGCGGCGCGAAGGTCATCGAACCGGGCTGTTCGTCCAGGATCGTGGTTTTCAGGTTCGAGGTGTCCATCAGATAGACGCGCGGAAACCCGGTGGCATAAGAGGTGTAAAGGATCCGATCGCCCGTGGGCGAAAAGCGCGGCGCCAGCACGATCGACTTGCTGTCGGTCAGGTACTGCACGTTCGCGCCGTCATAATCCATCACGGCCAGCCGTTTTTGCCGTGCATCCTTCGGCCCGGATTCAGAAACGAACACCACGCGGCTGTCGAAATAGGCCCCTTCGCCCGTGATGCGGCTGTAGGCGGCATCCGCCACCTTGTGTGCCATCCGCCGCCAGCTTTTCGCCGAGCCGGCAAATTGCAGTCCCGCACCGAGGGGCTGACCCGAGGCGATGTCGTAGAGACGGAATTTCACCACCAGCTTGCCACCGGTGGATTGTACGGCCCCGGTGATCAGCACCTGCGCGTTGACGGCCTGCCAATCATTGTAGGCCACCGGCGCGTCAAAGCTGGAAACGCCGCTGATATAGGCTGACGAAGGGATCTCGCGGAACAGTCCGGTGCCTGTCAAATCATCCGCCACCACCCGCGCCAGATCATGTGCCGCCTGGCCGGCGTCACCGTTCTCGGCAATGAAATCGGGCACGGCATAGGGCATCGGCTCGACGACGGGATCGGTGAAATTGATATGCGGCTCCTCCGCCTGCGCGGCGGCGGCGGTCAGAAGGCCGAGGCAAAGCGCTATCGGCCCCAAGATGCGGGATAGGGAATGGCGATGTGTCATTCGGTCCTCATGGCGGAAAAGGGCAAGGAAGGGCATCAGCGCAGCTTCCCTTGGCTGGTGTCAAAGGTGAAAAGCATGGACTTCCATGTGTCGTACTTCTCGGGCGGCAGACCAAGGCCGACCTGCGCCCCCCGGTAGACGGCGCGCTTTGCCGCCTCGAAGGCCAGTTGGGCCGCTGCGTCCGAGCCGCCGGAGAAGTCCACCATCTCGATCGACAGGATTTTCTGATCCTGGCTCAGCTTGACGCGCATGGTGACGGTGACCTGCGATGCTTCGGTCGACAGGGACCCGATGTTCCACAAGGGCCCAATCACGTGGCGCAGGTTGTCCACCTCACCGGAATTGAGCGACGCGCCAAGCGCCTGATCCCCGGTGCCACCCGAACCCGCCTTCGAGGGCTTTGCCGCTGCCGCCGCCGTGTCGGACGTCGCGGTGTCCGAAGTGGCAGCGTCAGACGAGGTGGCCGCCGCAAGCGCCGCGTCAATTGCGGCCTGATCAGAGGCGGAGGCGTCACTCGAACTGGATGCGCTGGCCTTGGCCCCTGCCCCGGTCTTGGCGTCTGTCGCCTTCGCATCCGCCGGTTTTGTATCCGCCGAGGCCGATTGCGTATCGGCCGGGGCGGTGGTGTCGGCCGGCTTGTCTGCGGCTTTGGGACGTGCGGCAGGGCGCGGGCTGCTGGTGGGTGCCAGTTGCGTGGTGTCCGGCGTCGGCGGCTTGGCGTCCGGCGTCACCTTCGTCACGGTGTCCTGCGGGGCCGAGGCGGGTTTGTCCGGCGTGGGCGTGGCATCCGGGCTTGGCGTGTCAGACTGCGCCGGGGTGGGCGTGTCCGATACATTGGGCTGCGGCGTCGTATCCACCGGCGTCTGGGCGATACGGTCTGCCGGGCGGGGCGCAGGACGCTTGTCTGACAAGGGCACCGGCACCGGTTGCGGCGTATCGGAGGTCACGGGCAAAGGATCGGCGGGCGGCGTGTCTGCGGCAGTCGCATCGGGCGTGGGCTGCGGATCAGGCGCCGGTTTCGGCGTCGGCGCAGGCTTGGGCTGCGGCTTGTCGGCCGGTTTGGGCGTGGGCGCCGGATCGGGCAAGGTGGCCTGCGGTTGCGGCACGTCAGGCTTTGGCGGCGCCGGTTTCGGCGTGGACTTGGCGGCGGCAGGCTTTTGCGCTTCGGGTTTGGGGGGCTGCGGCTTTGGCGTGGGTGTGGGTGTGGCTGCAGGCGTAGCCGCCGGCTGCGCAGCGGGCGCTGGCGCGGTATCGGCGACCTTGGGGGCCGCCGACTGCATCGCATCAAACTCGGACGTCGTCACGATCGACACCTGCGCCGACTGCATCTGCGGCGTTTCAGTGTTCCATACGAACAGCCCCCCGAGCAGCGCCCAGAGGATCAGGCTAAGATGCCCGATGCCCGATATGAGGAGACCCCTGTTCATCCCCGGATCCTAGTTGCTGCCGCCGAACTTGGGCCCGCCCGGATCGGTCACAAGCCCGATGTTGTTGAACCCGCCTGCATTCAGCGCCCCCATCAACTGCGCCACGCGTTCATAGGTCACCGCCCCGTCGGCCCGCACGAAGACCTTGTCGGACTTGCGCTGCGCGGCGATGGCTTTCAGCTTGGGGATCAATTCGTTGTCGCCGATCTCGGTCTTTTGCAGCATGACCAGACCATCCGCCGTCAGCGTGATGGTCAAAGGCTCTTCCTGCTCGGTCGGCATGGCCGTCGCGGCGGTTTCCGGCAGCTTGACCGGAACGCCCACGGTCAGCAGCGGGGCTGCCACCATGAAGATGATCATCAGAACCAGCATCACGTCAACAAAGGGCGTGACGTTGATCTCGCTCATCGCGGCGGCGCGTCCGCGGTGGCGGCGGCGTCTGCCCCCGCCCGACCCGCCCGATTTCATGACCCCTGCTCCCATGGCTCAGGCGTCCAGCTGGCGCGACAGGATGGTGGCGAATTCGTCGGCAAAGGCCTCGTACCCGCCAAGGATATGCTCGGAGTCGGTGTTCAGCTTGTTGTAGAAGACCACCGCCGGGATGGCCGCAACCAGACCGATGCCGGTGGCCAGCAGCGCCTCGGCGATGCCGGGCGCCACGACGGCGAGGTTGGTGTTCTGGCTGATGGCGATTTCCTCAAAGGCGTGCTTGATGCCCCAGATCGTGCCGAACAGCCCAATGAAGGGCGCGGTAGACCCAGTGGTGGCCAGAAAGCTGAGGCCCTTGTTCAACCGCTCTGATTCGCGGCTGATGGCGACATCCATCGCCCGGTCGATCCGCGCTTGCGCCCCGGCGATCAGGCCGCCGTCCTGCCGGTGGCTGCGCCGCCATTCCAGCATGCCCGATGAAAATATCTTCTCTGACGCGCCTTCGGGCTGACTGCCGATCTTCTCGAAAAGTTCATCCAAAGGCTCGCCCGACCAGAAAGCCCGGTCAAAGATCGAGGCTTCTT
Organism: Stagnihabitans sp.; assembly: GCF_964946895.1. Classification (NCBI taxonomy): domain Bacteria; kingdom Pseudomonadati; phylum Pseudomonadota; class Alphaproteobacteria; order Rhodobacterales; family Paracoccaceae; genus Stagnihabitans; species Stagnihabitans sp. Next base: position 115,933 of record NZ_CBBQHX010000004.1, on the reverse strand, counting down.
TCCGCGCCGCGCGGAACAGGATGTGCTTTTGAATGATCACCGCCCATGACCAGAAGGACATGAGCATCAGCCCCATCATGACGAATTTCACCGTCAGCGTTGCGCGCACGAAGAGGGCAAGCAAGGAGAAATCAATCCCCGGCGCTGCCGCAAGTGTTGTCTGGTCCATTACGCCTGCTCGTTTTCTTGGGGTCTTTTGCCCCTGTTAACGGCTAATCTATATGGAAATAAGGGGGAATGCCAACACAACAGCGTCAGGTGGCGCATTGTTGCCGCCATCGTAACAATTCCTGACCGCGCGACGGGCCATATTGCAGCGGAAGCGGGCTGCGGCGCCGGCTGGGGTCAGGCTGGACTGGTCAGATAGGGCGGCAGTCGCGTGGCCTTGCCAGAGGCGGTCAGGCAGACCAGCGTGACGCGGGCGGCGAAGAGGCACTGCATGCCGCGCAAAACCGACTGGTTCAGGATGAGCCTGGCACCGGAGGCCTGATGCAGCGCAGTTTCTACCGTCAATTCATCATCGAAATGGGCGGGCGAAAGGTAGTCTGCCTCGATCCGGCGAACCGCGAAGACAAGGCCTTGCTCGGCGCGCATCCGGACTTGGTCAACGCCAAGGCTGCGGACCCACTCGCTGCGGGCGCGTTCTATGAATTTCAGATAGTTCGCATAATAGACGATGCCGGCAAGGTCGGTATCCTCGTAATAGACGCGAAGGGCGAAGCTGTGGGGGTCCATCGCGCAAGGCTAGGCGGTCAGCCGGCCTTGAGCAAGTCCTGCAACTGGCCAGTCACGGTGGCGATGCGTTCGGCCAGAACCGAGGTTTCTTCGGCCAGGCGCGACACCTCATGGGCGACAAAGCCGAAACTGGCACCGAGGGGACCGGCACGGCCTGCTTCCAGCCGGGCGTTGATGGCAAGGATACGCAAGGTCCGCAACACCTCGACAATCGGGACGGTATTGCCCAAGAGCAGGCGCGCCTTTTCCGAGATCGCCCCCAACATCTCGATATTGTGCAACTCGCCGCGCCGCGCCTGATCGCTGTCGATCACCACCCCCTCCAGATACAAAAGCTCATCCCCGTTGTAGACGCCGCCGCCAATTTCATGGACCCAGCGGTCAGAGCCATCGGCGCGGACGATGCGGTAGTTCACTGTCCAGTTGGTGCGGTCCGCCAAAGCAGCATCGACGGCGGCATAGACCGGTTCTAGATCATCCGGATGGGTCATTCCCGCATAAGACTGCGCCTGCGGTCCGGTGAAAGCCGAGGCGTCAAGCCCGGTCAGCAACCGGACATCCCCTGCCATGAACATCATCGAATAGGCCTTGTCGTTCCGGCAGCGGTACAGAAAACCATCCATCCGATTGATGATGCTGAAGATGATCGCCGTTTCGCTGAGGTGTTCGTCAAGCATGTTGCATGCCCTGCGCCAGTTCTTGATGCCCCAGACTTAGCGGCAAGTGGTTAAGCAGGTTCTAACCCGAGGCGGAATTCAGGCGCGCAAAAAGTCTTAGGGCATGGGACCGGTCCGCCGAATGCGCGGGCAGGACCGGATCATAGCAAGCGCGGATCACTGCAGTGACTTCGGGCCGCAGGATTACCGTGTTTCCCGCTTTGCCCAAGGGAGACAGGTCGCGGAACGCCTGATCCGACCAAAGGCAAATCACTTGCGCGGCCTGTGCAAGGGCCAGATCCTCAGCCGGCATGGCAGACAGCGCCTCATCAATGCGCAGGAAGACAAACGCCGCGCGAATCGCGCCCTGAGGATCAAAGCGGAACAGGCGGTACTGGTTGGCACTCTGCGCCTGCAGACGGGGGCAAAGTCGATCCAGTTCCGGCACAAGGCCATTCAGGCCGGGGACTGCCAGCAGTTCGTCCCAGTCACGGAAGAAGAAGACCATGAGATTGGCCCCAAGTTCCATGTCGGTTTCGGCCATCTTGTGGCCTGCCAAAGTGACGATCGCCTCGATGGCGCCTTTGACGATCGACAGGGTCTGGTCATCACCGCCAAAGACCACCGGCACAATGGGACGCCCCCAGCGTGCGAAGACATAGGACCCGTCGGCGCGGGTGAACAGGGCTTCGACGGCTTGTGGGGTCATGGGTGCTGGATCAACTCGGCAAGGACCTCTGCGCTGTCCGCAATTCTGGCGAAAGAGGTCAGGTTTGCCAGCGACATCGCCAGCACGGTTTCGGGCGGCATCACGCGCCCGTCGCGCAGGGTGCGCTGGAAGTTCACCAACGCATCGGCCACGACGGTGGTCCTGAAGCCAAGATTGCCGGCCATCCGCGCGGTGCTTTCAACGCACATGTTGGCCTCACCCCCGACGATCACCAGGGACTGCACGCCGCTGTCGCGCAGCAATGCCTCCAGTCCGGTGCCGATGAAGCCCGAAGAGCCGACCTTGACGACCACCGTCTCTCCGGCCGATGGGGCAACTTCGGGCATGGCGGCGGAAAGGGGGTTGGCGGGGTGGAAGCCATCGGCCGGATCGTCGGTGTTATGGTGAACATGCACGACCCGCAGACCCGCCGCACGAAAGGCCGCCATCAGGCGGCCGGCCGTTTCAGGCGCGTTCGGGTTGGCCCAAGGATACCCTGAATCCCGGTCGGCCCGCATGGCTTCCTGCAGGTCGATCACGATCAAGGCGGTTGTCTTGTCCATGGGCCACCCCTTCGATGTCAGCCGCCGAGGAAGTCGGTCTTGCCAATCTCGACGCCGTTGGAGCGCAGGATGTTATAGGCGGTGGCCATATGGAAGTAGAAATTCGGGATCGCGTAGCCTGCCAGATATTGCGGAGCCGGGAAGGTCAGTTCGCGCGGGCCGGCCTTGACCACGATGGTGCGGGCTTCAGCCCCTTCAAAGGCACCTTCCGGGATGGTCGAGATGAAGGCGATGGTCTTGGCGATCCGCTCCTTCAACTCGGCTACCGTGGTTTCGGTGTCCGCAAATGACGGCACGTCAACCCCGGCCAGACGGGCGGGTGCACCCTTGGCGTGATCACAAGCGATGGTGACCTGGCGCCAGAACGGCAGCATGTCGGCGATCAGCCGCAGTTGCGGGATGACATCCGGCTTGATCTTCTTGGCTTCGGCAAAGGCCTCGGCCTTGTCGAGGATTTTCGACAGCGCGGTCAGGGAATGGACAAACATCGGAACGGGGTTTTGCATGGATCAGCCTATGTGCGGGTTTGCGCGGCCACCAAGCCGCCAAACCGGACGAAAAGCAAGGGGTGCGGTTGGCCGCGCCGGACAACTATTTTGTGAAGGCCCGCGCCCCCTGCCGCGAAATCCTGTGCCGTATCGCACCGGGATCGTGCCGGTTCCTTTCCTTTGGCGTTGCCCCGCCGCCCGACGCGACAGGGCGACAGCCGTCAAACCCCCAGACACCAGCGCATGATGGCCTTCTGCGCGTGCAGACGGTTTTCGGCCTCGTCGAAGATCACCGAATGCGGACCATCCATGACGGCACTGGTCGCCTCGTCATTGCGATGGGCGGGCAGGCAATGCATGAACAGGGCATCAGGCTTGGCCTTGGCCATCAAGGCCTCGTTCACCTGATAGCCGCGCAATTGGTTGTGCCGACGCTCCTTGGCCGATTCGGGATCGTGCATCGAGACCCAGGTGTCCGTCACCACCAGATCGGCGCCCACCATGGCGCGGGACGGATCCCGCTCGATCTTGATGTCAGAGCCGCGGGCACGGGCGAAGTCGACGAACTTCTGTTCGGGATCAAGCGTTTCGGGGCCGGTAAAGGTCATGTCGAAGCCAAACTGGCCTGCCGCGTGAAGGAAGCTGGCGCAGACGTTGTTGCCGTCACCGGCCCAGACGACCTTGCGTCCGGCGATGGCGCCGCGATGTTCTTCGTAGGTCATCACATCGGCCATGATCTGGCAGGGATGGGTGCGGTTGGTCAGGCCGTTGATCACCGGAACCGTGGCGTGTTCGGCCATCTCCAGCAGCGTCGCCTCTTCAAACGTGCGGATCATGATCAAGTCGACATAGCGCGACAGGACACGGGCGGTGTCGGCAATGGTCTCGCCGTGGCCCAACTGCATCTCTTTGCCGGACAGGACCATGGTTTGGCCGCCCATCTGGCGCACGCCCACGTCAAAGGACACGCGGGTGCGGGTCGAGGGTTTCTCGAAGATCAGCGCCACCATGCGGCCCGCCAGCGGTTGTTCATCGTCGGCAGCGCCCTTGGGGCGGTTATGGCGCGCGATCTTCATGGCGCGGGCCTTGTCGATCATGTGCCGCAGGTCGTCGGCATCGGTTTTGTGCAGGTCAAGGAAATGTTTCATGGTCTTCTTTCTGGCAGAGGTCCGGCTTTTTTGCAGGCCGCCGGGGGTGTCACACCCCCGGACCCCCGTGGGATATTTGGGAACAAATGAAATCAGAAAGCGAGACTCGTCGGCGGCTGCGGTACTGGTGTTCCTGCATGGCCTGCATCAGGCGGCCTCGACTTTGAGGGCGGCTTGATTCAGAAGTTTCAGGGCCGTGTCGATATCAGCGTCCGGGATATTCAGCGCCGGCAGTAGGCGGATGACGTTGTCGGCGGCAGGGACGGTCAGCAGACCCTCCACGTAGCCTGCCTTGACGATATCTGTGTTGGTGGCCGTGCATTTCAGGCCGAGGATCAGACCCTCGCCGCGCACCGCCTCGAAGGTGGATGGATGGGCGGCGACAAGGCTTTCAAGGCCCTGCCGGAACAGCGCGGCCTTGCGGTTGACCTCGGCCAGGAAGGCATCATCCGAGATGATCTCCATCACCTTGGCGCCCACGGCACAGGCGAGCGGGTTACCGCCGTAGGTGGAACCATGGGTGCCCGCGATCATTCCGGACGCTGCGTTTTGGGTGGCCAAAACGGCGCCCAAGGGGAAACCGCCACCGATGCCCTTGGCAACCATCATGATGTCTGGCGTGATACCCGACCACTCATGGGCGAACAGCTTGCCGGAGCGGCCCATGCCACATTGCACCTCATCGAAGATCAGCAGGGTGCCGGTGCTGTCACAGAGGTCGCGCAGACCTTTCAGGCATTGATCCGGCACGATGCGGATGCCGCCCTCGCCCTGAACCGGCTCAATCAGGACGGCGCAGGTCTGATCGGTGATGGCAGCGCGCAGAGCGTCATGATCGCCCCATTTCAGCTGGCGGAAACCCGGCATCAGCGGGCCAAAACCCTTGACCATCTTTTCCGAAGCCGCCGCCGCAATGGCACCGGTGGAGCGGCCGTGGAATGCCCCTTCAAAGGTGATGATCTCCACCCGCGCGGGTTGACCTTTGTCGTAGTGGTACTTGCGGGCCATCTTGATGGCGAGTTCCGCCGCTTCAGTCCCCGAATTGGTGAAGAACACCGTATCGGCGAAGGTCTTGGCCACCAGCGCCTCAGCCAGCTTTTCCTGTTCGGGGATGCGGTAAAGATTGGAGACATGCCACAGCTTGCCCGCCTGTTCCGTCAGCGCCGCCACGAGTTGGGGGTTGGCATGGCCAAGCGCGTTGACGGCGATCCCGGCCCCCAGATCCAGATATCGTTTGCCATCCTCGGCAATCAGCCAAGAGCCTTCGCCCTTCACAAAAGCCATGGGCGCGCGGTTATAGGTCGGCAGGACGGGGGTGATCATGGGTCAGGTCCTATGAGATAAGGCCAAGGGGTGCCAAAGACAGGCGCAAAGGTCAACGAGGATCGGGGGGATGTGGCGACAATGTCCAGACACCGGGCCACGGCAGATCGGGCGCTTACGCGGTCAGGCGTCGGCGTCGGGGCAGCTGGAAAGGGATGCAGCGCGTGATCATGCGCGATGGCATAGGGGAGGCGCGGCCGCCTGTAAAGGGAAACCTGCCACCAGCAGGCAGTCCGGGCGGACACGCCGGGACGCGCCAAGCAGTGCCCGCCACCTTCGCCCGCCGCTCAGATCAGACTGATCAGCGTTCCTGTGCTGGCATCCAGCAGCTTCAGGTCGGTCAGCGCGCCCGCGTCCTGCAAGGTCCACAGCACCGGGCCACCGGCGCCGAAGTGGATCAGCACGTCGCTGACAGCCTCATTGCCAAGGCCGTGGACGGCGCGAATTTCCACCTGAAAACTGTCGCGCGTGACCGCTGCACCGTCATAGACGAGGAAATCCCCCTCGGTTGCCGAGAAATCCTGCACAATATCTCCGCCATGGTCGGCAACCCGGAAGATGAACCCATCCGCTCCGGCATCGCCCCACAGCAGGTCGATGCCGTCACCGCCCGCGATGAAATCATCGCCGGCACCGCCATGAATGCGGTCTGCGCCGGCCTTTCCTTCCAGCGTATCGCTGCCGGCACCGCCATCCACCGAGTCCTTGCCCGCACCACCCCAGATGCGGTCCGCACCGTCGCCGCCCAACAGCGTGTCATTGCCGGTGCCACCATAAAGCGTGTCATTGCCCGCCAATCCCATGACCAGATCCGCCGAGGCCATGCCATCGATCCGGTTGTTGCCGTCATCGCCGCTCAGCGTATCCGCGTGAAAACTGCCGCGCAGCGTGACCGAGGTGTCAAACTCCAGCACCAGGGTTTCGTGCGCGCCAAGCCCGGTCGTGTACAGTCCGTTGGACAGATAGGTTGCGATGGTCTCTCCGGTCAGCTTGACCGGCGCATCGGGTTCTTCCCAAGGGGCAAGTCCGGTCAGGCTTTTGTACACCCCGTCTGCCTTGGTCAGGTCGACCTGCATCAGCCGGGCAGAGCTGAAGTTGTAGTGATCCAGATACTTGCTGAGGTCCAGCTTCAGGGCCATCGTCTCGTCCATCAACGACGAGACGAAGACCACCGCCTTGCCCCCCCCCGAGAAGGCATGAATGTCGTAGTTGTCCGAAGTTACCGGTACCTGGGTGGCCTTCATGCCGATCAGGTCATGCGTCATGACTTGAAACAGCGTCCCCGCCGCCTGCAACTCGCCATGGAAATCGCCAAGGCTTGTGGCGTGATACATGGTCGACCAGAAATCCATCTGATCCACGCCGCGCGACACCATCGTCGTGAACATCTCCAGCAGGATCGGGATCTGTTGCAGACCGTAACTGTCGGCGTCGTTCAAGTTCACGTTCCACTCGGAGAACATCGAGTCCATCGGGCGTCCGGCCAACTTGCTCCACGCGTCCATCATGTCGACACTGTAGCCGATGGCGTTGGAGATGTTGGAATAGGTGTGATAGTTGGGTTTCCCGGGATTGGCACCCTCGTTGTAGTAGAAATGGCTGTCCACCGCCGTGACCGAGGCCAGTTCCTCCGCGTTGAACTCTGCCATCACCGCCTTGTTGCGGCTGGCAAGATCGGACAGCGACAGGCTGCCACCAACGCTTTGCCCCCAGACCTGAACAGCGACGTCAGGCTTGAAGGCCGCGTCCTGCGGATGCTGGGCGTAGTATTTGTCGATCTCCTGATGGGCAATCAGGGCGAGGGAACTGGCAACCCGGCCATATTCCTTGCTGGTCATGTAGGATTCGTATTCGTTGCCCAGTTCGAAGGTGGAAACGCCCTGCGGCCCGGCCTTGTCGAGGACATGGTCGATGAAATCCCGCACCTCGGCGATCTTGGATGCGTCGAAATCGCGGGAGCCATAGGCACCACTGGTCAACAACTGCTCGACCGGCAAATCAATGGTGGCTTTGGTGTTGGTGGCCTGACAGTAATCCAGAAAGCTGTCCGTGGTGATCAATTGCCGGATACTGCCGTCATCGGCAACTGCCGAGGTGGCATTGGGATTGGCATAGTCAAACAGCCGTTCCGTTTCGGCCCCACCCGGAAAGCGCACAACCTGTGAGCCGACCGCGGATTGGATCTCGTCAAACTTCTCCCATGGCTGGCTTCCAAAGCGTTCATAGCCCAGTACCAGATTGATGCCGAAGTTGGCGGCACTGATTTCGGTACCCTTGCCAGAAAGCGGAGCAACCATTGCCGTTTCAGTGATCATCGCATTGCCCCACGAGAGTCCATCGTTACGAGAGGCAATCTCGACCCACACCCGGCGCTCGGCGTGTCTCAATTGTGGCGCGGAGCGGGCCTGTCTTTAGACTTCGCTGAAAATGGTCCAGCGGATTTGAACACTGCGAGCAGGTCACGACCAACCGATTAAAATACCAATTCCGCTGATCGACAGGGCGCAGGCCTGCAAAGGTCGATCCTTGCGCCGGGGGCCGGTCCTGCTAATCTGCCTAAGACCAGCAGCGAGAGGGCGGCGTGAGGGCAGAGGCTGCGATGGACGGACAGACGGTTCTCGTCTCCAGCTTCCGCAACGAAGCGCCCTTCGTGCTGGAGTTCGTTGCCCATCACAAGGTGCTGGGCTTTGACCACATCGTGATCGCCTCCAACGACTGCACAGATGGCACGGCCGAGATTCTGGAGGCGCTGGACGCCATGGGCGTGATCCACCATGTGCCCTGCATCCCCCCGGCCAAGATCACGCCGCAGCACCACGCCTATGCCGAGATCAGGCGGCAACTGCCGATCGATGCCGCCGCGTGGATGATGATCCTTGACGCGGACGAGTTTCTGAACATCCACGCGGGGTCCGGTCGGCTGCAGGACCTGATTGCCGCGCAGCTGCCCGGCACCGATCTGGTGCTGATCAACTGGGCTTGCTTCGGTGCCTCCGGCCATCGGCGCTGGATCGACGCGCCGTCCTGTCTGCGCTTCACGCATCGGCTGCGGACCCTCAGCGGGGCGGGACTGGTGAAAAGCCTGATCCGTCAGCCGAAGGCGTGGCGGCAGTTCAGCAACCACCACCCCTACGCGCACACAGGCGAGGCCCGGGTGAAAGTGGCCTTCGCGGCCGGCCTCTGGTCCGAGGATATTGCCGCCGACGCCATGACCTTCGGCGCCTATCGCAATGTCAAACCGCAGGTCGGCAGTTTCCGCGTGGCGCAAATCAACCACTACGCCACCCGCACCGAAGACTCCTTTGACCTGCGCCGGGCGCGTGGTCGGGGCGCCGGGCTGACGGGCAAGGTCAATGACCGGCACAACGACGACTACTTTCGCCGCATGTCATCGGGCACGTTTCTGGACGACAGCATCTTCCGATATGCCGATGCCGTGTCCGCGCTGATCGCTCAATATTGCAGCGATCCCCGGTTGGCCCGGGCGCAGGCCGAGGGGCTTCGCCTTTATGACGCCGAAATTGCCAGATACTGGCAAGACCGCGGCGGCAGCTGACACCGCTTGCCGGACCGACACCGCAGATGTAAGGCACGGGGAAAAGGGGATTTATCGCATGGCACGCCAACAGCCGCGCACGGAAAGCCTGCTGTCGTGCAAGGCCCTTCCCATTCGCTATCTTGTCATCCCCAAGTGCGGATGCACCTTCGTCAAGAACCTGATCTGGCAGTTGGATCACGGGACCAGCTACGTCAATCCGCCCCGCGTGCATGAACGCACCCGCGATTTCGCCCGTCTGTCACAGTTCAACCTGTCGGTGGACGAGGTGCGGGCCGAGGAATACTGCTTTGCCGTCCTGCGGGACCCGGTTGACCGCTTCCTGTCCTTGTATTTCGACAAGGTCATCGGCGACGGCTACCGCAAGTTCGTACCGCTGCGTGCGATTTTGCGGGAAAATCATGCACTGGAAGTCGCGCCCGCCACCCCCGCCGACCACGTCCGCAATTGCCACATCCTCATCGACTGGATCGAAGAGAATATGACCAAGGGCAATGAAATCGGTCGTGACCCGCATTGGACGCCGCAGCATTTCCGGATGGAAACCATCCGTGCCTTTGACATGAAGGTTCTTCCCATCCATGGGCTGGATGCGCACCTGACATTGTTGTTGTCGGATGTTGTGCCAAACATAGCACAAATTCTTGAAAAACTGGAACGCTATGCGACCAATTCCAAGGAAATGAAAGATCGGGTGCTTGAACCTGCCTTGAAATCCCGCATCACCGAGGTTTATCAGCGCGACGCCGAGATTTATCAGAAATTACGCATAGTTTGGCGTGATATTGACCCAAAAACGTCAAAAGACATTCCGCGCGCCTCTGATCTGTTTGACTAAAATATGCATCGTCATCGCCGGATCAATCCGCGCCGCGCCCGCCTTGAAATTAGGGTTCTGTAAAGGTCGCTCCCGTAGTCTCAACCCCGGGTGAATGCGGGAGAGTGATGGTGTTGGGATTGTTGTTGATGGCCGGCATGGGATTTGCCGCGACCGCCATTATGGACCATCTGGATGAACAGCCGGTCGATGACACGCATGCGCAAGACGAAGAGGGGGCAAACGCAGCGCCGCATGGCTCGTTGCTGGACGAGCCTGAAGCCCATGCCGTGGACGACCATGTCCTGTCCGTCGATCATGCCGATGGGGGGCAAGCGGACTTTGGCACGCATTCCTTCTTCGATCACCTGAACAGCCACTCTGCCGCAGGCCACCATTCCGGCCATCACGCGCCGGGGCACCACGCCAACCACCATCCGGAACCTTCCCATGTCGGGCAGGTGCACCATCACGCCGCAGCACACCATCCGGCGCAGCACAGCTCTGCCAGCCACCGGCATTCCACGCCCGAAAGCGGTGCCGCGGGCCAGTCCCCCAACAAGGTCTTTGGCGGCGCGTCCAACGACACCCTGCAAGGGTCAGGCCACGCTGACCTGATGGAGGGGAATGGCGGCGATGATCTTCTGCACGGCCACGCGGGCGATGACCATCTGGTCGGCTTCGATGCAGGTCACGACACGCTGTTTGGCGGGGCAGGCAATGACAGCCTGCACGGCTACCTGGTGCAAAAGCAGCCCGGCGACCTGTCTTATGTGGTCGAGGATCATCAGGCCGATCATTTGCACGGCGGCGCGGGCAATGACGCCCTGTACCTTGGCAGCGATGACGTAGGCTCTGGCGGTCACGGTGCCGACAGCTTTCACGTCAGCTGGGACGTCGAACATGGTCACCCGGCCCAGATCACCGACTACAACCCCAAGCAGGACAAGATCTATGTGGAATTCACCTCAAACCACGCCGATGCCGGCATGACTGACATCAGGCCGGAAGAGCAAACCATCACCACCGAACCGATGGCCCATGGGGTGGGCACCTCGATCCTGATCAACGGGCAGGCGATTGCCCATGTGCTGGGTGCCACGCACCTGAAGGCCGCCGACATCGGGCTGATTCACGCCTGAACGGATCCCGGTCAGGCAGAACGCTTATTGCCCCAGCGTCTTGATGCGACCTTCCACCGTCGGCTTGATCGACCCGGCTTTCTGGACGTAGTCCATCACCACATTGGCCACCAAGGCGCCGGCACCGGTGTCGTTGATCAACTTGCCACCGCCAAGGTCGGTATAGCCGTCACCGCCGCCCAGCATGTAGTCGTTGATGGTGACCTTGTACAATTTGGCCGGATCCAGTGCCGCACCGCCAATCTTGACCTCGGTGACGCGCTTGCCCGGATCGGCCTTGGGGTCATAAACCAGCGTCAGACCAGAGACTTGCGGGAAGCGCCCCGCGCCTTTTTCAACCTGTGACACCCCGTTTTCCAAGGCCGCCAGCAACTGACTGCCCGGGATTTCAGTGACCGCGATCGTGTTGCCGAAGGGCAGTTCCGTCAGGATGTCGCGCCGGGTCAGCGTGGCGCCCGCGTCATAGGTCCGGTCGGCGCGGATGCCGCCACCGTTCATGATCGCCACGTCCGCGCCGGTCGCCATCCGCATCGCATCGGCGATCACATCCCCCATCGTGGACTCCTCGCCCCGCACCACGTTGCGCCGGCTGTCGAGCGCGGTTTCCGTCTTGCCGATCACCACGTTCAGCGTCGAATCCAGACCCTTCTGGAATTCATCGACCTTGGCCTGCGTCTCGGGGTCAGGCGTCACGGTGGTCGTGTCGATGAACCGGAAGCTGGGGACCCATTTGACCGTGCGCTTGCCGTCCTTATCGGCCACCGTCACCATCAGGTCCAGCGGCGACAGCTGCCGCGCGTCAATCGAGGTTTCGACATAGGCCGTGATCCCGTCGTAATAGGTCGCATAATTGTGGTCATCACCCGACAGAACCACGTCGAAGGCCTTGGAATGGATCAGTTTCAGGTCGTTGTAGACATCGGTCTGCACCACACCCACCACCAGATCCGCGCCATCTGCCCGCGCCTTCTTGGCCGCCGCGATCCCGCTTTCGACCGAAGAGGTGAACACCAGATCACCCGTATTGGCCACTTCGGGCGAGGTGTCCTGCCCCACCGGGATCAAGGCAATCTTGACCCCCGCCACCTCTTTCACCATCACACCGCCCAGACCTTCGACCGCCGAGCCGTCCTTGTTGGCGATGTTCACCGCCGCCCAAGGATACTTCGACGCCTTCAGCTTTTCGATGAAATTGGCGGGTCCAAAGTCGAATTCGTGGTTGCCGGGCACAGCCAGATCGAAGGGCACCAGATTTGTCAGATCAATCGTGTTCTGTCCCTTGTCGAACCCTGACAGCAACGAGGGCGACAGCATGTCGCCGTCAAACAGATACAGCGTGTTGGGGTTGGCCGCCCGCTCGGCCTTGGCCACCGCGTTCAGCCGGGCAAAGCCGCCCTGCTTGCCATCGCCGGCAAAGTTGTAGACGTCGCCCACGCCCAGAAGCGTGATCTTGACCGTGTCCGCCACCGCTGGCGCCGCGATCAGCGCGCACAGTGCGCCTGCAAGGATATTCCGGTTCGACATGAGGCTTCTCCCGTCATGGTTGCAGACCCACTCTGCGTTACAGTGCCTGAGTCTGTCAAAGACCCTGCCAGCCCCGTGCAACAAAGCGATGACCTTCGGTTGACCGGCGCGAGTGGTTGAGGCATCACCCAGCAAACCCCGCAGGAGGCCTGGCCCATGCTGATCTACAAAATCTTCCGCCGCCCCGAGTGGACCACGTTCCGCGACGCTGGCCAGACCGCGGGCGCGCCGATCGACGTGGCGGATGGCTACGTCCATTTTTCCACCGCCGCGCAGGTCGCCGAGACTGCCGCCAAGTATTTCGCGGGGGAAAGCGATCTTGTGCTGCTGGCGCTGGACGCCGACAAGCTTGGCCCGGCCCTGAGATGGGAACCCTCGCGCGGGGGTGCCCTGTTCCCCCACCTTTACCGCACCCTTTTGGCCGCCGATGTGCTGTGGGACAAAAGCCTGCCCTTGGGCGCCACTGGCCACATCTTCCCCGAGGGCGTGTTTTGACCCCGATTGAACGTCTGGGCCTGGCCCTGCTGCACAGGTTTGACCCCGAAACCGCGCATGGCCTCTCACTGTCCGCCCTGCGCGCGGGTCTTGCGCCGCTGCCCGGCCCCGTCACCACACCGCGCCTGAAGACGACACTTGCCGGGATGTCGCTGCCCAACCCAGTCGGCCTCGCTGCGGGATATGACAAGAACGCCACCGCCATCCCTGCCCTGTCGCGCGCCGGATTTGGCTTTATCGAGGTCGGTGCCGCGACCCCCCTGCCGCAGCCGGGCAACCCCAAACCCCGACTGTTTCGCCTGACGGAAGATAAAGCCGCCATCAATCGCTTCGGCTTCAACAATGAAGGGGCTGCCGCCATCGCCGCCCGCCTCGCGGCGCGTTCGCCCACCCAAGTCCCGGTCGGCCTCAACCTTGGTGCCAACAAGACCTCCACGGACCGCGCCGCCGATTTCGCGCAGGTGCTGGCGCTGTGCGGCCCGCATGTCGATTTCGCCACGGTCAACGTCAGTTCCCCCAACACCGAGAAGCTGCGGGACCTGCAGGGTCCTGCCGCCCTGGCCGCCCTGCTGGCGGGTGTGATGGAGGTGCGCGCGAACTTGGCACGCCCGATCCCGATTTTCCTGAAGATCGCCCCGGACCTGACCCCCGACGACCTCGCCGCGATTGCCGAAGTGGCCCTCGCCTCCGGCCTGTCGGGCATCATCGCCACCAACACCACCCTGTCGCGCGATGGGCTGCAATCGGCCCACAAAGGGGAAACCGGTGGCCTCTCGGGCGCGCCGCTGTTTGAAAGATCCACCCGCGTGCTGGCGCAGTTGTCCAAGCTGACAGAGGGTAAACTGCCGCTCATCGGCGTTGGCGGCATTTCGACCCCCGATCAGGCCTATGCCAAGATCAAGGCCGGGGCCTCGGCCGTGCAAATCTATACGGCCATGGTCTATCAGGGCCTGTCGCTTGCCGCCGACCTTGCCAAGGGCCTTGACGCCCTACTGGCGCGCGACGGTTACACCTCGGTCATGGCTGCTGTAGCCAGCGGGCGCGAAGCCTGGCTATAATCGCGGAACAAAAACGCCGCTGCCCCGTTGGACCAAACCCGTCCTGAAGGAGACCGCCATGCGCCGCCTTGCCGTGATCTGTCTTCTGACCCTGCTGGCCGTGCCCGCCACGGCCCAGACCAGTCTGCCGGATTATTCCGACAACCGCTCCACCGCCGCTGACGTCGTCCGCTCTCTCTACAACGCCATCAACCGCCACGAATACCTGCGCGGCTGGAGCTATTATCGCCCCGACGCCGCCCCGGACTATCATAGTTTCGCGGCAGGCTATGAAGACACTGACCATGTCGACCTCCGCCTTGGTCAGGTCAGCGAGGATGGTGCCGCCGGGTCCATTCACAGTCAGGTACCCGTGGCCCTGCGCGCCCTGTCGATGGAGGGGGTCATCACGGTCTACGAAGGCTGCTATCAACTGACGCAAGTCCAGCCCGCGGTTCAGGAAACCCCGCCCTTCCGGCCGATCATGATTGACTCCGGCCACTTCACCAAGACCGCCAAGACCTTTGCCAAGGCCATGGGCAGTTGCAACTGATCAGAAGGCCTTGAAGGTCATCGTCGTCAGGGTCCGCACGATATCGGGAATGTCGAACAGCCGTTCCTGCAGGTAATGGCCCACATCGGCGTCGTCGGGGATATAGACCTTGGCGATCAGGTCATATTCGCCACTGGTCGAGTACAACTCGCTGACCACCTCGCGGTCATAGATGGCGGTGGCGACGGCGTAGGTCTTGCCGGGGGTGCAGCGGAACTGGACGAAGACGGCGGTCATGGGGATCTCCTTCTGGGCCAGACTAGCTGACGCTTTCCTCCGGTTCCAGCCCTTCCAGCGTCAGAGGAGCCGGGCGCACGATCAGGTCCGACACTCCCAAAGCGGTCTTTGGCAGGGCAAGGCGGTTCCTCACCACCCAATGCAGCCGTTTTTCCGCACGGGTGATGGCCACATAAGCCAGCCGCTTCCACAAAGGCATGCCCGCCTCACTCCGCCCCGCTTGCGCCGCCGCCCAAAGGTCAGGCGCAAAGACCTGCACGTCCTCCCACTGGCTGCCTTGTGCCTTGTGAATCGTCACCGCCGCGCCGTGCAGAAAAGCCGCGCCCATATTGGCGGCCGAGGGGATGAAGGGCTCTTCCTCATCCGGCTTTTCGATCTTGATGATGCAGGCGGCAGAGACCTGAGGATCTTCCGCCCCCACCACATGCAGCTTGGCAAATCCGGGCTTCTTGCCCGGCCCAAGGTAGATCACCTGCGCGCCCTTGATCAGTCCGCGCGCTTCCAGATCAATCCGCTTCTTGCGGTGCTTGAGGGGCAGTTCGATGCCATCGCAAATCAGCGGTTCACCCGGCAAAAGCGCATCCTCGGGCGCACCATGCGCCGCCCGAAACGCCTGGATCAACTTGATCCGCGTCACATTGCGCCAGACCAGCACCGGGGACCGCGCCATCAGGTCGCTCGACACCCGTTCCGCCCACTGGATCCGGTCATCCTTGCGGGCGGCGTCCTGCACCATCTGCTCAAAGTCCATGAAGGACAGGCTGCTGTCGCCCAAGGCATGGGCCAGATCCAGAATCGGGCTGTCCTGGGTCTGCCGGTGGATCCGGCTCAGCACCATCTTGCGACCGTCGCCCAGCTTGTCGAACACCATCTCGCCGGACGTTCCAACCGGAGCCAACTGCGCCGGATCGCCAAACAACACCAGCGTCGGGAAGATCTCGCGCAGGTCATCCAGTTGCCGCTGATCCAGCATCGAGCTTTCATCGACAAAGCCCACATCCAGCGGCTCTTCGCGTCGCTTCCAACCCTTGATGAAATCGCTGCCGCGCAGACCCGCTGCCGCCAAAGCGCCGGGAATAGACGGCACCTGGCTGTAGAACGCATGGGCACGGTCCAAGGCCAGTTCCGTCAGCCCCTCGACGGCCGGGCGCGGCGCTTGCCCCGCCAGCCATTCCGCGATCTTCTCATACTGTGGGTCGTACAGCGGCGTGTACAAAATCCGGTGGATCGTCGTCGCCGGCACCCCGCGCAGCCGCAGGACCGAGGCCGCCTTGTTCGTCGGCGCCAGCACCGCCAACGAGCGCCGCTCTTTCCGCCGCCGGCCTTCGTAATCGCCCGAAATGATCTCGACCCCGGCCTCTTTCAAGGCGCGGTACAGGCTTGCCAACAGCATGGTCTTGCCCGATCCCGCCTTGCCCAGAACGGCCAGAACGGTTCCCTTGCCTTCAGCCTGCGGCACAAGGCCGCCGCTGCCAAGGTCAATGCCCATGGACAAAAGGTCAGCCGAGACACGATCATAAGCCTCGGCCTGATCGTCAGAGAAGGTTAGCGCGGGAACATCAGCCATGCCCCAACCTTAGGCGTTTCGCGCCGCCTAGGCCATAGCCCTAGTGGGTCGAACCGCTGCGTCGCGGCGGAACCTTGACCGGCGCGTTGTCCAGTGCAGCAACCTCCTGAGTTGCGACTTTCAGGGCCTCGTCAGCCTTGGCGGCAAGTGCCGGAAGCCCGTTCGCAGTCGCGAAAGACTTCAGGTCTTCCAGCACGTCGAAAATCCAGTCGTAGCCCATCAGCGCTCCGGGGAAAGGCGGCATTCACATCAAATGCCACTTTCATGATACCCGCACGCTCCGGATGAAATAACCCACGCGGCCTGCAACATACTGTATGTCAACAGGAAACGCCTAACGCTCGCGGCTCGCCTCCAGCGTGTCTTCGAATGTTCTGAGCCCGGTGCGCGGGGCTTGCACCAGCACGGCCATGTTACCCGGTTTGTGAACGTTCTTCAGCATCTTCATATGGGCGGCGGGGATTTCCGCCCAAGGGAAGACTTCCGACAGGCACGGGTCCAGCCGCCGCTCGATCATCAACTGGTTGGCCGCACTCGCCTGCTTGAGGTTGGCAAAGTGGCTGCCCTGCACGCGCTTCTGGTGCATCCACAGATAGCGCGCATCCAGCGTCAGGTTATACCCCGTCGTGCCCGCGCAGATCACCACCATCCCGCCCCGCTTGACCACGAAGACCGAGACGGGGAAGGTCGACTCGCCTGGATGTTCAAACACCAGGTCAACGTTGTTACCCTTGCCGGTGATATCCCAGATCGCCTTGCCGAACTTGCGGACCTCGTTGAACCATTCCTTGTAAGCGGGCGTGTTCACCGTGGGCATCTGGCCCCAGCACTTGAAATCCTTGCGGTTGATGACGCCTTTGGCGCCCAGCCCCATGACGAAATCGCGCTTGTCCTCGTCGCTGATCACGCCGATGGCGTTGCCGCCCGCTGTGTTGATCAACTGCACCGCATAGGACCCAAGCCCGCCCGAGGCGCCCCAGACCAGCACATTCTGCCCCGGCCGCAGCTCATGCGGTTTGTGACTGAACAGCATCCGGTACGCCGTGGCCAGCGTCAGCGTATAGCAAGCCGACTCCTCCCAAGACTGGTGCTGCGGCCGCCGCATCAACTGTTGCGCCTGCACCCTTGTGAACTGTGCAAAAGAACCGTCCGGAGTCTCATATCCCCAGATCCGCTGCGACGGAGAGAACATCGGGTCGCCGCCGTTGCATTCCTCGTCATCGCCGTCATCCTGGTTGCAATGTATGACCACTTCATCGCCGACCTTCCAGCGTTTGACCTTGTCGCCCACCCTCCAGACGATCCCCGCCGCATCCGACCCGGCGATGTGGAACGGTGCGCCATGCCCGTCGAACGGCGAAATCGGCGTCCCCAGACAGGCCCAGACCCCGTTGTAATTCACCCCCGCTGCCATCACCAGAACCAGCACTTCATGCGGGTCAATCGTGGGCGTCTCCACCACTTCCACCTGCATCGCGGTATCCGGCTCGCCATGCCGCTCGCGCCGGATCGCCCAAGCGTACATCTGCGCGGGAACATGGCCAAGGGGCGGCATCTCGCCCAGCTCGTACAGGTCCTTCACCGGCGCATCATAGGCCAGTTTTTGTGAATCGAGCGCCATGAGGGGCCTCCCAAAGACATGCCGCACCGCAGAATCGCGGGACGTGATGGCACCGGGATATAAAGTTGCGCGCAAGATTGCAATACAATCCTGCGCGATTTTGTAATTTTATGTCTGCCGCGGCGCGGCGAAGATCAGTTGAAGGTGACGGTCGAGGTCGTGCAGACGTCCACGTTGCTGTCAACCAGCGAGGTGCCATCGGTAAAGACGGCCTTGAAATCGAAGTTGCAATAGCCCGAACCATCGTCAAAGTTGATGTTCACGGAACTGCCCGCCGGCAAAACATCGGCGCCAAGGATATCTTCCTGCCAGGTGTCGGCACCGGCGTTGGAGCCGTAGAACTCCCGGATCGCGGTGTTGGTGTTGTTGACGATCGTCACATGGCGATCCGCCGAGGTGGTTGTCGTTGTGGTGTCGTCGCATGCTGTCAATGTCAGTGCGCCAAAGCCAAGAAGAAATGCTGTCATCAGTTTCACGTTGTAAAATCCCCTGTGCGTTGCTCGGCCAATCGCCGATGCCCCAAGGCTAAAGGGCAGGAATCGCAGGATCAACCTTTCGTGAGAGCCATCAGCGCTAAAGTGTCAGCCTCTGTTGCACAGAAGCGGCGTAAAACTGCAAAAGCAGATGCTGCGCAGCAATGGGCCGCAGATCCGCGCCCACAATGCCGCGCGCTCTCAGGGCTGACAGCCCCTCGTCCACCGTCGCCTCGATGCCCTGAGGCGCCAGTTTCAGTTCCGCCCCCAGCGCGGCCAGCCGATCCTGCAGCGCCGCAGCCCGCGCCAGAAGCCCGGGCCTGCCCCCCTCGCCCTGCTGCAGGGCTGCGGCGACCAGCGACACCGGCACCACCGGCACCACCCGGGCAATCGCCGCCATCAACCGCAAGCCCAAGCCCTCGGCCGAGGCCTCCGGCACCTCTGCCAGATACGCCCGCAACGAGATCGGTGCCCCGAACGACGCCGCCGCCGTGCCAAACCCCCGAAAGCGACGCAAGGCAAACCGCAGCACAGCCAGCGCCCCGAACCACAGGGCACTCAGCGGGTTGACGCGAAAGCGCCGCTCGCCACTGGCGGCCGCCGCTGTCAGCACCCCATCCTCCAGCACCCGGTCGTAATTCAGGCCCACCGGCACGAAGACCACATCGCGCCCCCCCGGTTCAAACCCCGTCATGATATACGACAGCAGCCCCAACCGCGCCGCGCCAACCCGGCCATCCAGGCTCAAGCCACCCTCGGGGAAGATCGCCTGCGTGATCCCCTCCGCCGTGGTCATCTGCACATACCGGGCCAAAACCCGGCGGTAGAGCGTGTTCTTCGACCCACGCCGGATGAAATAGGCCCCCAGCGCCCGGATGAACCGCGAAAACGGCCAGATCCGCGCCCATTCCCCCACCGCATAAGAGATCGAGGCGCGACCGGACACCAGCCAGGTCACCAGCACGTAATCCATGTTGGACCGGTGGTTCATCACGAACACCACCGTCGCATCGGGGTCAATGTGCTGCAAAGCCCCATCAATCCGGCCAAACCGCACCCGGTACAACCGCCGCGTCAGCCACTTCGCCAGGCGGATTGCCACCCCGAAATACAGCGTCGTCGAAAATCCCGGCACAATCTCGCGCGCATAGTGCCGCGCCTCTTCAAACGAGACCGAGGGCGGAATCCCCTCGGACGCAGCATGTTCCGTCACCGCCGCCAGCACCTGCGGATCATAGACCAGCCGGGCAATCCGATCCTGCCGCTCTGCCAGCTTGAAGATGTCGATGGGCCGGTCCAACTTTTCGTTCAGTCGTGCCACCCAACGCTCCATCCGGCGGCGAAAGAACCAACGCACGGACGGGAACAGGAAATTCGACGCAAACGAGGTCGCGGCAAAGGCAAGGATCAGGATCAGCAGCCACAGCGGCACAGGGATATTCTGGGTCATGTGCCTTCATGCCACGCCCCGCCCCCCTTCGCAATTTCCCCTCTCCGCCGCATTGCAGCGAATTGACACTTGCCGAAACTTGCTGCTATGCCGCACATGACGCAATAAAATTGCGACACCGATTCATGAGGCCACCCATGCCGACACCGATGCAACCGCAGAAAGACCAACCCTGGCTGTTCCGCACCTACGCGGGCCATTCCACCGCGGCGGCCTCGAACGCGCTGTACCGTGGAAACCTCGCCAAGGGGCAAACCGGTCTTTCCGTCGCCTTCGACCTGCCGACCCAAACCGGCTACGACAGTGACCACATCCTGTCGCGCGGCGAGGTTGGCAAAGTTGGCGTGCCGATCGGCCATCTGGGCGACATGCGGGCGTTGTTCGCCGATATCCCCCTAAGCCAGATGAACACCTCGATGACGATCAACGCCACCGCCCCGTGGCTGCTGGCGCTGTATGTTGCGGTGGCCGAGGAGCAAGGCGCCGACATAGCCACCCTGCAAGGCACCGTGCAGAACGACATCATCAAGGAATACCTGTCGCGCGGCACCTATATCTGCCCGCCCGCGCCCAGTTTGCGGATGATCACCGACGTCGCCGCCTACACCGCCAAGGCGCTGCCGAAGTGGAACCCGATGAACGTTTGCAGCTATCACCTGCAGGAAGCAGGGGCGACGCCGGAACAGGAACTGGCTTACGCCTTGGCCACCGCCATTGCCGTGCTGGATGACCTGCGGGCCAAAGTCGCCCCCGAAGACTTCCCCGCCATGGTCGGCCGCATCTCTTTCTTCGTCAACGCCGGCATCCGCTTCGTCACCGAACTCTGCAAGATGCGCGCTTTTGTCGAGATGTGGGACGACCTGTGCCTCACCCGCTACAACATCACCGAAGAACGTCACCGCCGCTTCCGTTACGGCGTGCAGGTCAACTCCCTTGGCCTGACCGAACAGCAGCCCGAAAACAACGTCGCCCGCATCCTGATTGAAATGCTGGCCGTCACCCTTTCGAAAAACGCCCGCGCCCGCGCCGTGCAGCTGCCCGCCTGGAACGAGGCTTTGGGCCTGCCCCGCCCATGGGATCAGCAATGGTCCCTGCGCCTGCAACAGATCCTCGCTTACGAAACCGACCTTCTGGAATTCCCCGACCTCTTCGACGGCAACCCCGCCATCGACGCCAAGGTGCAGGCGCTGAAAGCCGCCGCCACCGAAGAACTGGCGCAGATCGAAGCGATGGGCGGTGCCATAGCTTGCATCCCCCACATGAAATCCCGTCTGGTCGAGGCCAATTCCGAACGCCTTGCCCGGATCGAGCGGGGCGACCAAGTGGTTGTCGGCGTCAACCGCTACCGCGAAGCAGAACCCTCCCCCCTCACCACCGGCATCTCCTCCATCCTCGCCTCCGACCCCGAGGCCGAGGCTGACCAGATCACCCGCCTGCACCATTGGCGCACCACGCGCGACGGCGTCGCCGTCAACCGCGCCCTGACCGCGCTGCGCCAAGCCGCCATCAGTGGCGAGAACATCATGCCCCCCTCCATCGCTGCCGCCAAAGCCGGCGTCACCACCGGCGAATGGGGTGCCGCCATCCGCGCCGCCTTTGGCGAATACCGCGCCCCGACCGGCGTCTCCAAATCCCCGTCCAACCGGACCGAGGGCCTCGATGCGATCCGCGCCGAGGTCGACGCCGTCTCCACCCGTCTTGGCCGTCGCCTGAAATTGCTGATCGGCAAGCCCGGCCTCGACGGCCATTCCAACGGCGCGGAACAAATCACCGCCCGCGCCCGCGATTGCGGCATGGCGATCCACTACGATGGCATCCGCCACACCCCCGCCGACATCATCGCCCAAGCGATTGAGGAAAAGCCCCACGTCATCGGCCTGTCCATCCTGTCCGGCAGCCACATGCCACTGGTCGAAGACGTGCTGACCGGCTTGCGCGACGCCGGCCTGCACATCCCCCTCGTCATCGGCGGCATCATTCCGGACGCCGACGCCGCCTCACTCAAGGCCCTTGGCGTCGCCGCCATCTACACGCCCAAAGATTTCGACCTGAACCGCATCATGGCGGATATCGTTCGACTTGCGGACAAGACCCCCGTCGCAGCCTGACGAAAACACATCATTCCCGCACTTGGTTTGCGCTAAGTCAAGGCGGCCCGGCGCGACACCCGCCACAAAGCCTCCATACCCAATGGAGGCCCCCATGTTCGAACGCATCAAATCGCTGCTGGAACGCTGGCACGACGTCAAGGAAATCAACGAGTTGTCCGAGCGCGATCTGGACGACCTCGGCATGTCGCGCGAGCAGGTGCAGGCCTTTGCCCGCATGCCCCGCGATATCGGAGAGCGGGTCAAGCACATGGCCGCGATCTTCGGCATCTCGGATGCCGAACTGCAGGTCAACCACGACGCCTATCTTGATATCCTCTCGACCTGCGGCAACTGCCGGGATCGCGCCAAATGCGCACATCTTCTGGCACGCGGTGCCGATGCCTCGCCGCTGGAAGCCGAATTCTGCCTGAACTACGACACTTTCACCGCCCAAGCCGAACAACCCCTCGCCTCGGCGTGACAGCCAAGGGGGAAGCCCCCTTGGCTGGGCGGTTACACCGGCAGGGCTGCCGCCGGTCGTTCGATCACGGCCACCGACACCAGATCGGCGGCTGAAAACCCTGTGGAGATTTCAAAAGCCCCGGCCTCGATCTGCCAGTGCCCCGTCGTCACATCGAAGAAGGCAAAGGCGCGGTCCTCCAGGGCAATCCGCAGCCGCTGGCTTTCCCCGGCCACCAGACGCACCTTGGCAAAACCCTTCAACTCCTTCTTCGGTCGCGGAACCGAGGCGTCAACATCCCCCACATAGACCTGCACCACCGTTGACCCGGCGCGCGCGCCCGTGTTGGTCACCGTGGCCCAGACGCCCGTGGCATCCGCCGCCACGTCACTCAGCGCGAAACTGGCATAGGACAGCCCATGCCCAAACGGGAACAGCGGCTCGATCCCCATCCGGTCATAGTGGCGATAGCCGATGAAGGTGCCTTCCTCATATCGCACATGCCCGTTCAGCCCCGGATAAATCTCCTTATCCTGGCTGTGTGTAGGGTTATGCGCCCAAATCCGCGGGAACGTCTGCGCCAGCCGCCCGCCGGGTTCGGCGCCCAGCAGCACATCGGCAATCGCATTGCCGGCCTCTTGCCCCGGATACCACGCCTGCAACACAGCCCGCGCCTCGTCGATCCAAGGCATCTCCACCGGCCCGCCGGTCTGCAGCACCACAACCGTGTTCGGATTGGCCGCCAGCACCGCCCGGATCAACTCATCCTGCCGCCCCGGCAGCCGGATGCCCGGCAGGTCTGACCCTTCGGTGTCCCACTCGCCGCTGCGCCCGACAAACAGCACCGCGCGCTCCGCGGCAGCCGCCACCTTCACCGCTTCGGCAATCTCGGCATCCCCCATCGGCAGGCCAACCCCCACCCGCACCGCCGAGAACCCCAGATTGTCCGAAGGTTTGCTGACGACCTCGATCCGGATCTGGTGCACGCGCCCGGCTTCCAGCCGCACCTCGCCCACCACCTCGTCGCAGCCCTCTTCGAAGAACGTATGCCCTTTCTTCCAACCGTCCCAGGCGTTTGCCACCAGATGGTCATCGACATAGACCTTGGCATAGCACGCCGCCGCGATGCCCAGCCGATACAGACCAGAGGTTTCCGGCACATAGGTCCCGGTGATCCGGGCCGAAAACACCTTGGGGTCCACCTTTCCGCCAGCCACCGGCGGGATCCAGAAGGCCGTGGCATCCTCCATCGTCTCCACCGCCACCACTTCGCCCTGCAACGCCTGATTGGCGAAGAATTCCACCTTGAACGTGCCGGTCAAAAGCGGCTCGAACAGCCGGTTCGTGCAGCCCGGCGCAAAGGTCAGCGCCTCTTCCCCCAAAGCTGCCGCAAGCCCCTGCCAAGGCGAAACCATATAATGCGGGTTCAACTGGGCCGAGCCCCCGCCCATGATCTGCGCCATCTTGGCATTTGGCCCGATCACCGCGACCGAGCCCGCCTTCGCCAAGGGCAAAAGCCCGTCATTCTTCAGCAGAACCGCACCTTCCGCGCCCGCGCGCCGGATCAGCGCCCGATGCTCCGGCCGGTCCTCGGCCACTTCCTGATGCGCCCGGTGGTCGTCCAAAGACCCCACCCGCGCCATCAGGCGCAGCACATTGCGCGCCCTCTCCCGCACGGTCTCGGCCGACACCGTCCCCGCCTTCACCGCCGCCACCAGCTTGTCACCCCGGTCCCGCGTCGGCCCCGGCATCTCCAGATCCAACCCGGCATTCACCGTGGGTTCCGTCGAACGTGACCCGAACCAGTCTGACATCACCACGCCGTCATAGCCCCAGTCCTCGCGCAGCACCTTGGTCAAAAGCCAATGGTTTTCCGCCGCATAGGTCCCATTGACCTTGTTGTAGGATGACATGATCCCCCAGGTCTTGCCCCGCTTCACCGCGGCCTCAAAGGGGATCAGGTACACTTCCCGCAACGTCCGCTCATCAATGTCCGAAGACATCGTCGTCCGCTCGATCTCGCTTTCGTTGCCGGCGAAATGCTTGATCGTCGCGGAAATCCCCTGCCCCTGCAGCCCCTGAATATACCCGACCGCAAGGTCCCCGGTCAGGATCGGGTCCTCGGAATAGCACTCGAAATTCCGCCCGTTGGTGACCGAGCGTTGAATGTTGCACGTCGGTGCCAAGGACACATGCGCGCCCTTCGACTTCACCTCATCCGCCAGCGCCGCACCAATCTCCTGCGTCAGCGCCGGGTCCCACGTCGCCCCCAGCGCAATCCCCACCGGAAACGCCGCCGATTTGACGCCGCCCACCAAAGACCCGCCGCCCCGCGCCCCGTTCGGCCCGTCCGTCACCCGCAGCCAGCCCGTGCCCAGCCGCGCATTGCCCCGCACCGACCAGAAATCGGCGCCCGACAACAGATCCACCTGCTCCTCCAGGCTCATCTGATCCAGAATCGCTTCGATATCCTGCATGGCGCTCTCCTTCGGGGGTTTGGCGGCTAGTCGATGATTCCGACACAAAAAGCAAGCTATAACGTTATAGTGACCTAGTCACCGCCCCACGCGCTGGCTAACCTGCGCCAAACAGGAGCGCAGAATGACCTTCCATATTGGTGCAAAACCCGGCGACATCGCCGAGACCGTCCTCATGCCCGGCGACCCTTACCGCGCCCGCTGGGCGGCCGAGACATTTCTGGAAAACCCCGTCCTGGTCAACGAAGTGCGCGGCATGCTGGGCTATACCGGCACCTGGAAAGGCCACCCTGTCACCATCCACGGCTCCGGCATGGGCATGCCTTCGCTATCGATCTACGCCAATGAACTGATCCGCGATTACGGTGCACAAACCCTGATCCGCATCGGCTCCGCCGGGGCGCTGCAACACCACGTCAAGGTCCGCGACGTCGTGCTGGCGCAAACTGCCTCCACCAACGGCTCCCCCTCGCGGTCGATCTTCAAAGAGCTGAACTTCGCCCCCTGCGCCGATTTTGGCCTGCTGTCCGCCGCCCATGCCGCCGCCCTGAAAATCGGCGTTCCGGTCCATGTCGGCGGAATCTACTCCTCGGACACCTTCTATGACGAACGCCAAGACCTCAGCGACCAGTTGCAGCGCCACGGCACCCTCTGCGTCGAGATGGAGGCCGCAGAACTTTACACAATCGCCGCGCGCTACCAACGCCGCGCCCTCGCCGTCCTGACAATTTCCGATCATATCCTGACGCACGAGGCGCTGCCTGCCGACCAACGCGAACGATCATTCGGCGCGATGGTCGAAGTCGCCCTTGAAGCTGCATTTACCTGAGGTTCCCCATGCAAACCCGCAAACTCGGCACGTCCCAAGTGTCCGCCATCGGCCTTGGCGCCATGTCCTTCGGCGGCATCTTCGGCCCGACGGACGAGGCGACCAGCCTCGCCTGCCTTGACGCCATGCTGGAGGAAGGCATCACCTTCATCGACACGGCCAACATCTACGGCATGGGCATTTCGGAAGACGTCATCGGAAAATGGCTGACGACCCGCAAACCCCAAGTCACCATCGCCACCAAGGCCAGCGTCGTCAACAGCACCCCCCGCCGCATCGACAACTCGGAAAGCCACCTGCGCAGCGAATTGGACATCTCGCTCAAACGTCTGAACCGCGACCATGTGGAGCTCTTCTACATCCACCGCCGCGAACACGCCCGCCCGCTCGAAGAGGTGATCGGCACCCTTTCCCGCTTGGTGGAAGAAGGCAAGATCGGCGGCTACGGCATGTCCGAAATTGCCCCCGACACCCTGCGCCGGGCCCATGCCATCTATCCCTGCACCGCCATACAGAACGAATATTCGCTTTGGACGCGCCTACCCGAACTTGGTCTGATTCAGGCCTGCAAGGCCCTTGGCGTGGCCTTCATCCCCTTCTCCCCCCTCGCCCGTGGCATGCTGGGCAACGCGCCGATTGCCCTGCCAACTGACGGTTTCCGCGGCACCAACCCCCGTTTCACCGAGCCGAACTTCAGCGCCAATACCCTGAAAATAAACGCGTTTCGCGCCTTCTGCGCCTCTCGCGGCTGGTCGACACCCGCCACGGCCATCGCTTGGGTCCTCTCGCAAGGTGAGCACCTGATCCCGATTCCCGGCACACGCTCCGCCGCAAACCTGCGCCAATTCGCACAAGGCGCGACCATCACCCTGACGCCGGAAGATCACGCCGAAATTAACCGAATCCTGCCACCGGGCTTTGCCTACGGCGACCGCTACGGCGACCACCAGACCCAGGCCATCGAACGCTACTGCTGAAGCCCCTCCGCCTGCACCACGATCACTGCCATATCGTGGTGCAGCGGCTGGTCCGCAATCACAAGGTCATAGCGCGCAACCAACAGGTCGCCGATCCGCCCCGCCGCCAAGGCCAGAAGTGCGCCCGCCGGGGACGTGCCTGCGTCCTGAACCCAAACCCTCGGTCGCCGCACATCGCGGTCGGTCATCACATTGAAATCCTCTGAGGGCGCCATCACCGCCTCGGCCCGCATCTCAACATCGCCCGCAAACGCCACCGGCGCCAGCACGCGCGCCGCCAGATGCAGCCCACCGCCCACCAGATCAAAGCCCGGCCCGCTCAGAACCGTAAGGTTTCGTTCGATCCCGGGAAAAAGGCTGAAGGCTCCGTCCTCCACGACCATCGCCCGCGACAGGCGCAGCACAAGACGCCCCGCGCGTTCCACCCGCAACATCTCCACCGTGGTGCCTTTTCCATTGGCCCAGGGCATCGGCTTGAAGTCTGCAGAAGATAAGTGAGTGATCATTCTATAACCCTTCCAGCGCTGGGGGCGGCCAGTTCCTCAAAGTCGAAATTATCCAACCGCCGCGCCCGTTTTCCCGCCTTGTCCGCACTGATGCGAATTTCCTCGATGTCCTTGGAGGCCTGGCCGAAGTGCCGGTCCAGATTGCCGACGCGTTCGGATAACCTGTCAATATCCTTGGACAATTCCCCCAATTCCTTGCGGATCGCACCCGTCTGCTCGCGCAGGCGCGCGTCCTTCAGGATCGCCCGCATCGTGTTCAGCGTCGCCATGCAGGTCGTCGGAGACACGATCCACACCTTCGCTGCGAAACCCTCGCGCACCACCTCAGGGAAATTCGCGTGCAGCTCGGCATAGACCGCCTCCGAGGGCAGGAACAGGATCGCCCCATCCGCCGTCTCGCCCTCAATGATGTACTTTTCCGAAATCGCGCGGATATGCGCCCGCACCGCGCTGCGCAGCAACGCATTCGCCTCCTGCACCTGCCGCGGCCCTTCGGCACGTCGCAGCGCCTCATAAGCTTCCAGCGGAAATTTCGCGTCAATCGCCAGCGGCCCCGGCGGATTTGGCAGATGAACCAGGCAATCCGCGCGCCGGCCGTTCGACAGCGTCGCCTGCATCGTGTAGGCATCCGCCGGCAGCGCCTTGGCCACGATGTCGTGCAGCTGGATCTCGCCAAAGGCACCGCGCGTTTGTTTGTTTGCCAGAATATCCTGCAAAGTCAGCACATTGCCAGACAGCTTCTCAATGTTCGCCTGCGCCTTGTCGATGGTTTCCAGCCTTTGCTGCAAGTCGCCCAAGGACCGCGCCGTCCGCATCGAGGAGCCCTGCAGCGACTCTCCCATGAACCTCTGCACCTCGGCCAGCCGGTTCTCCATCAACTGGATCATCGCCGTCTGCGACAGGCTTTGCGCCTCCGACACATGGTGCAAACCACCGGCCAGCCGCTCCTGTCCTTCCGACAATCCCTGCACGCGCTGCGACAGCCAGGACATCTCCTGCATCAGCAAGGGCGACACCCGGCCAGAGGCACGCAGCACCAGCAAAAGAATGCCAAGGATTAACAATACCACCGCGCCCGGCAGCAAAATCTCAGGCGCTGTCCACGCGTAGCTTTGCCCGAACACAGAAATCATCGTCTGCCGAACAATCGTTCAATATCAGCCAGTTTCAGCTCCACATAGGTCGGGCGTCCATGATTGCACTGGCCTGACAGGGGCGTCGCCTCCATCTCGCGCAGCAGGGCGTTCATCTCCTCGGCCCGCATCTGCCGACCAGACCGGATCGAGCCGTGGCAGGCCATCCGGCTTAGGATCGCATCCATCCTGCCGCGCAGCGAGGGGCTTTCCCCCTGATCCGCCAACTCGTCCAGCACATCGCGCAGCAGCGCCTTGGCAGAGACGTTGCCCAGAATCGCGGGCGTTTCCCGCACCGCGACAGCACTGCCGCCGAAGGGTTCAATCGTCAGCCCCAGATGCGCCAACTCCGCCGCAGCCTCCAGCAAACGCCCGGCATCTGTGGCGGAAAGTTCAACGATTTCAGGGATCAGCAGGGACTGCGCCGTGATCCCTGTCTCGTCCCTTTGGCGTTTCAGCCGTTCATAAACCAGCCGCTCATGCGCCGCGTGCTGGTCGACGATCACCATCGCCGTCGCGGTTTGCGCGATGATGTAATTCTCGTGCACCTGCGCCCGCGCCGCCCCCAATGGAAAGTTTTCGTCCGGCGCGGCGGGCTCGATCCGCGCGGTCGGCGCTTCCGAAAACCCGGCTGGCGCCTGCAACCGAAACGCCTGCGCCAGGCTGGCACCTGTGGGCCGGTCCGTCTGATACACCCTTGGGGCGTTCAGCGGCGGCCCCGCGGGCGACGCTTCCGGGCGCAACGCCGCCAAGGTGGCCTCTGCGACGGTCGAGGACGCCCGGTGCCCCGCCCCGGTCAGGGCGCTGCGCAGACCGGTGATGATCAGGCTGCGCGCCGCTTCAGGCTCGCGGAAACGCACCTCGGACTTGGCGGGATGAACATTAACGTCCACCCGTTCAGGATCGCAGCTCAGGTTCAGCACGGCGGCCGGATGCCTGTCACGCGACAGCACATCCATATAGGCGACGCGCAGCGCCCCCAGCAGCATGCGGTCCAGCACGGGCCGCCCATTCACAAAGACAAACTGCTGCACCGAAGAGCCGCGCGAATAGGTCGGCAGCGCGGCATAGCCCGACAGATGCAGCCCCTCGCGCTCCACATCAATCCGCAGGGCATTGGCGGTAAACTCCGCCCCCAGCATCCTGGTCAGCCGCCGCTGCAGCGCATCGAAGAAATCACCGTTTTCCGGGTCCAGCCGCAGGATCGACCGCGCCGGCTCGCCCTCTGCCACCTCGTTCAGGGAAAATCCCACATGCGGCTCGGCCATCGCCAGACGCCGCACCACCTCGGCAATCGCCCCGGCTTCCGCCCGATCGGTGCGCAGAAACTTCAGACGGGCTGGCGTGGCGTAGAACAGGTCGCGCAGTTCCACCACCGTGCCCTGCGCCGCCCCCGCCGGGCGCACCGCGCTCATCCGGCCCGCCGTCACCGACAGGCTCGCCCCTTCCGCCCCCTCCACGCGTGAGGTCAGGGTTAGCCGCCCGACAGAGCCCAGGCTGGCCAATGCCTCGCCCCGGAACCCAAACGACCGGATGTTCAGCAAATCCGACCCGTCGATCTTCGAGGTTGCGTGCCGCGCCACCGCCATCGGCAGATCCTCGGCCGTCATGCCGCAACCATCATCACTGACCCGGATCAGCACCTTGCCGCCGGCGGCATAGTCCACCACCACGCGCCGCGCCCCGGCATCCAGCGCATTTTCCACCAGTTCCTTCACGGCAGAGGCGGGGCGTTCGACCACCTCACCGGCGGCGATCCGGTTGATCGCAGCTTCGTCCAGCATCCGGATCACGGGCCGTATATGGGGGGCATGACTGTTCATGCCACCAGTTCTAGCAGGTCCATCCCCCCCAAGCCACAGATTCGCTCAGTGGCTGGACGTCACCCCCACCGCATCGCCCACCACCACGAAGGTCAGCTTGTCCGGCGTCAGCAAAGACTTCGCCACCCGGTTCACATCGGCCAGCGTCACCGCCTCCACCTTGGCATTGCGCGTCGCCGGATAATCCGACGGCAGGCCCAGAATCTGCATCCCCACCAGAATCGAGGCGATATGCGCATTGCCATCGAACCGCAGCGGATAGGCACCGGTCATGTAGGTCTTGGTGTCGTCAAGTTCCTTTTGCGTGACACCGTTCTTGGCGACATCGGCCCAGACGTCGCGGATCACTTGCATCGCCTCGCCGGCCTTTTCATTGGCGGTGGCCAAAGAGCCCTCCAGAATCTGCGCGTGATCATAGGCCGCAAGTCCGGTGTCAATCCCATAGGTCAGGCCACGCTGCTCGCGCACCTGCTCCATCAACCGCGAGGAAAAGCCGTTGCCGCCCAGAATCTCGTTCAGGATGGTCGCGGCGAAGTAATCCTTGTCTTCAAACTTGATGCCCGCCTGATAGAAGCTGATCGAGGTTTGCGGGCCGGGGAAATCCTGCTGGATCACGCCGCCCTTCGCCGTCAACGCCACATCGCCGGGCTGCGGGGCCCCCTTGGCTGGCAAATCGCCCAACAGCTTGTCCAGCAAGATGCCCAGATCCGCCGCCGAGATATCGCCCGCCGCCGCCACATAGATCCGGTCGCGCGCCATGCTGCCGTGATAGGCGTCCAGAATATCCTGCTTGGTCAGGGCCTTGACGCTGTCAGCCGTGCCATCGCCCACCGTGCCATAGGGGTGGTCGCCAAAGGCAGCCTTCCGCAAAATATCGCCGCTGATCGCCGAAGGATCCTTGGCATTGGCGGCAATGTTTTGCAGCACCTGCCCGCGCACCCGCTCGATCGCCGCGTCGTCAAAGCGCGGCGAGGTCAGCGCCAGATGCAGCAGATCCATCGCCTTGTCACGGTTCTCGGTCAGGAACCTGGCCGAAACCTCCACCCCGTCCTGATCGCTGTCAAAGCCGAAATCCGCCGCCAGCGCATCGCGCGCCGCAGCAAAGCCCTGACTGTCCAAGGGGCCCGCGCCCTCTTCGATCAGCGCCGTCATCAGATTGACCGCGCCGCGCTTGCCCGGTGCGTCCAACGAGGTGCCGCCGCTGAACCGGATGTCCATCGCCGTGAACGGAATGTCATGGTTCTCCACCAGCCAGGCCTTGATCCCGCCCGGAGAGGTGACTTCCTCGATCTTGATCTCGGCCACCGCCGGCAGGGCCAGCAGCACGAAGGCCAGAACCGCCAGAACCTTGGTCTTCACAAAAGCATTCATTGCGCGGCCTCCTCAGCCGTCAACCAGCCGGTCACGGCGTGGTGGCGGTCCAGCACCTTCTTGGCTTCCGCCATCACGTCATCTGCCGTCACCGCCTGCAACGCCTCCGGCCAGTCCTGCACATCCTTGACCGTCAACCCCGATGCCAGCGCCATCCCGTACCGATGCGCCTGCCCCTCGGTGTTGTCGCGGTCATAGACCTGCTGCGCCTTCACCTGCGCCTTGATGCGGGCGAACTCGTCCGGGTCGACACCGTCTTTCATGAACTTGGCCAGAACCGCATCCATATCCTTCTCAAGGTCGCCCAGACTTACCCCATCCGCCGGCACCGCCGCCAAAGAGAAGGTCGTGGGATCCATCGACACCCCGTCATAAGACACCGAGGTATACGTCGCCACTTTCTGGTCAAACTCCAGCGCCTTGGCCATGACAGAGGTCGCCCGGTTGCCGCCCAGCAGTTGCGCCAGCATGGTCAGCGCCGCCGCCTCCTTCTGGTCACCCGGATTGCGCTCGGGTGCCAGATAGGTCCGCAAGACATAGGGCTGCGCCACCCGCGCATCCGCCAGCACCAACCGCCGTTCCGCCAGTTGCGGCGGCTCGGTCGGCCGCACCCGCGGATGGATCTTGTCCGAGGGCGGGATCGGCCCGTAGTATTTCTGCGCCAAGGCCAGCACATCCTGCGGCTTCACATCGCCCGCCACCACAAGGATGGCATTGTTGGGCGCGTAATTGGCTTGGTAGAAGTCCAGCGCATCCTGCCGCGACAGCTTCTCCATCTCGTGGCGCCAGCCGATCACCGGGATGCCATAGGGATGGTTCATATACTGCGCCGCACTCATCTGTTCGGTCAGCAGGGCGCCCGGGTCGCTGTCGGTCCGCTCGTTGCGCTCGTCCAGAATGACCTGCCGCTCGGTGTCGACATCCTTTTCCGTCAGGTTCAGGTTGTGCATCCGGTCGGATTCCAGCTTCATCACCAGATCCAGCCGGTCTGCGGCAACCCGCTGGAAATACGCGGTATAATCCTGCGTGGTGAAGGCGTTGTCAGACCCGCCCTGCGCCGCCACAATCTTGGACAGATCGCCCGGCGCCACCGTTTTGGTGCCTTGGAACATCAGATGCTCCAGAAAATGCGCGATGCCGGAATGGCCCGGGCTCTCATCCGCCGCCCCGATCTTGTACCACACCATATGCACCACCACGGGTGCCCGGTGATCCTCGATCACCACCACATCCATGCCGTTGTCCAGCTTGAACGTGCTGACCGTGTCGGCCACCGCCGTTCCCGCCAGCACCACCAAAGCCAGTGCCACGCGGCACACTGTCTTGAAACCGAAATCTGGGCGCATTGCGTCCTCCTGCCTTGCAGGTCAAGCTAGCGGCAAGGCGGCAATGCGCAAGCCCCGCCACGCGCTTGTGACAGGATGCGAGGTTACTTGCTGGATTTCGGCGGGGCCGAGGGGGTCCGCGCGCCCGCCGCCCGCCACTTGGCAAGCTCGGCATATTGGTCCAGCCACATCGCCTTGTAGGCGTTGAAATAGGTGGTCAGGCCAAAAACCCGCTCCAGCAGCTTGCCCGGATGCTTCTTGCGGAACGCCAGATCATCCGCCGCAAGCGAGGCGCGGATGCCCGGCACCTCGCCGTTGCGCGCCGCATAGGACACCAGCCCCGAATCCCCGGCCGGAACCCCGCCCGCCGCCTTGGGCTTGCCGCCCAGCGCCACGACCGCATCGTTCATCGGGTTCTGATCGCTCAGGTTGGTGCCGCCCGGCGTCGGGTCCGGCAAAACCGTCAGGTCCGGCGGTGTCGCCAAGGCCTTCGGCGGCAGGATCGAGAATTCGTCCGGCCCATCCGTCGTCGAATGCAGGTTCATCAAATGCGGCGTGCCTTTGCCCCCACCGCAGGCCGCAAGCGCCATAAGCGCCACGCCCGCCCCCGCGAGAACCATCCGTGCCTTCCGCATTCCGCCCGACCCTTGCACTCAATTTGGATCGTCTTAGCGCAAAGAAGCCCTCACGTCACGGGGTCTTTCGGGGCGGCGCGTCGGTTGGTGCCGACTTGCCACCGGTCTTGCCACCGGCGAAGTTGGTGAACAGCACCAACCCCACCGCGCCGAAGAAGATCGCGACGTCCGCGACGTTGAAGGCGAAGGGGTTGTCGATGCCGCAGCACGACATGTTCAGGAAATCCGCCACCGCGCCATAGGCCAGCCGGTCAATCACATTGCCCGCAGCGCCCCCAATCAGCAGCCCGGCCGCCACCTCGGCCCGAAAACCGCACCGCTCGCGCTTGACCCAGATCCACACCCAGACCGAGATCACCACCGCCACGCCGATCAGCAAGACCCGTGCCAGCAGCGAATCCTCTGCCAGAAGGCCGAAGTTCATCCCGTAGTTCCACGCCATGCGGAACACCAGAAACGGCGACCAGACGTCAATCTCGACCCGGTCGGCCAGATCCAGCCCGAAGACCACCGCAACCTTGGTGATCTGGTCCAGCGCCAGTACCGCCAAAGCCACAAGGGGAATCAGCCAGCGCCGCATCTCAGTGCCGGAAATGGCGCTGGCCGGTGAAGACCATGGCCAACCCCGCCGCATCCGCCGCCGCAATCACGGATGCGTCGTTCATCGACCCGCCCGGCTGAATGACCGCCGTAGCCCCCGCCTCGGCCGCCGTCAGCAGCCCATCCGGAAACGGAAAGAACGCATCCGAGGCGACAACAGACCCGATCGTCGGGCTTTGCGGCAAGCTCATCGCCTCCGCCATGTCGCCAGCCTTGCGCGCGGCAATCCGCGTCGAATCCACCCGGCTCATCTGACCCGCGCCAATCCCCACCGTCGCCGCATCCTTGACGTAGACGATGGCGTTCGATTTCACGTGTTTCGCCACCTTCCACGCAAACAGCAGGTCCGCCATTTCCGCCTCGGTCGGCTTGCGCTTGGTCACCACCTTCAGGTCCGCCGCCTCAATCCCGGCGAAATCGCGGTCCTGCACCAGAATCCCGCCCGCCACCTGCTTGAACGCCAGCCCCGGCGCCTTGGCATCCGGCAAGCCCGCCGTGGTCAGCAGCCGCAAATTCTTCTTGCCCGCGAAAATCGCCTTCGCCGCGTCCGAAGCCCCCGGCGCAATCACCACTTCCGTGAAAATCTTGACGATCTCTTCCGCCGTCTCCGCGTCAAGCGGCTGGTTCAGCGCCACGATCCCGCCGAAGGCCGAGGTCTGGTCGCACTGATAGGCCCGCAGATAGGCCTCCTTCAGCGTAGCACCCTTGCCCACCCCACACGGATTGGCGTGCTTGATGATCGCCACCGACGGACCCTCACCAGCAAACTCCGCCACCAGTTCAAACGCCGCATCAGTGTCGTTGATGTTGTTGTAGGACAGTTCCTTGCCCTGCCACTGCCGCGCCGTGGCCACGCCCGCGCGCCCCGAACCATCGGTATAAAACGCCGCCTTCTGGTGCGGGTTCTCGCCATACCGCATCCCCTGCGCAAACTTGCCAGCAAAGGCCCGGTTGCGCGGGAAGGGCTCCTTGAACTCCCCCGCCATCCACGCCGAGACGGACGCATCATAAGCCGCCGTCTTCGAATAGGCCGTCAGCGCCATCTTCTGCCGGAAGGCCAGCGTCGTCGCCCCGTCATTCGCCTTCAACTGCTCGACCAGCGCGCCATAGTCCGACGGATCGGTGATCACCGTGACAAACTTGTGGTTCTTCGAGGCCGCCCGGATCATCGCCGGCCCGCCAATGTCGATGTTCTCGATGCAGGTCGCGTGATCGGCGCCCTTGGCCACCGTCTCTTCAAACGGGTACAGGTTCACGATCAACAGGTCGATCGGCTCAATCCCATGCGCCGCCATCGCCAGCAGGTGTTCATCGTCATCGCGCAAAGCCAGCAAAGCCCCGTGGATGTTCGGATGCAAGGTCTTCACCCGCCCGTCCATCATCTCGGGGAAGCCGGTCACATCCGCCACATCGCGCACCTTCAACCCGGCCGCCCGCAGCATGTTTGACGTGCCCCCGGTCGAGATCAGCTCGACCCCGAACCCGGCCAAAGCCCTCGTCAATTCAATCAGCCCGAATTTGTCCGAAACCGAAATCAGCGCGCGCCCGATCGGGACGAGATTTGGCATGGCAAGCACCTCGCAACAGGTCAGATCTGGCTGGCGGGGTCCTCCCGCTCCAGATCGCGGATGGCAAGGGGAGTATCCTGCGCCTTCGCCAAGGTCCAGCCCAGCTGCGTGTCGAAATCCTGCGCGTGACTTGAAAGCACGATTTGCAGGCTTTCGCGCGGCCTCAGCTTGGTCTTTTCCAGATAAATCGACGGTTCCAGGGTCAACTTCGCCGTCCCGTCATGGCGAAACACCCAGATCTCGCCGCTCTTCAACGCCATCGACACCGCAGACCCGCCCATGTCCAGCCGGGCATCGACATCCGGATGCAGATGAAACCGCACGCCGAATTTCACGCCCTGTTGCCGGCTGGCCGCCAGCACCCGCTCGAACCGCCGCTTTTCCGGGGTCGAAATCGCGGCCAGCCGGTCGCTGCCGGTCAGGTGGCGGCCATCCTGCGTCAGCATCAGGTCGCGCACATGGCTCAAGCCATGCGTCGCGGCCCAGCCGTTCTGCACCAGATGCACGCCCGCACCATTCTCGCCGGGCACCACGCGCAGCGTCGTCACATCGGCCCGCTCGACAAAAGATCCCTCCCCGCCCGGCCCCAGCCGGGACGAGGAAAACCCCTCGATCGCCAAGGTGGAATGCGACGCCGTCGCCCGCCCCGCCTGCCGCCACTCTGCCCCAAAGGCATTGCCCGATCCGCAAGACACCACCAAAGGCCGCCGCCCCGAGGTCAGCTCGAACGCATTGGTCGAGGCATGGGCCAGCGCGCCCCCCGGCGGCGGGCTGGCATCCAGCACCACGGTCGTCCGCCCCCCCGTCATCCGCGCATACCCCATCGCCATCCCGGCCGAGGGCATCGCCCGGATCCCGGCATTGGCCCGCGCCGCATCCAGCCGCCCCTCCGCGCCCCGTCCGCCGCCATGAAACCGCGCCAGCCCGCCGTCGGCATGGCGCAGCGCCCGCAACACCGGCGCCACCCGCTCGATCGCCGCGAAATGCGCGGCCGAGGCTTGGCGCCCTGCCTCCGCAAGGGTCTGCGCGCCCCAGGTCAACAGCGTGAAAATCTCCAGCAACTCTTCCGGGTTGCGGCTGGAAATCCCGCCGCCCATGTCGATTTCGGCCTCCAGATCGGCGGCCAGCGCCTTGATCGCGGCATCGACATGCGCGGCCATGCCCTCCAGCACCACGCTGGCCACGATCAGCCCGGTCAAAGCCTCGATCCGCGCCACGCCCACCGGCGCCATCTGCCAGCGCTGCGCCAGAAAATGCACCTGCAGCGACAGGCTGGCCAGAAATGCCGCCTCCCGCGCGGGTGCAGCCGCCTCCAGCAGCATCGGCGCGTGGTTGATCCAGCGGATCAGCCGCCGCCCGATCATCTGCGGCTGCCAGCCCGGCCCCTTGGCCCGGCCAAAGCGGGTGATCCAGTCAAAGGTCCAGCCCTGCGCCCGGTCCTGCGCCCTTGTGTCCCCCAAGGCCGCCAGATCGTCCAGCCAGACAAAGCCATGCGCCTCGACCCGCAGCACCGGATCGGCAAACGGCACATCCCAGATCGCCACCCCCGGGCTTTCCACCACCGTGGCGCCCGAGGCGAAATTCCCCACCACCAACTGCTTGCCCCGGGCATAAAGCCCGATGGTCCGCGGTTCCGGCTGGCTCAGGAAGCGCGCCGCCACAGGGCCCTTTTGCGCCCGCCGCACCGCGCGCCACAGGGCCAGCCTCTCGCGCCAGCCCCCTGCCCCGCGCTGCTGTTGGTCGCCCGTCGCCATCCCGCTCCGCCCTGCCTTGCGCCCACGTCCGGAGCCTCACCGACCGAGCATAGCCAATGCCCCCCACCCTGTCACCGCTGACAGGGGGCATTGGCAAGATCACGCGGTGTGGTCGATCCGCTCCATATACTGGGCCAAAGTCTTCACCTGCCCCAACCACTTGGTGTACAGCTTGGGATCATGCGGGGCCGGATGCACGCCGGGCTCAATGTCCCCCGCCAGCAGCGATTCCACCGCAAACGACACCGGCGTCGACACCAGCCGCGCCATCGCCGTGCCCTTGGCATCGCCCCAGGCATCCATCGCCCAGGTCTCGTGGAACATGATCTTGCCGTCCTGCTCCGCCTTCAGCGACACAAACAGGATGACCCGATCCGGCTCGCCCGGCGCATAAGAGTTGTCCTTGACGAACTGCGCCGCCATCTCGGCCAGCCGCGCATCGCCTTCCGGGCCGGACAGCGTTTCAATCTCGCGGAACACCGGCGTCCAGGCCGCTTCCCAGCCATTCAACCGGATCGTGCCGCGCACGAAATCCCGCACCTTCCACGCCGGATCAAACTTGTAATCCTCCATGAACGGATAGCTGTCCCGGTTGGGATAAACCTCAAAACTCTCGGGCGAGGGCAGCGGCGCGTCATAAGACGTGATCGCATCCCAAGGCCGCGCCACCTTGAACTCTTCAAAATTCTTCAAGCTGCGCGAAGGCGAGCGCAATGCCTTCAACACCCCCAGCGGCGCCCAGGAAAACTTGTAGCGGAACGGGTTCGGAATCTTCGGCACGCCCCCACAGTAAGACACGAAGGACAGCACGTTCTTGGGATCAAACCCCTTGCTGGCCCGATACCGCGCCACCAGATCATGCGCCATCAAATGGTCAATCCCCGGGTCCAGCCCGCATTCATTGATCGACACCAGCCCCTTGGCCTTGAATTCCCCATCCAGCGCCCGCATCTCCGGCGAGATGTAGGACGAGCTGACGAAATTCGCCCCCTGCGCCAGACACGCCTTGGCGATCGGCACATGATGCTCCACCGTCAGCATCGAAATCGCCACATCGCCCGGCTGCAACGCCGCCGTCAGGGCCTCCAGCGAATAGGCCCGGATGTCGCTCGCGATATCCCCCACCGCCTCGACAGCCTTCTCGATCGTGCGGTTCCAAACCACCACGGGCAAGCCCGCCTCGATCAGCCGCCGCAACCCCGGAGCCGATGACAGCCCCGTCCCGCACCAGTGAATAGTCATCGCGTTC
Organism: Stagnihabitans sp.; assembly: GCF_964946895.1. NCBI lineage: Bacteria > Pseudomonadati > Pseudomonadota > Alphaproteobacteria > Rhodobacterales > Paracoccaceae > Stagnihabitans > Stagnihabitans sp. Next base: position 77,042 of record NZ_CBBQHX010000004.1, on the reverse strand, counting down.
TCCTCAAACGTAAACGATATGGCGGTCAAACTCCGCCTTGGCCCGGCCCCAGACGCCTGCATCCAGATCGGGCAGCGTCAAAAGCGAGGGCAACAATTGCGCCGCATAGTCCTGCGAAGACTCCACCGGCATCAGCGAGGGCAGGTTGTCAATCGCCGTCACATCCAGGGGCGGATGTTCAGCCACCCGCAAAGCAGGCGCATCCCAATCCGTGGCCCGGTCATAAACCTTGATGGGGGAAAAGTCCGAGGTCGGATCGCAGGCGATATCCCCGATCACCGTCAGCTTCCGCGCCTCCGTCTTGGCACTCGCTGGCACAAACACCGGGCACCCCGGCCGCGCCAGAATGCAGTTCAGGAAGATCTCATGCTGCAACACCTCCGGGAACGGCCCGCCGCTTGCCGTCTCCGCCATGTCCCACTTCGTCACCCCGCAGCCCAAGGCCGCCAGCAAATCCGCAGCCCCGGTGCCAACCCGCCCCAAAGCCCCGATGATCAGCGCATTCGGACGGCCCAAGCCGGAAAGCTCCGCCCCCAGATTGGCCAGCAACTCCGCCTTGCCCGCATAAACCGCCACCGGCCCGGCAATCGAGCCCCGCTGCTGCGCCGCCCAGCACTTCAAACTGACAGCCGCCCCCGCATAACCCGCCCAATAGCCAAACGCCGCCACCCGGCGCCCCGCTTCATTGACCAGATACTCCAGATCATACAGCGTGCCACCGCCCACCTTGAACCGCTCCAGCAAGACCCGCCCGGCAGGCTGCCCCTTGAACGCGTGCCCGAACATGATGTGCCGATGGGTCAGCGGCGTGCCATCCTCCGGCAACTCCTTCAACCCGAAGATGATCGCGTCTTCCGGTGCGAAGGGCCAGGAATTCTCCGCCACAATCTCGCACCCGGCCCGCAGATAGCCGTCAATCGGAATGGCCCGCACATGGCTTTCCTCGACGCTCACCCGAATGCCCGCCGCCACCAACGCGGCAGCGCCGTCCGGCGTCAGCCCGACCCGCTCTTCATGCGGCCGCTGCTCGGCCCTGACCCAAAGATGCACCATGGCAACCCCCCATTTTGCGCCCTTCCTATCAGAACGAAAGCGCCAGACCAGTCCCCCGATGCAGGCGCCGAAGGGGCCAACGCCCCATGCCCCCGGCCCGCAGCGCGCGCTGCGTTAACCCGGTGCCCGGGTCGCCGCTGTAGCTACGGAAAAACGACGCACAAATGACGCGGAACCGACGCAGACCCTACAGCACCAAACCCTTGTTTTTCCAACATCAACCAAGGATTCTTGACTGATTCGCCGAACCGCCTGACCCCATCACGGCATCACCTCGAACCGGTCCACATCGACCATCCCATGGTCGGTGATCTTCAGATGCGGAATGACCGGCAGGCACAGGAACGCCAGCTGCAAGAACGGCTCCTCCAGCACCACCCCCAGCAAGGCCGCCGCCGCCCGCAGCTTCACCAAGTCCGCGCGCACCTCCTCAAAGCTGCCAAGGCTCATCAAACCGGCCACCGGAAGCGGAATTTCCGCCAGGATCCGCCCGCCGTCCACCACCACAAACCCGCCCTCGATCTCGCCTAACCTATTGGCCGCCAAGGCCATATCGTCATAATCTGCCCCCACCACCGCAATGTTGTGATGGTCATGGCAGATCGTCGAGGCAATCGCCCCGCGCTGCAACCCGAACCCCTTCACGAACCCGGTCGCAAGGTTGCCATTCACGCCATGCCGCTCCAGCACGGCAATCTTCACCAGATCGCGGCCAATATCCGGCCGCTTGTCCCCATCAACGGGCGGGATTTGATACGTCAGATGCTCGGTAATGATCTTCCCCGGAATGACCCCAATCACCGGAGTCTCCACCCGGTTCCCCCCGGTACGGAATTGATTTCCTTGAACTTTCGGCGCCTTCACCGAATGCCGCGCCACCGGCTCCACCGTCCCGCGCGCCGCAAAAGCCGCCTCGGTCACCAGCCTGCCACCGGCAAAGACCGCCGCCACCCGGCAGCTGTCCAGGCTATCAATCACCGCAATATCGGCCCGCTTGCCGGGCGCAATCAACCCGCGATCCTTCAGCCCGAACGCCTCCGCCGCTGAAAGACTCGCCGCCCGGTACACCGCCAAGGCTGGCGCGCCCAAGGCAATCGCCGTCCGTATGATGTAGTCCAGATGGCCATGCTCCCCTATATCCAGTGGGTTGCGGTCATCGGTGCAAAAGCACAGGTAGGGCGCCTGCCGCTCGGTCAGCAGCCCGACCAGCGCCTTCAGGTCCTTGGAAACGGACCCCTCACGGATCAGCACCCGCATCCCCTTGCGCAGCTTCTCCAGCCCCTCGGCATAAGAGGTTGCCTCATGCTCCGTCCGGATTCCTGCCGCGATATAGCCGTTCAAATCCTTGCCCGACAGCAGCGGAGCGTGCCCGTCGATATGCCGCCCGCTGAACGCCTCCAGCTTGGCCATGCAGCCCGGATCTTGCCCTAACACCCCGGGATAATTCATGAATTCCGCCAGACCGATCACCCTTGGGTGGTTCATCAAGGGGGCGATATCCGCCGCTTCAAGCCGTGCGCCAGTCGTCTCCATATGGGTTGAAGGCACGCAGCTTGACAGGTTCACCCGCAGATCCATCAACAGCTTGGGGGCGGCGTCCAGAAAGTAATTGATGCCCACCAGACCACAGACATTGGCAATCTCATGCGGGTCGCAGATCGCCGTCGTCACGCCATGCGGCGTCACACAACGGTCGAATTCGAAGGGCGTCACCAAAGAGCTTTCAATATGCAGATGGGTGTCGATGAACCCCGGCACCAGAATCTTCCCAGTGAAATCAATCTCTTCCCGGCCAGAATATGCCCCGAACACCCCCACGATCGTGTCACCGCAGATCGCCACATCGCTTGCCACCAACTCTCCGGTGATCAGGTCCAGCACCCGCGCCCCCTTCAAAACCAGATCGGCAGGCACATGTCCGCGGCCCTGTTCGATGCGGGCGGAAAGGGCAGCCGAGGGGCGAGCGTGGGTCATGGCAGTCTCCTTTTCGGGCAGGAAAGCCCGAAAGCCCCGCGGCGGCAAGGCGGATTTGGTCTTGTCGCTGCCCGGCGAGGGTGGTCAGGTAGGCCCATGCGTGACATCGAGGACCCTCCCTTCTCGCGCCCCTTGCGCGGCATCCTGCTGAAGCTGGCCTCGGTGCTGGTGTTCATCATCATGCAGTCGCTGATCAAGGCGGCCAAGGTTCCGGCTGGCGAGGCGGTCTTCTTCCGCTCGGCCTTCGCCGTGCCGGTGATCGTGGTCTGGCTGGCAATGCAGGGTCAACTGGCGACAGGTTTCCATGCAAAACAACCCCTTGGCCACTTCTGGCGCGGGCTGATGGGCACCACGGCAATGGGTCTGGGCTTCGCCGGCCTGTCCTATCTGCCCCTGCCCGAAGTGACGGCGATCAGCTATGCCTCGCCTCTGATGGTGGTCATTCTGGCCGCGATGTTTCTGGGCGAAGAGGTGCGCCTGTTCCGCCTTGGCGCTGTGGCCATAGGCCTGTTGGGCGTGCTGATCGTGCTCAGTCCCCGCCTGTCGATCGGTGCCAGCGCCAGCACGCGTGAGGCGTTTGGCGCCATGGTGGTGCTGGGCGGGGCAGTCTTCGCCGCTTTGGCACAGGTCTTCGTGCGCAAGCTGGTGCTGATCGAATCAACCACGGCGATCGTCTTCTACTTTTCGATGACCGCCACACTGCTGTCCTTGACCACCATCCCCTTCGGCTGGGTCATGCCCTCGGCCACCGAGGCCGGGTTTCTGGTGCTTGCGGGGCTTTTGGGTGGCGCGGGTCAGATTTTCCTGACGTCCAGCTACCGCGAGGCGGACGCCTCGCTGGTGGCGCCGTTCGACTATGCCTCGATGATCTTCTCGCTGGCGATCGGCTTCTTCATCTTCGCCGAGGTGCCAACCCTGACCATGCTGACCGGGGCTGCACTGATCGTGACGGCGGGCATCTTGATCATCTGGCGGGAAAGACAGTTGGGCCAGCAGCGCGCCAGATCCGCCAACGCCTTGACTCCAGACGCTTAATTCCAGCGCACCGTGATATCTGCCTGACGCGAGCCGCGCGTCACGCGGCGGATGTTGGGCATATCGTTGCCGTCAATCCAGGCGCGCGCCGCTTCGGGCGTCTTGCCGTAGAAGGCCCAGCGGTCCAGCAACCGGCGGTCAAGCTCGGCTTCCGGAACGTCGATGTAGACGGTCAAGTCGAAGAATTCGCCCAAATCGAGCCAAGGAGATTCGTTCAACAGCAGATAGTTGCCTTCGGTCACCAGAATGCGGTGGTCCTTGGTCACCAGATCGGCAGAGCCGCGCGACAGCTCCAGCGCGCGGTCAAAGACCGGGATTGCAACCTCGTCCTCGGCACTCAGCCGCGACAGCAGGTGGCGGTAGCCGGCAACGTCAAAGGTCTCGGGCGCACCCTTGCGGTGGCGCAGGTCGCGGTCGGTCAGGATGGCATCGTCGAAGTGAAAGCCGTCCATCGGGACGACGCGGGCATCCTTGCCAAGCGCTTGCACAACGGCCTCGGCGAGGGTGGACTTGCCAGCACCGGGCGGGCCTGCAAGGGCGGCGATGAACCGCCCCTGCAAATCATCCGCCTTGCGACGGATTTCATCTGCCAGCATGACGGGTGTCATGCGGCCTCGTTCAGGTCTTCGGGCAGCTTGGCCCCGGTCATATAGGCCACGGCATCCGACATCGAGTGGCGCTTGGGGTCAATGACGCACAGACGGCGTCCCAGACGGTGCACGTGAACGCGGTCGCAGACTTCGAACACATGCGGCATGTTGTGCGAAATCAAGATGATCGGAATGCCCCGGTCGCGCACATCCTTGATCAGGTCCAGCACACGGCGGCTTTCCTTGACGCCAAGCGCAGCCGTCGGTTCATCAAGGATCACGACCTTGGAGCCGAAGGCCGCAGCCCGCGCCACCGCAACGCCCTGCCGTTGACCGCCCGAAAGCGTCTCAACCGCCTGGTCGATGTTCTGGATGGTCATCAGACCCAGTTCCGACAGCTTGGAGCGCGCGAACTCGTTCATCCGCGCGCGGTCGGTCATGCGGAAGACCGAGCCGAGGATGCCGGGTTTGCGCCATTCGCGGCCCAGAAACATGTTGTCGGCAATCGACAGCGCCGGCGACATGGCAAGGTTCTGGTACACGGTTTCAATGCCTTCGGCCCGGGCATCATCGGGGCGGCGGAAGTGAACCGGGCGGCCTTCCAGCTCGATCGTGCCGTGGTCGGGGGTCACAGCCCCCGACAAGGCCTTGATCAGAGTGGACTTTCCCGCACCGTTGTCGCCGATGACGCCAAGGATCTCACCCGGGTACAGGTCGAAATCCGCGCCGTTCATGGCAACCACGGTGCCGTAGCGCTTCATCAGGCCGCGTGCCTTGATGATGGGCTGGATGTCAGGATGGGTCACTTCGAAGCCCTCCGCAGATATTGATCCAAAGCAACGGCGATGATCACAAGGCAGCCCGTGGCGAAGGTTTGCCAGTAGCTGTCGACGCCCGCCAAAGACAGACCCGTGATGAACACGCCCACGATGATCGCCCCCAGAACCGAGCCGACGATGGACCCCCGCCCGCCAAACAGCGAGGTTCCGCCGATCACCACAGCGGTGATGCTGTCAAGGTTCATCGTCTCGAACCCGATCGGGGTGATGGACCCGATCCGGCCGATCGCCACCCAGGCGGCACAGCCGCAGATGAAGCCAGCGGTGCCGTAGACCGAGATCAGCGTCTTGTCGACCGCGATACCGGACAGCATTGCCGCATCCGGATCGTCGCCCAAGGCATGCACATGGCGGCCCCATGCGGTGCGGTTCAGCACGTACCAGGCCACGGCGGCGAAGATCACCAGCATGATCATGCCGTAAGTCACCGTGGCGCCGAGGAATTTGAAATCATTGCCGAAGAACAGAAGCCCGGGGGCGTCATTCTCGATGTCGATGTTCCGGATCGATTCCGAATGCGAGTAGGCCAACTTCAGCGCCCGGAAGATCGACAGGGTGCCCAAGGTCACGATGAACGGCGGCAGCTTCATCTTGGCGACCAGAACGCCGTTGAACAGCCCCATGACAGTGCCGACCACGACGCCTGCCGCAACAGCAACGCCGGTGGGCAGACCGTTCGTGACGGCCAGATTGCCCATGAACAGCGAGGACATCACGAGGATTTCGCCAACCGAAAGGTCGATGCCGGCGGTCAGGATGATGACGGTTTGCGCCAGAGCCACGAAACCGGTGATCGTCACCTGCTGCAGCACGGTGGTCAGGGCGCCAAGCCCCAGAAACCGCGGGTTCGCGATGCCAAACCCAAGAACGGCGATCACCAGCACCAATGCGGGGATCATGGTCGGGTTATCACGCAGGAAGCCGCGCAGTTTCGCGAATGCCGATTTGTCGTCCCGGTCAAACTGGGCAACGGTCTTGTCGGCGGCTTCGAGTTTGGCCTCGAAGTCGGAAATGGTCTTGGTCGGTGTATCTGGATTGCTCATCGCCGCGGATGCCCCCTCATCAGAGCCGCTCGGGGGCCGAAACGACACCCCGGTATACAGAAGGGCGACTGTAAAGCCGCCCTTCCATTAATCAAGTCAGTCGAGAAGGTAGATCAGCCCCAGCAGAGCTCGGTGCCCTTCTTGGTGTCGATCGACTTCACGCCGTCAACCGGCTTGTCGGTCACCAGGTTCACGCCGGTGTTGAAGAAGGTCAGGCCATCGGTTGCGGCCGGCTTGGTGCCGTCCTTGGCGAAGGCGACGATCGCTTCGATGCCCTTGGATGCCATCAGCAGCGGGTATTGCTGCGAGGTGGCGCCGATGATGCCGTCCTTGACGTCCTTGACGCCCGGGCAGCCGCCGTCAACCGAAACGATCAGAGCGGTCTTGCCAGCAGCCTTCAGAGCCTGAACGGCGCCTTCAGCAGCGGGTTCGTTGATCGTGTAGACCACGTTGATGTCCGGGTCCTTGGCCAGCAGGGTTTCCATCGCGGTTTGGCCACCCGGGACCGAAGCTTGCGAGGATTCGTGACCGATGACGCGGGCGTCCTTTTCGGAACCCATGACCTTCAGGTCCGGAACGTCGATGCCGAAGCCCTTGAGGAACCCGGTGTCACGTGCGACGTCAACCGAGATGTTGTCCTTGTTGATGTCGAGCATTGCGATCTTGGCGGAGGCCGCCTTGTCGCCGAGGGTCGCCTTGGCCCACGAACCGATCAGCGTGCCGGCTTCGAAGTTGTCGGTCGCGAAGGTCATGTCCTGCGCGTCCTTGTCGGCGAGCGGGGTGTCGAGCGCGATCACCAGGATACCGGCAGCGCGTGCCTTCTTCAGGTCCGGACCAACCGAGTCGTTCGACGGGGTGATCAGGATACCCTTGGCGCCAGCCGCGACGCAGTTTTCGATCGCGGTGATTTGCGGACCAGCGTCGCCGTCTTTTTCGCCTGCGTAGGCTTGGAAGTCGAGACCGGCCTTCTTCGCGGCAGCCTCAGCGCCTTCCTTCATTTTCACGAAGAAGGGGTTGGTGTTGTTCTTGGTGATCAGGCAGGCCAGATCAGCAGCGGAAGCGGAACCCGCAACCAGAGCCAGCGCGGCGGCGCCCACGAGGGCGGCAGCTTTGAACTTCATTGGTAGTCCTCCCAAGGAAGGGGGATGTTTCCCCCGATGTAAACTTTGTCGTCCGGTGTAAGGTTGGCCCTCGATCCTGACGATGCGGGGGAGATAAGCTGATTCCCAAAGCTACGTCAAGCATAAATAAATCAGTGTGATTTATTATTGACAGCCAGGCCTTTCCCGTTGAAAGTCGCAGAGTCCCGTGTGTTGGCGGGCCCCCATTCCTTATACACTGGTGACGACGATGCTGATCGGTATTCCTGCTATTCTTGGCCCAGAGCTGCTGTTCACGCTGCGCTCGATGGGCCATGGAGACGAGATCGCTCTGGTCGATGCCAACTATCCCGCGCAGGAACACGCCCGTCGACTTGTGCGCGCCGATGGTCATGGAATGATGGCAATGCTGGAGGCCATTCTGGCCGTGATGCCGCTGGACCGTGCCGTGCCGGAAGCCATCTTCCGTGCGGCGCTCAACAACGATCCGGCCCAATCCGGCCCCTTCCATGTGGCCGTCGATGCTGCGTTCGGAAGACTTGCCCCGGGCTACAAGGTGACACCGTTGCAGGGCGCAGATCTTTATCCGCGCATCCGCGCGGCCCATACAATTGTTGCGACCTCTGAAACCGCCTTCTTTGCGAATGTGATCCTGCGCAAGGGCGTGATCGGAGCGGATGGCCGCCCGGTATAATCCAGGCGGCAGGACATTGACGGCAGGACGATGCAACTTCAGCAGGAGACGCCCAACGAACGCGCGATGACAGAGGTGGCCGCCCCGCGTGGCACCAACCAATCCGGCATGCGCGATTACAACGAGCGGCTGGTGCTGTCTCTGGTCCGTCAACACGGCGCGCTTGCCAAGTCCGACATCGCCCGCATGACCGGGCTGTCGGCGCAGACCGTGTCCGTCATCATGCGAGCGCTGGAGCAGGACGGGCTGTTGCGGCGGGGCGAGCCGATCCGGGGCAAGATCGGCCAACCCTCGGTGCCGATGTCTTTGGTGGCGGACGGCGCTTTCTTTCTGGGGCTGAAGATCGGGCGGCGTTCGGCGGACCTGGTTCTGGTCGATTTTCTGGGGCAGGTCCGCTCGACCCATCGGCGGGTCTATCGCTATCCGACGCCCGATGCCGTGGTGGGCTTCGTGGCCGAGGCGATGCCGGGCGTGCTGCGGGCCCTGACCGAAGAGCAGCGCGGACGGATCGGGGGCCTGGGTGTTGCGATGCCGTTCCAGCTGTGGAACTGGGTGCAGGCTTTGGGCGCACCGCAGGCCGAGATGGATGCCTGGCGCGACCGCGACATTCAGGCGGAACTGGCCGGGATCACCGGTCTGCCCGTCTTCGTGCAGAACGATGCGACATCGGCCTGCGGGGCGGAACTGGTGTTTGGCACGGGCGAGCGGCCGAAGGATTTCCTGTATTTCTACTTCGGCACCTTCATTGGCGGCGGTCTGGTCTTGAACGGCCAGCTTCATCTGGGGCGCACCGGAAATGCGGCGGGTGTCGGGCCTTTGCCGGTGCCGGGACCGGACGGCAAGATGGTACGGCTGTTCGACAGCGCCTCGATGGCGTCGCTTGCGGCGATGATGGAGGCGTCGGGAGAAAGTTCGGACCATCTGTGGGAGCGGCCGGACCACTGGCACGTCTCGGAGCGGTTGCTGCGCGAATGGGTGGAGAAGGCGGCGCAGGGCCTGGCGGGGGCGATCCTTGCGGCCTCGACCCTGCTGGAAATCGACGCGGTGTTGATCGACGGCTGGATGCCGACCGCGGTACGGGCGATGGTGACCCAGCGGACCCAAGAGGCCTTCATGCGGCTGGACATGTCGGGGATTTCGATCCCGCAGATCCGGGAGGGCACCGTTGGGGCACAGGCGCGGTCGTTGGGAGCTGCAGCAATTCCGCTGAGCCAGCGCTATCTGATTGACCAGAATGCGGCGTCCCGCGGCGCGTGAGATTGCACGCGTGCAATGACAGTTAAGTCATTGACTTAAAAGACATTCGTGGTCCTGCGTTAACGCTTTGTCAGGGATTTTGCCGATAGCGTGCACGATTTTTCTGCGAAAAATCGCAGCGACGAATTTTCGTACAAAAATTCGGAATCAGATTTTTCAAAGAAAAATCATGGGATTATTCGCCGCGAGGGAAACGTTTGCTTTCCTCAAGGATGTTCAGGTTCATGTGGTTGCGCATGTAGCGCTCTGATGCGGCGCGCAGCGGCTGATAGTCCCACGGATAATAGCTTCCGTTGCGCAGGGCTTCATAGACCACCCAGCGGCGGGCCTGCGACTGGCGGACCTCGGCGTCATAGGCGGCAAGGTCCCAGCGTTCGTCGGCGATCAGCTGGAAATGCGCAAGGATTTCGGCGGCACGGGGGTCGGCAGCAAGGTTCTGGTCTTCGTCAGGGTCGTTGGCGAGGTCGAAGAGCAGGTCGGGGTCGGCGGCGCAGCGGATGTATTTCCACGCCCCCTGGCGCAGGGCGACCATGGGGGTGATGGTACCTTCGGCGGCATATTCCATGGCGACCGGGCTGGTGCGGGGGGTGCCGTTGGCCAAGGGGACGAGGCTTTCGCCATCGGTCCAGGGCATGACCTCCTCCATCGAGATGCCGGCCAGATCGCAAAGGGTTGGCGTGACGTCGATCGTGGACACGGGGGTTTCCTCCAGATGCGGCTCCAGCCCCGGCGCGCAGATCATCAGGGGAACGCGGGATGCGCCTTCGAAGAAGTTCATCTTGAACCACAGGCCCTTGCGGCCCAGCATCTCGCCATGATCGGACACGAAGACGATGATCGCCTCCTGGCGAGAGGCCTCCAGCGCCGCGAGGATTTCGCCAATCTTGTCGTCGACGTAGGAGATGTTGGCGAAATAGCCGTGGCGGGCGCGGCGGATGTGGTCTGCCGTCACTTCAAGTCCGCGCCAGTCACAGGCGTCCATCAGGCGCTTGGAGTGGGGGTCCATCGCGTCGTAGGACAGTTGGGTTGGCGGCTCCAGTTCGGGGGCGCCTTCGTAGAGGTCCCAGTATTTCTTGCGGGCGACGAAGGGGTCGTGCGGGTGGGTGAAAGACACCGTCAGGCTCCACGGGCGGGGGTCGAGGCCGCGCGACAGATCGTAGATCTTCTGGGTGGCCTGGTGGGCGACGTCATCGTCATATTCCAGCTGGTTGGTGATCTCGGCCACGCCGGCGCCGGTCACCGATCCCATGTTGTGATACCACCAGTCGATCCGCTCACCGGGTTTGCGGTAATCCGGGGTCCAGCCGAAGTCGGCGGGGTAGATGTCGGTGGTCAGGCGCTGTTCGAAGCCATGAAGTTGATCGGGGCCAACGAAGTGCATCTTGCCTGACAGGGCGGTCTGATAGCCGGCACGGCGCAGGTGGTGGGCGAAGGTGGGAATGTCCGAGGCGAATTCGGCGGCGTTGTCATAGACCCGCGTGCGGCGCGGCAGGGCGCCGGACATGAAGGCGGCACGGGCCGGAGCGCAGAGGGGGGATGGCGTATAGGCATTGGCAAAGCGCACGGAACGGTCGGCCAGTTTGCGCAAGTTGGGGGCGAGCAGGAAAGCGGCGGGGCCGTCGTCAAACAGGGTGCCGGTCAACTGGTCGACCATCAGGATCAGGATGTTGGGTTTGGACATTTTGGCCCCCTTCGCTGCGCGTTCTGCCATCGGTGGCGTGGGTTGGCCGCTTCGGCAAGAGGAGATTGTGGCGCAGCTTTCAGTCATGTCGTAATCAGGGCGCAGAATGCCGTTTCAGGACAGGGGATTGCAGCTATCCTGCCGCCTCATGGCACTGTCTGGGGAGGCACCAATGACCATACGCACCGAGTTCCCGCACCGCATTGTCGAAGAGTCGGATCTGGGGATCGTGATGTCGGACGGCTGCCGTCTGTCGGCGCGGGTCTGGATGCCGGAGGATGCCGGGACGCATCCGGTGCCGGCGGTGCTGGAATATATTCCCTATCGCAAGCGCGACGGCACTTTGCCCCGGGATGAGATGATGCATCCTTACGTGGCCGGCCATGGCTATGCCTGCGTGCGGGTGGACATGCGGGGGAATGGCGACTCGGAAGGGTTGATGGCCGACGAGTATACCATTCAGGAGCTGGCCGACGCTTGCGAGGTGATCGAGTGGCTGGCGGAGCAGCCGTGGTGCAGTGGCACCGTGGGGATGATGGGGAAGTCTTGGGGCGGGTTCAATTGCCTGCAGACGGCGTTTCTGCAGCCGCCGGCGCTGAAGGCGGTGATCTCGGTCTGTTCGACCACCGATCGGTTTGCCGACGATATCCACTACAAGGGCGGCTGCCTGCTGGGTGAAAATTTCGGCTGGGGGGCCGTGATGCTGTCTTATTCCAGCCGCCCGCCAGACCCGATGCTGCGCAGCGACTGGCGGGAGATGTGGCTGGCACGCCTGGAGGCGGAGCCTTGGCTGGCGCCGCGGTGGGCGGAGTTGCAGGAACGGTCGGACTATTGGAAGCACGGCTCGATCTGCGAAGATTACGCGCGGATGCAGGTGCCGGTGTTGGTCTGGGGGGGCTGGGCCGACAATTACATGAACACGGTAAGCCACATCGTGGAGAATGTCCCGGGGGCCAAGGGGATTGTCGGGCCTTGGGTGCACCAGTATCCGCATACGGCGGTGCCAGGGCCCAAGGTGGGGTTTCTGCAGGAAGCTGTGCGGTGGTGGGATCGCTGGTTGAAAGGGATTGCCAACGGGGCGGAGGATGATCCGGCCTATCGGGCCTATATGCTGCACTCGCAGGCGCCGGATGCGAGTTCGAAACACCGGGCGGGGCATTGGGTGGCGGAGGGGGTCTGGCCCTCGGCCCGGGTGTCGCGAAAGGTTCTGGGATTGCAGTCTGCGGCATCAAGGCCGGTGGGGGGCACGGCTTCGGGACCCGCCGTGGCGTATCTGGGCCCGGGTGACGGGGAAAGCATTTCGGGGGTGATTGCCTCGCCGCAGCATCTGGGGATGAACGCGGGGGAGTTCTTCCCGATGGGACTGAACGCCGAAATGCCGGGGGATCAGCGCGGCGATGATGCGCTGAGCCTGTGCTTTGACGGTGATGTGCTGGCGGCGCCGCTGGAGCTGCTGGGGGCGGCGCGGCTGACACTGCGGATGGCCTCGGACAAGCCGCTGGGGTTTGTGGTGGCGCGGTTGTGCGATGTGGCGCCGGATGGCGCCTCGGTGCGGATTGCGCATGGGATGTTCAACCTGTGTCACCGGGAGAGCCGCGAGGAGCCCAAGCCCCTGGTGCCGGGCGAGGTGGTGGAGGTGTCCTTTGCCATTGACCAGATGGCCTATCGGCTGGCGGCGGGGCATCGGCTGCGGCTGGCCCTGTCGAATTCGTACTGGCCCTTCGTCTGGCCCTCGCCAGAGGCAGGCGTTCTGACGGTGACGGGCGGCAGTCTGGATCTGCCGGTGCATGTGGGTTCCGAGGAGGAATGGCAGCCGCCGCCGGCAGAGACGGCGACGCCCTGGAGGCATCGGGTCCTGCGGCCCGGCAAGGTGGGCCGGCGGATCGAAACGGACCTGCTGACAGGCGTGCATCGGCTGATCGTCGAAGATGACACCGGCGATCTGGAGAACTTGGACCACGGGCTGGTCACTGACGAGACGTTGTCCGAACTGTGGGAAATTGCCGCCAACGATCCGACTTCGGCCCGGGCGGTGCATGTCTGGGAACAGCGACTGTCGCGCGGGACTTGGGCCGTGCGGACCAAGGCGGAGGCGGAGATGACATGTTCGGCCGACGAACTGCGCATGACTGCCAGACTGACCGCCTGGCAGGGAGACCGTGTGGTCTTTGAACGTGTCTGGGATGACAGCGTCGAGCGCCGGTTTGTCTGAGCTTGGGTCGGTCTGGCCAGGGACGGGGAGTGCGGCAAGGGCCTGAGAAAATAGTCCTTGGTCCAAATGGAGAATCACGTTTTATTGATTCAGCAATCAAGAAAAACCCGGGGACCCGGGAAGCGAAACAGGGAGAAGAAGATGTCCAGTGAACTGAACCACCTGCTGAGCCTCACCGCGGCCGGCAAGATGAACCGTCGGGAATTCGTGGGCCGGGCCGGGGCCCTTGGCGTGTCGACCGCGATGGCGGGGGCGATGCTTTCGACGGCGGCCCATGCTGATACGCCGGTCAAGGGCGGCGTGCTGCGGGCGGGTGTGCAGGGCGGGCAGTCGACCGACTCTCTGGACCCGGCGCTGGCCGCGTCCGACGTGCCGTTCATGATCAACTCCACCTGGGGGGAGACGCTGGTCGATGCTGGACTGAAGGGCAAGGTTGAACTGCGGGTGGCCGAGGACATCTCGTCCAACAAGGACGCGACAGAGTGGAAGTTCAAGATTCGCAAGGGCGTGGAATTCCACAACGGCGCCACGCTGACGGCCGATGACGTGATCGCCACGCTGAAGCGCCATACTGATGAAAAGTCGCAGTCGGGCGCCTTGGGTCTGGTCAAGGGCATCAAGGAGATGAAGGCCGAAGGTGACATGGTCACGTTGACGCTGAACGCGGCCAACGCCGACCTGCCCTTCCTGATGGCCGACTATCACCTGATCATCCAGCCCGGTGGCGGTGTCGACAATCCGGCGGCGGGCATCGGCTCGGGTCCTTACAAGATCACGGAGAATGAGCCGGGCGTGCGTACCGCCTTTGAAAAGCATGCCAACTATTGGGACAGCAACCGGGGCTTTGCCGATCAGGTGGAAGTGCTGTCGATCAACGACAACACCGCACGCACCGCAGCCATTCAGGCCGGTCAGATCCACATCATGACCCGGATCGACCCCAAGATCGTGGAAATGCTGAAGGGCGACAGCAATGTGGTGATCGAACGCGCCGCAGGTCCGGGGCATTACGTCTTCATCATGGAGTGCAACAAGGCGCCCTATGACAACAACGACCTGCGGATGGCCTTGAAACTGGCGATCAACCGCAAGGAAATGGTCGACAAAATCCTGGGCGGCATGGGATCGGTTGGCAACGACTTTCCGATTGACGCGGCCTATCCGCTGTTTGACGACTCGATCCCGCAGCGGGAATACGATGCGGCGGCGGCGGCGGCGGCTTACAAGAAGTCGGGGCATGACGGCTCTCCCTTGATCCTGCAGGTCGCACCGGGCGCTTTCCCGGGGGCGGTCGAAGCGGCGCAACTGTTCCAGGCCTCGGCCAATGCGGCGGGCATTCCGCTGCAGGTCAAGCTGGAGCCCGATGACGGCTATTGGACCAACGTGTGGAACGTGGCGCCGTTCTGCGCCAGCTATTGGGGTGGGCGTCCGGTGCAGGATCAGATGTATTCCACCGCCTACCTCTCGACCGCGGATTGGAACGACACCAAGTTCGTCGACAAGCACTTCGACGAGGTGCTGATCGCGGCCCGGGGGGAACTGGATCAGGACAAGCGCAAGAAGATGTACAGCGAGCTGGCCAACATCGTGCGCGACACCGGCGGTCTGATCTGCCCCATGTTCAACGACTGGGTGGAAGGTCGCCGCAAGGAAGTGGGCGGCTGGGTGGCCAACCCGGCGGGCACGCTGATGGACGGCAAGGCGCTGAGCATGTGCTGGCTGAACGCCTGAGGCCCCATTTATAGGAGCCCTCATGCATCCCCTGTTCAAACTCGTGGTCCAGCGCATTGCGCTGGGCCTGATATTGTTGCTTGCCGTGTCAGTCGTGATCTTTCTGGGGGTCGAGATGCTGCCGGGTGACACCGCGCAGGCGATCCTCGGCCAATCGGCGACGCCGGAGGCCTTGGCGAACCTGCGAGAGTCTTTGGGGCTGAATGAGCCGGCCTGGCAAAGGTATTTCACCTGGCTGGGGCATGCCTTGCAGGGCGATCTGGGCAAGGCCCTGACCAACAAGCAGGACATCGCCCATGCCATTGGCCAGCGGCTGGGCAATACGCTGTTTCTGGCCGTCTGCGCCGGGGTCATTTCGGTGCCCTTGGCGATTGGATTGGGGCTGCTGGCCGCGCGATATAACGGACGGTGGCCCGACAAGCTGATCTCTGGCGTCACACTGGCGACGATTTCCCTGCCGGAGTTCGTGGCGGCCTATTTCGTGATCTTCCTGCTGACACAAGTCATTCCGATCTTTCAGCCCGTCTCGATGGTGTTTCCCGGCATGGGGTTCTTTGCGCAACTGAAGGCGGTGGCGCTGCCGGTGATCGTGCTGGTGATGGTGGTTCTGGCCCATATGATGCGGATGACGCGGGCAGCGATCCTGAACGTCATGCAATCGGCCTATATCGAGACGGCGGAATTGAAAGGCCTGTCGCCGATGCAGGTGATTTGGCGCCATGCCCTGCCCAATGCGATTGCGCCGATCATCTCGGTTGTGGTGATCAACCTGGCCTATCTGGTGGTGGGTGTGGTCGTGGTGGAGGTGGTTTTTTCCTATAACGCGCTGGGTCAGTATCTGGTGGATCACGTCGCCAAGCGAGACCTGCCGGTGGTGCAGGCGGTCGGGATCATCTTCGCTGCGGTCTATATCGGGCTGAACATCCTGGCTGACCTTGTCGGCATCATCGCCAACCCGCGGCTGAGGCATCCGAAATGAAAATACCGCTGTCAGCCCTGATCGGGATCGTGGTGACCGGGGCTTTCGTGCTGGCCGCCGTTTGTGCGCCGTGGATCGCGCCCTATCCGATTGATGCCGCCGTGGGCGGTGTGTGGGAGGGACCGTCGGCGAAGTTCTGGCTGGGCACCGACACGATCGGCCGCGACATCCTGTCCCGGCTGATCTACGGCGGGTCGGTGACGATCTTCGTGGCGCTGGTGTCGTCGTTGCTGAGCTTCGGGATGGGGGCCTTCTTTGGGTTCCTTGCCGCAACGCGCGGCGGCTGGATCGACACGGGCCTGTCGCGGCTGGTCGATCTGATGATGGCGGTGCCCTCGCTGATCGTGGCCTTGGTGGTGCTGTCGGTGCTGCCGTTGAACCTGACCGTGCTGATCCTGGTGATGGGCGTGCTGGATTCGACGCGGGTGTTCCGGCTCAGCCGGGCGGTGGCGGCGGACATCGCGGTGATGGATTTTGTCGAGGCCGCCAGACTGCGCGGCGAGCGGCAGGGCTGGATCATCTTCCGCGAGATCCTGCCCAATGCGATGTCGCCCTTGGTGGCCGAGTTCGGCATGCGCTTCATCTTTGCGGTGCTGTTCATCTCGACGTTGTCGTTCCTGGGCCTTGGCATCCAGCCCCCGCTGTCGGACTGGGGCGGAATGGTGCGGGAGAACAAGGATGGTCTGGTCTATGGAAAGGCAGCGGCCCTGATGCCCGCCTTGGCCATTGCCGTGTTGGCAATCTCGGTCAACCTGGTGGCGGACTGGGTGCTGTCGAGGACATCGAGCCTCAAAGGAGGTCGCGGTGGCTGATTTGCTGGAGATCAAGGGCCTGCGGATCGAGGCGACGGCCTATCCTCCCGGTGAAAAGCCCAAGCATCTGGTGCTGGTCGATGACGTGTCGGTCTCGCTGCAGAAGGGCCGCGTGTTGGGGCTGATCGGCGAGTCGGGTGCGGGCAAGTCGACCATCGGTCTGGCCGCCATGTCATATGGCCGGGGCGGCGTGCGGTTGACGGGCGGGCAGGTGCTGCTGAACGGGCGCGACATCCGCACGGCCGATGCGCAGGGTTTGCGGGCGCTTCGGGGCAAAGAGGTGACTTATGTCGCCCAATCCGCCGCTGCCGCCTTCAACCCAGCCAAACGGCTGATGGAGCAGGTGATCGAAACGGCCCTGCTGCACAAGGTCATGTCACGGCCCGAGGCCGAGGCGCGGGCGGTGGAATTGTTCCGCAAGCTGGGCCTGCCCAACCCCGAGGGTTTTGGTCGCCGCTATCCGCACCAAGTCAGCGGCGGGCAGTTGCAGCGGGCGATGACGGCGATGGCCTTGTGCCCCAAGCCTGACCTCGTGATCTTCGACGAACCCACGACCGCTTTGGACGTGACCACGCAAATCGACGTGCTGGCTGCGATCAAGGAGGCGATCCATGACACCGGCGTCGCCGCCATCTACATCACCCATGACCTTGCCGTGGTGGCGCAGGTCGCCGATGACATCATGGTGCTGCGGCACGGCAAAACGGTGGAATACGGCTCCACCGACCGGATCATCAATGCGCCCGCGCAGGCCTATACGCAGGCGCTGGTCTCGGTGCGCAGCATTGACCATACCGAGAAGGCGCCTGCGGAGCCTGTTCTGCGGGTCGAAGGGGTGACGGCGCGCTACAGGGGCACCAACTTTGACGTTCTGAAGAATGTGAATGTCGATGTGGCGGCAGGGCAAACCCTTGCCATCGTTGGCGAAAGTGGGTCGGGCAAGTCGACGCTGGCGCGGGTGATCACCGGGCTTCTGCCCGCCTCGGCTGGCCAGATCACCTTTGCCGGGCGGCAATTGTCGTCCGATCTCGCCAACCGCAGCAAGGACGATCTGCGCGAGGTGCAGATGATCTACCAGATGGCCGACACCGCGATGAACCCTCGGCAGACGGTCGGTACCATCATCGGGCGGCCGCTGGAGTTCTATTTCGGCCTGAAAGGCGAGGCCAAGCGCGCCCGCGTGCAGGCGCTTCTGGAAGAGATCGAGATGGGCAAGGGGTTTGAAAACCGCTACCCGGCGGAACTCTCGGGCGGACAAAAGCAGCGGGTCTGCATTGCCCGGACGCTGGCAGCCAAGCCCAAGCTGATCATTTGCGATGAGGTGACCAGCGCCCTGGACCCGCTGGTGGCGGATGGGATCCTGAAGCTTTTGTTGAACCTGCAGGCCATGGAGGGTGTGGCCTATCTGTTCATCACCCACGACCTTGCGACTGTCAAAGCCATCGCCGACAAGATCGCCGTGATGTATCGTGGCGAGGTCGTGCGGTATGGCCAGAAGTCCGATGTGCTGGCCCCGCCATTTGATGATTACACCGATCTTCTCTTGTCCTCGGTTCCCGAGATGAAGCTGGGCTGGCTGGAGGGCGTGCTGAAGAGCCGCAAGATGGAAAGCGCAGGGAACTGAATGGCGAAGCTTCTGCTGATCATTCTGGACGGGGTCCCCTACGCCAACTGGCGTCGATTGTTCGGCAATCTCGAAGGTTGGGTGGCATCCGGCGAGGCACGGGTGTGGAAGATGCGCTCGGTTCTGCCCTCGACCTCGGGCACCTGCTATGCCTCGATCCACACCGGGCTTGCGCCGCAGGTGCATGGCATCTGGGGCAATGTCACGCGGCGGCGTCTGGAGTTTCCGGATGTGTTTTCCGAAGCCACCAAGGCCGGGCTGAAGACGGGGGCGGTGACCCACAGCTTTTGGTCGGAGTTCTTCAACCGGTATCCCTTCGATCTGGTGGAAGACATGGAATATGACGAGCCGGGTGGCCCGATCACCCATGGCCGCTTCCACACCATGACCGGGGATAGCAGCTACAATCAGATGACGCCCGCGGATGTCGATCTGTTCGCCACGCTGACCATGTTATGCGAGAGAAAAGGCATTGATTACGGCATCTTGCATACCTGCACGCTGGACAGCCTGGGCCATCGCTTCTACCACGACTGCGAGCAGATGGACGACGCCTGCTACCGGATGGACGAGGCTTTGGCGGGTTTCCTCGCCCGGTGGCGCGCCGGTGGCTATGAGGTCATCGTGACCGCCGACCACGGGCAGGATGCG
Organism: Stagnihabitans sp.; assembly: GCF_964946895.1. Taxonomy (NCBI): domain Bacteria; kingdom Pseudomonadati; phylum Pseudomonadota; class Alphaproteobacteria; order Rhodobacterales; family Paracoccaceae; genus Stagnihabitans; species Stagnihabitans sp. The sequence continues at coordinate 57,767 of NZ_CBBQHX010000004.1, read as the reverse complement.
CGCGGACATCATGGCGGCACCACCGAATTGCAGCGCGAGTTTGCGCTGTATTACTTTGGCACGGCAGAGGGGCCCGGCAAGGATGTGGTGCTCGATCAGCTGGCGCTGGCGCCGACGATCCTCGCTCGGTTGGGGGTGAGGGTGCCGGAGACGATGAAGGCCCCGGGGTTCCTGTCAGTCTGACGACAAGAATTTTCGTACGAAAATTCGTGAGGTGATTTTTCGTACGAAAAATCGTCATCGGGCGTAGGTCGCGCCCTCTTCGTCGAGGATCGCCTTGATCTCGGCAAGGTGAAAGTTGGCAAAACCGGGATAGGCTTCCCATTCCTGCGCGGTTTTCTCGGCCACGTCATCTGACAGAACCCGCAGCGGACGGCCGGTTTGCAGGGCGCGGATATAGGTCTCGGCCGCCCGTTCGAAATAGGTCAGGCGATTGAAGGTTTCGGCCACGGTTTGCCCGATGATCAGCACGCCGTGGTTGCCCATGATCATCGTGGTGATTTTCGGGTCTTTCAGCATCTGGGCACAGCGTGCACCCTCGTCGCCAAAGGCCATGCCGCCGTAGTGACCGTCGACGACATGGCGGTTGAAGAACATCGCAGAGTTCTGGTCGATCGGCGGCAGGGTGCTGTCGGCAAGGCTGGCCAGAACCGTGGCGTGCATCGAATGGACATGCATCACGCAGCGCGCATGCGGCAAGGCGCGGTGGATCGAGCCGTGCAGACCCCAGGCGGTGGGGTCGGGCGCATCCGGGCGCTCCATCGTCTTGGGGTCGTTGGCGTCGATTTCCACCAGGGACGAGGCGGTGATCCGGCTGAAATGGCGGCCGTTCGGGTTGATCAGGAACCGCGTGCCCTCGGGGTTGACGGCGAGGGAGAAGTGATTGGCCACCGCCTCGTGCAGGTTCAGTTTCACCGTCCAGCGGAAGGCTGCGGCCATGTCGGTGCGTTCGGTCCAGTGGGTCAGGTTGGCGTGTTGGTTCATGGGGCGTCTCCGAAAGGCCAGTCCCCCTGAGCGAGGGCGGACAGGGCGGTTGTGATGCGGGCAAAGCTGGCCTTGGCGCGGGGCACGGTGTGGCGGGCGCGCAGATAGCCGTGAACGAGGCCGGGCTCGAGAAAGCTGACAGCCCGGCCACCGGCGGCGCGGATCGCTTGGGCATAGGCCCCGGCATCATCGCACAAGGGATCACAGGCGGCGCCGAAGGTGACCGTGGGTGGCAGATTGGCGAAGCTGGTGTCCTGCAGGGGCGAGACGGTGGGATCTGCCGCCGGAGCCGTGCCAGCGTGCCGGATGCCCGCATAAAACAGCACATCGTCACGGGTCAGCATCGGGGCATTGGCATGGGCCAAGTAGCTGCCCGCGTTAATATTTCCGCCCAAGCCGGGATAGATCAGCACCTGACCCAGCACGCGCACGGCGGGCGCGTCGCGCAAGACATGGGCGCAGGCGGCGCACAGGTTGCCGCCTGCGCTGTCGCCGGCCAGCAGGATCGGACCATCCGCCGCCAAGATCCGGGCCACCGCCAGTGCGTCATCCAGAGCGGCCGGGTGCAGGTGTTCGGGTGACAGGCGGTAGTCGGCGCAGACCACGGTCAGGCCAGTGGCGGCGCGGATCTCGGCGCAGACGTCGTCATGGCTTTGCAATCCGCCCACCACAAACCCGCCGCCGTGCAGATACAGGACCACCGGCGCTGCCCCGGCGAAGACCCGGCAGGGGACACCAGCGATCGGACGATCCTCGGCCATGACACCGACCGGGTATCCGCGGTGGAAGCTGCGGCACATCGCGTCGTAAATGGCGCGTTGCTGCGCGATTGAAAGTCCAGCGGCATCGGGGGGATAGGCGTCCTCGCTGGCCTTGATGAAGGCCCAGGTCGGCGCGTCGATCAGGGTCGTATAATCCATGGCACCTCCGGGGTGGCCCCGCGCGTCTGGCCTGCGCCCGGCAACTTTGGCGCAAACCCGACCGAGAGACAACAGGGCAAGCCCAAGGCAGGCGCGCACCAATCCTGCCCAACTTCGCCCTCATTGCTGCCCCATCGGGTTGCTAGACCGCTGCTATGGAAACAGAAAGTGACCACCATGAACGCGATCCATTCCTTCAATGACCACGATGCGATCCCGGCAGGCTTCGGCGTGCGCGTGCTTTTGTGTTGTGCGGACGGTGCGAATGGCGCCGTGGCGCGGCGTTTGGCCAGCCTTGGCGCGAGGGTTGAGGTCATCGACGAGCTTTTCACCGCCCTGTCGGAAGTGATCGATGATCCGATCGGCTACGGCATGCTGGTCTTGAACTGCGACAACACGATCCCCGATGGTCTGGAAGGCGGGCGCCGGGCGGTCAAGATGATGGCGCAGGTTCAGGGGCGTATCCCCGTGATTCTGGTCTCAAAGGACTGCGTCGTGCAAAGCTTCCCGGAAGACCGCATGGCCCCGACGGAACTGCGGGCCCCCTTGTCGCTGCTGTCGCTGCGGGTAGGCTTTGAACATGCCTTGCAGGAAAGGCTTGCCTATCTGGCGGCTTGAATGAGAAGGGCGCGCACCGGACCGGCACGCGCCCTTTGCGTCAGCCGGCCAGATCAGGCCAGCGAGATGTTGGTGGCAGATTCGCGGCCATCGCGGCCGGCTTCGATGTCGAAGCTGACAGCCTGACCGTCCTTCAGCCCGCGCAGACCAGCGCGCTCCAGCGCGGTGATGTGCACAAACACGTCCTTCTTGCCGCCCTCAGGGGCGATAAAGCCGTAGCCTTTGGTTTCATTGAACCATTTCACGGTGCCCTTGGCCATCGTGAACACTCCTGTCATTTTGCCGCCCGCGTAATTGCGGCGGCCCGGCCCCGTCAGCTTTGGATCGAATGCTGTGGCCGAATTTGGTGGCAGACAGGTCGATAGAGATAACGTCGCGGGGATTCATATGAGGGCAAGCGGGCCTCAAATCAAGAAAAATCCTGAACCGCCTTCGGGAGCGGAACCTTCCCGCACAGGGCCACGGCGCCTGCTTGACGTGGGTCAACGCGGGGATTGACCCAAGTCAAGGCCGGTTGCCCAAATTTGAGGCAGGTTGTGGCAGGGCCCAAGGGCCGCTCAAGCGAAGGATGAAGACCATGACCCACCGGATTCTGTGTCCGATCGACGGGACCGACCATGCTGCCCATGCCGTAGATGTTGGTGCGGATCTGGCCACCAAATATGGGGCCGAATTGCTGCTGTGCGTGGTGAATGTCGCCCATGGCGGCGGCCGTGGTCCCTTGATCCACCATTGGAGCGACGCCGACGCCCAGAAGATTCTCGACGATGGCACGGCGATTGCCAAGGCCAAGGGCGTTACCCCTGCCGGCACCGCGATCGTGATTGACCGCGAGGCCGCCACCGGGATCGTCGCCTATTCCGAGATGAACAAGGTCGATCACATCGTCATGGGCACCGGCGACAAGCGCGGATTGTCCCGTCTGGTCTTGGGGTCGGTTGCCGCCGATGTGGCGGGACGGGCGCACTGCTCTGTCACCATTGCGCGCTAAGTCATTGATATCACGTTGATCCTTCGGAGCTGGCCTTTGGGCCGGCCCCTTTGTCATCGCGACATCGTGACAAGGTCGTCAGACTAAGGTCTGGATCAATACCCCGCCCGATCCGGTACCCTTGGCCCGACAGGCGCCGCTTGGGGCGCTGTCCTTGGCGAGACCGGGGCCTGACCGGTTGATCCCGCCACGCTGCGGCGGAGCGTTTTTCCGCCGGGGGGAAAATTTGATGACTCGCATGACGCTGCTGACCACGCTGTTTGCCACCGCGCTTTTGGGCTCGACCCTGGCCGCGATGGCGGGGATGATCATGGATGCCAAGGGTAACACCTTGTATATCTTCGACAAAGACAAGGGCGGCGTGTCGGCCTGCTATGACGCCTGCGCCACCAAATGGCCGCCCTATCTGGGCAAGGCCGACGACAAGCTGACCGAGGGCTGGACCTCGGTCGACCGCACCGACGGCACCAAGCAATGGGCCTATGACGGCAAGCCGATGTATTATTTCGCCGGCGACAAGAAGCCGGGCGATGTCAACGGCGATGGCATGGGCGGCGTGTGGCACGTGATTAAGGAATGATGAAGACCTGAGCGCAACGGGGCGAATCGGCGGAATTTCCGTGGTTAACTAGGGACTTCAGCCGTTTCGCCCCGTCTTTTTTGCGTCGGTTTCCCGTCAGGTTTGCGTCGGGTTTGCGTAGCTACAGACCGTGCCGCACCTTGCGGTTAACGCAACGCCCGCTGCCGTCTCAGAAGATGTGAAAGACGTAAAGCGCGATGATGACGATCAGCGGAACGCCGAGCAGCCAGGCGATGATGCCTTTCATGGGGACCTCCTTTTGGTGCGGCAGGACAACGCCGCGCGGGCGAAAACGGTTCCGCCCCACTGCGGTGGGCCCGCGGAACGCTAACCTGAATTGGCGCAAGGGCATGGCCAGGGCGTAGTCTGATCCGGCACACACCGTGCGATGGGAGATGACAGATGGACAAGGACCGGATCGCAGGCTCGGCCAAGGTTGTGGCGGGCAAGGCCAAGGTGGCCGTCGGCAAGGTGATTGGGGACAGCAAGCTGCAAGCCGAGGGTCAGGCGCAGAAGGTTGAAGGCAAAGTGCAGAACGCCGTCGGCGGCATCAAGGATGCGGTGAAGGGGAAGTAGGAGCGGGGCAGGCCCAAACCTACGGTAGGGTGCGTGATGTCACGCACCTTTTCGCCGGCGTTGCGGTGCGTGCGAGCACGCACCCTATGGCTGGCTGTCGTCGAGCATCTTGGAGCCCCAGCGCATGACCTGGACGCCGCACATGAATGTCCCGCTCAACGCCCCGATTGCGAGCGGGACTACGCCGATTTTCCAGACCTGAAGCAACCCGAAGATCCAAGCGGGGATCAGGCAGGTCAGGCGCAGCACGAGGACGGCGTCAGAGACCCTGCCCCAGCGGCGGGTATTGAAATGCTCTTCCCAGGCCATTGTACCCTTCGAAGCGCAAAGGGCGGGGTCGCCCCGCCCTTTTCCCTTATCTCGTGAATTTCTTATACTTCACCCGGGTCGGCTCGATGCTGTCCGGGCCGAGGCGGCGGACCTTGTCCGCCTCGTACGCCTCGAAGTTGCCTTCGAACCATTCCACATGGGCGTCGCCTTCGAAGGCGAGGATGTGGGTGCAGAGGCGGTCGAGGAAGAAGCGGTCGTGGCTGATGATCACGGCGCAGCCGGCGAAATCTTCGATGGCGGCTTCCAAGGCTTGCAGGGTTTCGACGTCAAGGTCGTTGGTCGGTTCGTCGAGGAGGAGGACGTTGCCGCCGGATTTCAACAGCTTGGCCATGTGGACGCGGTTGCGTTCACCGCCGGACAAGAGGCCCACTTTCTTCTGCTGGTCGGTGCCCTTGAAGTTGAAGGCGCCGCAATAGGCGCGGGAGTTCATGTCGAAATCACCGAGTTTGATGACTTCGGCGCCGCCGGAGACTTCCTCCCAGACGGTTTTGTTGGGGGCCAAAGCATCGCGCGATTGGTCGACGTAGGCGAGTTGGACAGTGGTGCCCAGCGTGATGGTGCCCTCGTCCGGTTGCTCTTGCCCGGTGATCATGCGGAACAGGGTGGATTTGCCGGCGCCGTTCGGGCCGATGACGCCGACGATGGCGCCCGGGGGCACGGTGAAGGACAGGTTTTCGATCAGCAGACGGTCGCCCATGTGTTTCTTCAGGCCGACGACGTCGATCACCTTGCCGCCGAGGCGTTCGCCGTTCGGGATGATGATCTGCGCGGAGGTGGAGCGTTCACGGACGGTCTGGGTTGCCATCTCGTTATACTTGGAGATACGGGCCTTCTGCTTGGCCTGACGGGCGCGGGCGCCGGCGCGGATCCATTCCAGTTCCTTCTCCATCGCCTTTTGCTTGGACTTGTCCTCGCGCGCTTCTTGGGCAGCGCGTTTGGCCTTTTGTTCCAGCCAGGCGGTGTAGTTGCCTTCGTAGGGGATGCCGCGGCCGCGGTCGAGTTCCAGAATCCAGCCGGTGATGTCGTCAAGGAAATAGCGGTCGTGGGTGACGACGAGGATGGTGCCCTTGTAGTCGATCAGGTGCTGTTGCAGCCAAGCGATGGATTCGGCGTCGAGGTGGTTGGTCGGTTCGTCGAGGAGAAGCATGTCGGGGGCGTCGAGCAGCAGTTGGCAAAGCGCCACGCGGCGGCGTTCGCCACCGGAGAGGGATTCCACATCGGCGTCATCGGGCGGGCAGCGCAGGGCTTCCATCGCGACGTCAATCTGGGAGTCGAGGTCCCAGAGGTTTTCGGCGTCAATCTCATCCTGCAGCCGGGACATTTCGTCGGCAGTGTCGTCGGAATAGTTCATCGCCAGTTCGTTGTAGCGGTCGAGCTTGGCAACCTTGGACGCGCAGCCGAGTTTCACGTTGTCGCGCACGTTCAGGGTCGGGTCCAGCACCGGTTCCTGCGCCAGATAGCCGACGCGGGCGCCCTTGGCGGCCCAGGCGTCACCGGTGAAATCCTTGTCGATGCCCGCCATGATGCGCAGCAGGGTGGATTTGCCGGAACCGTTGATGCCCACCACACCGATCTTCACGCCGGGCAGGAAGTTCAGCTTGATATTCTCGAAGCACTTCTTGCCGCCCGGGTAGGCCTTGGAGACGTTGTCCATGTGATAGACGTATTGATAGTTGGCCATGTGCGTGCTCCGGGGGAGGTCTTGGGGAAAGAAGGTTTGGCGCGTATGTAGCGACAAGGGGCCAGCGCTGCAACGGTTACAGGGCCTTGGCGAACCAATGGGTCGAGGGAAAGCCGGAATAGGGGGCGGTTTTCTGCCAGCCGGCGCTTTGGTAGAGGGCGATGGCTTCGGTCAGGGCGGCGTTGGTGTCGAGTTTGAGGTGGGTGTAGCCCAAGGTGCGGGCCTGGGATTCGATCGCGGCCATCAGGCGGCGGGCGAGGCCTTGGCCGCGGGCATGGGGGGCGACCCACAGGCGCTTGACCTCGGCCGTGGTGGCGTGCAGCGGGCGGAGGGAGACGCAGCCAAGCGCCTTGGTGTCACGCCAGGCGATCAGGAACTGGCCTTGCGGCGGGCGGTACGTGTCGGCATGGGGGTCTGGCAGGGGGAAAAGCTCTGCCGTCACGGCGTCAATCTTGAAGGCCAGCAGGTCGAAGTAGTGCCGCAAGCACCAGAGGGCGGCGGGATCGTCGGGGTCTGCGGATCGGATCGTGATGGGGGAGGCGGACGACATCGCGGGCTTTCGGTCTGGGGTCGCGCCAAGACTAGCCAGAGGCCATGCAAAGGCAAGCCAGGGGCTTGCTTGCATTTCACCTTGACCCTGCAAGCAAGCCCCTGAAACATGGGGCAAAAGCAGGGGGGCAGGCTTCAGGATGGTTCAGGGCTTTCCGCCAGCGTATCGGGGCATGGTTGTGGGCCTGTTGGGCGGGTCGTTTGACCCGGCGCATGAGGGGCATGTGCACATCACGCGGGAGGCGTTGCGGCGGATTGGGCTGGACCGGGTGTGGTGGCTGGTGTCGCCGGGCAACCCGCTGAAGGCGCGGCAGCCGGCGCCGATGGCGGCGCGGATCGAACGGGCGCGGGCGATGCTGGGGGATGATCCTCGGGTCGTGGTCAGCGACCTTGAGGCGCGGTTGGGGACGCGGGCCACGATTGATACCATTCGGAAGTTGCAGGCGCTGTATCCGGGGGTGAAGTTCGTCTGGCTGATGGGGGCGGACAATCTGGTGCAGTTCCATCGCTGGCGGTCTTGGCGCGATATCATGGCGCGGGTACCGGTTGCGGTGATGGCGCGACCGGGGGCGGGGCTGGCGGCACGGATGTCGGTGGCGGCGCGGGCGTTTCGCAGTTCCGAGGTCGCGAGGGCCGAGGGCTTGGGGGACAGGGCGCCGCCGGCGTGGTGTTTTGTGAACATGCCGCTGCATGCGGCGTCGTCGAGTGCGATCCGGGCAAGGGGCGAGTGGCGGGTGCGGAAGGGGAAATGAATGCTGAACATTGATCCGAAGGTCTATGTGACGCGCGAGGTGTTTCTGGCCGAACGCGAGAAGCTGTTTGCCACCTCGTGGCAGCTTTTGGGGCCGGTGGCCAAGCTGGCCGAGCGGCGGTCTTATGTGGCGACCGAGATTGCCGGGATGAAGGTGTTTGCGGTCCGGTCCAACGACGGGGTGCTGCGGGCGTTTCGCAATGTCTGCCGCCATCGCGGGGCGCGGTTGCTGCCCGAGGGCGAGGGGACCTGCGGGCCGATCCGCTGCCCCTATCACCAGTGGCAATTCTCGGACGCGGGGGAGTTGCTGAAGGCGCCTTGGTACGGCGAGGAGCCGGGCTTTGACATGAAGGATTGGCCGCTGGAGCCGATCAGCATCGACACGTGGCGCGGGCTGGTCTTTGTGGCGATCAAACCTGCGTGTGCACTGCACGCGCAGTTGGGCGACACGGTGGCGGAATTGGCGGAGGAGCCGATCGAAAGCTATGTCCCGGTGCGGACCGAGCGCATGGTGTTTGACGCCAACTGGAAGATTTACACCGATAACTTTGTGGAGGGGCTGCATATCCCCGGTATCCATCCGGCGTTCCACGCGGCGATTGACTTCGACGCTTTCGAGACCTCGGCGCATGACGGGCTGGTGCGGATGACGGCACCGCCGAAGGATGGGTTGTGGTATCGGGGCAAATGGCTGTGGATGTGGCCGAATTGGACTTTATCCTTGTTTTCCGGGGGGATGAACACCAGCCGGATCAACCCGATCGACGAGAACCGGACCGAGTTGATTTACAACTTCTACTTCGCCGACACCTCTGACGCCCATGCGGCCGAGCGGGAGCGCACCATTCAGGGCACCTTGGGCGTGGTGCGGGAGGATTTTGAAGTCTGCGTCGAAACCCAGAAGAATTATGCCACGGGGGCCTATTCTCCGGGTCCGCTGTCACCGCGCCACGAGCGGGGCGTGGCCTATTTTCAGGGCAAGGTGGCCAGCGTTCTGGGGCTGTGACCCAGTTGCTTGCGGGCGCGGGAACAGGATAACTCTGGCGCGCAAGATGCAGGAGACGGCGATGACTTTGAACGATTGGACACGGCGCGGGATGTTGGGCGGGCTGGCTTCAGCCCTTGCGGCGCCGGCCCTGGGCAAGACCCGCAAGGCCAAGGCGCCCGCCGTTTCGCACAAGGCTGCCGTTCCGCACAAGGCCGCCGCTGCGCCGGTTGCGCGCGATCCGCAGGATCTGGTGGCGGCGGCGAACCTGACCGGGGTGACCGGGTTCTGCGTGGCCGAGGTGGCGACGGGCAAGGTGCTGGAAAGCTTCAATGCGGATGTGCAGGTGCCGCCGGCCAGCGTGGCCAAGACCATCACCTCGCTTTACGCGCTGGACCATCTGGGGGCGGACGCGGTGTTCAACACACGGGTGCTGGCAACCGGTCCGGTCACGGGGGGACGGCTGGACGGCGACCTGATTCTGGCGGGCGGCGGCGATCCGACGCTGGACACCGACCGGCTGGGCGACATGGTGGCGGCGCTGGCGCGCGGCGGGTTGAAGCAGGTGAACGGGAACTTCCTGGTCTATGCGGGGGCCCTGCCCTCGTTCGACCGGATCACCGAGGAGCAGCCCATTCAGGTGGATTACGATCCGGGGTTGTCGGGCCTGTCGTTGAACTTCAACCGGGTCAATCTGGAATGGACCAAGGGCGGCGCCACCTTGCAGATGACCGCGCGGGGCGGGCGCTTTGTGCCGCCGGTTCAGGGCATCACGGCCGCGATTGCGGAGGCGGATCTGCCCCTGTTCACCTATTCCGATGCGATGGGCGAAAGCTGGACGGTGGCAAGGGCCTCGCTGGCGCGGGCGGGCAGCCGCTGGTTGCCGGTGCGCCATGTCGCGGCCTATGTGACGGAGGTGTTCGTCACCCTGTGCGGCGCGCAGGGCATCGTGCTGCCCAAGGCGCAGATGATCACCACGCTGCCGGCCAATGCAACACCGTTGCTGACCTGGCCCAGCGGGCATCTGGACGGCGTCCTGCGCGAGATGCTGAAGTTTTCCACCAACATCACGGCCGAGACCGTGGGGCTGTCGTCATCCGGCGCGCCGGCGCTGCGCGACTCGGCGGCGGCCATGCAGGCCTGGGCGCAGGACGCCCTGGGGCTGCAGGCGCAGTTCGTCGACCACTCGGGGCTGGGCGCTGCATCGCGGGTGACGCCGGGCGGCATGATGCGGGCGATCATGGCGGGAGAGAAGCAGCCCTCGGGCGCCGGTCTGCGCAGCATCCTGAAGGAGATCGGCGTGCGGCGCGAAGAGGGTCAGGCCGGCAAGGGCGGCGCCGTGCGGGTGTTTGCAAAAAGCGGGACGCTGAACTTCGTCTCGGGGCTTGTGGGGTTCATCGAGCCGCCCTCGGGGCGCGATCTGGCCTTCGCGATCTTCTCGGCCGATCCGGCGCGGCGCGAGGCGGTGCCAGTGGCCGAGCGCGAGAAGCCACCGGGGGAACGGGGCTGGGTCGGCCGGGCGCGCGGCATGCAGGGCGCGCTGCTGAGCCGCTGGGCCGGCATGGTGTGAGGCAGGGTGGGGTAAAACCCCACCCTACGGGCGCCTCAGGGCCGCAGGTGGCGCACGCGGGCGCCCCATTCGATGGCGGCGGCGTGCAGGCGGTCGATCTGCAGCTCTTCGCGGACCTCTTCGAGCATGCGCAGCTCCACCTCGTGCAGGGTACCGTCGGCGGAGGCCACGTCACAGGCCAGCGCATAGGCGGTTTCGTGCATCCGTTCGGGCAAGGCATCGCGGATCAGGCCGAACAGGGCGGCGAGGCCGTCTTCCTCTTCGAAGAGGTCGAACACCGTCTGGGCGATCACCCGGATGCGGTCGTTGTCATAGCCGGCAAACACCGGCAGGTGGTAGACGATGCGCTGGATGGCCACCAGTTCCGTCGTGCGCATCTGCTCGTCCGAGGCGGAGACGGCGATCATCACCGCAATCAGCGCATCGGGGGCGGACATCGAGGCGGGCAGGCTGTCTGGCATGGGTCTTCCTTTCGGGGTAAGCCCTGACAATATTGACGTCGGACCGGGGCGGCAATAGAGGACGGGGGTTCGGGGCGCACAGGCCCCCTGTTGGAGGATCCGCCCATGAGCGCCTTGCGTGACGCCGCGTTGAAGTCGAAAGCCTGGCCCTTCGAAGAGGCCCGGGCTTTGCTGAAACGCTACGAGCACAAGGCCCCCGAGAAGGGCTATGTCCTGTTCGAGACGGGTTATGGCCCGTCAGGCCTGCCGCATATCGGCACGTTTGGCGAGGTGGCCCGGACTACGATGATCCGCCGCGCCTTCGAGGTGATCTCGGACATTCCGACGCGGCTGATCTGCTTCTCGGATGACGTGGACGGGATGCGCAAGGTGCCCGAGAACGTGCCCCAGCAAGAGATGCTGCGTCAGCACATGCAGCAGCCCCTGACCACGGTGCCCGACCCTTACGGCGAGTTCGACAGCTTTGGCGCCCACAACAACGCCATGCTGCGCCGCTTCCTGGATACCTTCGGGTTCGAGTACGAATTCATCTCGGCGACCGAATTCTATAGATCCGGCCAGTTCGACGAGGTTCTGCTGCGCTGCGCCGAACGCTATGACGCGATCATGGCGATCATGCTGGCCAGCTTGCGCGAAGAACGCCAGCAGACCTATTCCTGCTTCCTGCCGATCCATCCTGTGACCAAGCGCGTGATGTATGTGCCGATGAAGGAGGTGAACGCCAAGGATGGCACGATCACCTTCGACGACGAGGATGGCCGCGAATGGACCCTGCCGGTCACCGGCGGCCATGTGAAGCTGCAGTGGAAGCCCGACTTCGGCGCCCGTTGGGCGGCGCTGGATGTGGATTTCGAGATGTATGGCAAGGACCACTCGACCAACACGCCGATCTATGACGGGATTTGCGAGGCCTTGGGCGGCAAGAAGCCCAACCACATGACCTATGAGCTGTTCCTGGATGAACAGGGCCAGAAGATCTCGAAATCCAAGGGCAACGGACTGACGATTGACGAGTGGCTGACCTATGCCTCGACCGAGAGCCTGTCGTATTTCATGTATCTCAAGCCCAAGACGGCCAAGCGGATGTGGTGGGATGTGATCCCGAAGGCGGTGGATGAATACCACCAGCAGCTGAAGGCCTATCCGACGCAGGATCTGGACCAGCAGCTGAACAACCCGGTGTTCCACATCCACGGCGGCAAGGTGCCCGCGTCGAAGATGGTGGTCAGCTTCGCCATGCTGTTGAACCTGGCCTCGGTGGCGGGGGCCAAGGATGCGGCCGGGCTGTGGGGGTTCATCCGGAAATACGCCCCCGATGCCAGCCCGGACACCCACCCCGATCTGGATGCGGCAGCAGGCTTCGCGCTGCGCTACTTCAACGACAAGATTGCACCCAACCGCACCTACCGCCTGCCCACCGAAAGGGAACGCGCCGCCATTCTGGACCTGCGCGCGCGGCTGGCCGCCTGGGAAGGTCACGCCGATGAGGAAACCCTGCAGAACGCCTGTTACGCGGTCGGCAAGGACCACGCATTCGACCCACTGCGCGACTGGTTCAAGGCATTGTACGAGGTGCTGATGGGCGCCAGTGAAGGCCCGCGCTTCGGGGGGTTCATCGCCCTCTACGGTGTGCCCGAAACCATTGGCCTGATCGACAAGGCGCTGGCGGGCGACCTGGCCGCCTGACCTTCTTTCCCCTCGCCTTCTCCAAATATCCTCAGGGGGGTCTGGGGGGCAGAATGCCCCCCAGCCGGGTCCGCCGAGCGCGCCCCGGCTGCAAAATAATTGCGACGAGGATGAAACTGTCGGGCCGGTTCTTGCGTATCATGGCGATACACCCCTCATCGGAGGCCGTCATGCTGCGCATCTTCATGGTTTGCATCCTCCTTGTGCTGTCTGCCGCACGCGCGCAAGCGCAGGACGCGCCCAATCAGGGCACGCCCATTCAAGACACGATCCGCGCCCAGATTGAGGCGTTTCAGGCGGATGATTTCGCCAAGGCGTTCACCTATGCCTCGCCCACCATTCACGACCTGTTCGGCACGCCGGAAAACTTCGGCAAGATGGTGCGCGAGGGCTATCCGATGGTCTGGCACCCTGCCCAGGTTGAAATGCAGGACCTGCGTTTCATCGGCGGGGCCTGGTGGCAGCGGGTTCGGGTCACCGATGGCAAGGGGCAGAGTTTTCTGATGGATTATCAGATGGTTGAAGGCCCTGATGGTTGGCTGATCAACGCGGTGCAAATGCAGCAGGCCCCTGACGTCGGCGCCTGAGCCTGCACAATCTGCGCGGATGTGTCTCAGATTTGCGACAGGTGGCTGTCAATCCTGTCGACAGGTTCCTCCCCATCGGGCAAGGATATGTCTGAACCTGACCCTTTGACGCAACGGAATGATTCCGCGTCAAGGGTGGGGCCATAGGCACAGGACGCCCAGGGAGGGGTTTCATGAAGCTTGCCGAGGAACGGCATATCAACGCAGATCCTGCGACGGTCTGGGCTGCGGTGTTGAATGCGGACGTGCTGCGGGCCTGCGTGCCGGGCTGCGAAAGCCTGACAGGAAACCCGACGGATGGCTTTGAGGCGGTCGTTGTCCAGAAGGTTGGCCCGGTCAAGGCGCGGTTCACCGGCACGGTGACGCTGTCGGACATCGTGGAGGGCACGTCGCTGCGCATCACGGGCGAGGGCAAGGGCGGCGTTGCGGGCTTTGCCAAGGGCGGCGCTTTTGTGACGATGGCGCCGCAGGACGGCGGCACCAGGCTGACCTATGACGTCGATGCCAGCGTTGGCGGCAAGATCGCGCAACTGGGCAGCCGCATCATTGACGGCTTTGCCAAGAACCTGGCGGAGGAGTTTTTCAACCGCTTCCAGACCGCCATCGAGGGCCCGGCCGAGGCCCCCGCAGAAGAAACCGCCCCGGCCGAAGGCTCGGCCGAGGGTGCGGAAGACGCACCGAAAAAGGGCTGGTTCCGCCGTCTGATCGGCTGAACCGTCGAGATGCTGGACTGAAAAAAGTTTCAGGGAGGAAACGATGACCAAAACGACGATGACCGTGAACGGCAAGACCGTCTCGGCCGAGACCGAGGGGCGCACGCTTCTGTCCGCCTTTCTGCGCGAGGGGCTTAGCCTGACCGGCACCCATATCGGCTGCGACACCTCGCAATGCGGCGCCTGTGTCGTGCATGTCGACGGGGTGGCGGTGAAAAGCTGCTCGGTCTTTGCGCAGGACGTGGCGGGATCCAAGGTGACCACGATCGAGGGCATGGCGAATGCCGATGGCAGTCTGGGCGTGATCCAGCAGGCGTTTCAGGATCACCACGGCCTGCAATGCGGCTTCTGCACGCCGGGCATGGTGATGTCTACGGCAGCCCTGCTGGCGGGCAATCCCAAGCCGTCGGAAGCCGAAGTGCGCCACGGGCTGGAGGGCAACATCTGCCGTTGCACCGGCTATCACAACATCGTCAAGGCCGTGATGGCTGCCTCCGGGCAGGACGTCGCAGCCGTCGCAGCCGAATAAGGGGGGACGGATATGGCGAAAGATCACGGGATTGGCGCTGAGGTCAAACGGACCGAGGACATCCGCTTCCTGACGGGCGCGGGGAATTACACGCATGACATAGACGTGCATGGACAGGCCTATGCGGTCTTTGTTCGCAGCACGATGGCGCATGCACGGATCAAGTCGGTGGGCGTGGCTGCGGCAGAAGGCATGCCGGGCGTGCTGGCCGTCTTCACCGGCGAGGATTTCAAGGACGTGGGCGGCAACCCCGCGGGCTGGTTCATCGGCTCGCGCGATGGCTCGCCGATGAAAGAGCCCAAGCGCCCGGTGCTGGCGCATGGCAAGGTGCGGCATGTGGGCGACGCTTACGCCGCCGTGATCGCGCAATCTTATATGGAAGCCAAGGATGCGGCGCAGGCCTTGGCGGATGCTTCGGACTTCGAAGAACTGCCGGCCATCATCGACATGGCGGCGGCTTTGGCGGACACCACCAACCGCGTGCATGACGAGATCGCCGACAACCAGTGCTTTGACTGGGGCTGGATCGAGGACAACCGCGCCAAGGTGGATGCGGCGATCAAGGCTGCTCCGCATGTCACCACGCTGGAACTGATCAACAACCGGTTGATCCCGAACGCGATGGAGCCTCGGGCGTCGATCGGCGAGTTCAATCCGGGCACGGGTGACTACAAGCTGACCACGACCAGCCAGAACCCGCACCTGACGCGGTTGCTGGTTGCCGCGTTTGTGCTGGGGATTCCGGAGAACAAGCTGCAGGTCGTGGCGCCCGATGTGGGCGGCGGTTTCGGCTCCAAGATCTATCACTACGGCGAAGAGGCCTTGGTTCTGGCAGCCGCCAAGAAGCTGAAGAAGCCGGTGAAATGGGTGGCGGAACGGTCCGAAAGCTTCCTGTCGGATGCGCATGGCCGCGACCATGTGACGAAGATCGAGCTGGCGACGGAACTTGACGGCACCTTCATTGCCTTCCGGACCGAGACACTGGCCAACGTGGGGGCGTATCTGTCGAACTTCTCGACCGTGACGCCGACCTTCCTGCACGGGACGCTGATGGCCGGCCCCTACAAGGTGCCCAATGTCTATGTGAACGTGAAGACGGTCTTCACCAATACCGCGCCGGTCGATGCGTACCGCGGCGCAGGACGCCCGGAAGCGACCTATTCGCTGGAGCGTGTCGTCGACCAGATGTGCCGGGAACTGGGTCTTGACCCGTTCGAGGTGCGCCGGAAGAACTTCATCACCACCGACATGTTCCCCTACACGACGCCGGTTGGGCTGGCCTATGACGTGGGCAATTACCACGCCACGCTGGACAAGGCGATTGAACTGGCCGACGTGGCCGGGTTTGAGAAGCGCCGGGCTGAAAGCGCCAAGAAGGGCAAGCTGCGCGGTCTGGGGCTTTCAACCTGGATCGAGGCTTGCGGGATTGCGCCGTCGAACCTGGTCGGGATTTTGGGGTCTCGGGTCGGTCTGTACGATGCGGCGACGGTGCGGGTGAACCCCACTGGCAACGTGTCGGTGATGGTGGGCGCCCACAGCCATGGTCAAAGCCATGAGACGGTGTTTGCGCAGATCATCTCGGAGATGTTCGGGATTCCGATGTCATCGGTGGATATCGTCCACGGGGATACCGCGAAGATCCCGTTCGGGATGGGGTCTTATGGGTCTCGTTCGCTGGCAGTTTGCGGGCAGGCGATGGCCAATGCGGCGGACAAGGTGATTGCGAAGGGCAAGAAGATTGCCGCGCATATGCTGGAAGCGACCGAGGCGGAGATTATCTTCACCGATGGCGTGTTTGCCGTGTCGGGGACCAACCGTTCGAAGACCTTTGGCGAGATCGCCTTCTCGGCCTACGTGCCGCACAACTATCCGCTGGCGACGCTGGAGCCGGGTCTGGAAGAAACCGCGTTCTACGACCCCGCCAACTTTACCTATCCGGCTGGGGCGTACCTTTGCGAGGTCGAGGTTGATGCAGACACCGGCAAGGTGGACGTGCTGGCCTTTACCTGTGCGGATGACTTCGGCAACGTGATGAACCCGATGGTCGTGCGCGGTCAGGTGCATGGCGGTGTCGTGCAAGGCATCGGTCAGGCCCTGCTGGAACACGGCGTCTATGATGAAAACGGCCAACTTCTGTCGGGCAGCTACATGGATTACACCATGCCGCGCGCCGACGATGCGCCCTTCATCACGGTCGACCATTCCTGCATCACGCCGTGCAGCCACAACAAGCTGGGCGTGAAGGGCTGCGGCGAGGCGGGGGCGATTGGCTCGCCTCCGGCGGTGGTCAACGCGGTGCTGGATGCTCTGAACCGGGCGGGCCGCAAGGTTGCCCATATTGACATGCCCCTGACGCCGTCGCGCGTTTGGGCGGCGATGAACGCCTGAGGGAGGATCAGATGCAAAACTTCGAGTTTGTGAAACCTGTCAGCGTCGCTGAAGCGGTCAAAGCCCTGTCGGCCGAGGGGGCGCAGGCCCTGTCGGGCGGGCAGACCCTGACACCTACGATGAAGCAACGGCTGGCGACGCCGGAGGTTCTGGTCAGCCTGACCGGGATTGCCGAGATGAAGGGCGTCAAGGTCAACGGATCGACGCTGTGGGTTGGGGCGGCGACGCCCCATGCCGTGGTGGCCCGCGAGGCGGCTGCGGTGTTTCCGGGCCTGGCCGCACTGGCCGGGGGCATCGGCGACCCGGCGGTGCGCAACCGGGGCACGATTGGCGGCTCGATCGCCAACAACGACCCGGCGGCGTGCTATCCCTCGGCCGTGCTGGCGTCTGGTGCCACCGTGATCACGTCCAAGCGGCGGATTGCGGCGGATGACTACTTCCAAGGCATGTTCGCCACCGCGCTGGAAGAGGGCGAGATCGTGACGGCGGTGGAATTCCCGATCCCGAAGCGGTCGGCCTATGCCAAGTTCAACCAACCGGCCAGCCGTTTCGCGCTGACCGGGGCCTTTGTCGCGCAGGCGGCGGATGGCTCGGTGCGGGTGGCGATCACCGGAGCGTCGAACAACGGCGTGTTCCGTTGGACCGAGGCCGAGGCGGCCTTGACGGCCAGTTTCTCGGCAGCGGCGCTGGCAGGGTTGAAGGTCGACGCGACCGACATGATCCACGACCTGCACGGCACGGCAGCGTACCGCGCCAATCTGGTCAAGGTGATGACCGGGCGGGCGGTTTCGGCCTGCTGACAGGGTTGAGATCAGGGCAGCGCCCGGGGGGAAACCCTCGGGCGTTTTGCTGTCCGGGGCCCGAATTTTCTACGAAAATTCCGCGGGCGGCCAGGGTTGCCCCCTTGGCAGGCCCCGGAGGGGTTTCACACCCCTCCGGACCTCTCCGTGGAGTATTTGGCAAGGAGCAAGCGGTCAGACGGGCCTGGAAAAGGTGATGGAGGTCGGCTGGGGGAACCCCGTGTGGGCGGTGCGGGCGATTTCGTGAAAGCCCAGGTGCTGGAAGAAGGCGTGATTCTCGGTCAGTTCGACGCGGGTTTCGAGGCGCAGTGCGGCAAGGCCCAGGCTGCGGGCGCGGTGCTCGGCATGGGTGATCAGGCGGCGGGCGAGACCCCTGCCCTGTTGGGCCGGGTCAACGGCGAGTTTGCCGAGGTAGAGGTGGTCCGGCTGCGGTGTCAGGATCATGCAGGCGGCGGGCGGGCCAGTCATAGGCGCCGCGGGCGCGGTGGGGGACGTCGGGGGCGATGTGGACCCAAGGCAGCGCCTCGGACACGAAGACCTGATCTTGCGGGGCGTATTGGGCCGGATCGTCAAGGGAGGCGGCGTAGAAATGGACCTCGCCGGGGAAGCGGGTGCTGCGGAAGGCCATCGGGCTGCCGCATTGCGGGCAGAAGTCGCGCTGCACACCGGGGCTGGAGGCATAGGCGGCGGGGGTTTGCCCGGTCCAGCGCCAGTGGCCGTTGGCCACACCGAAGAAGGCGGTGGAGGGCGAAGAGGTTGCCCGGCGGCAACTTTCGCAGTGACAAAGGCTTTGCCACAAGGGTCGGGCGTCGCAGGTGTAGCGCACCGCACCGCACAGGCAGCGTCCCGAGAAGGGGAGGGCGAACTGGGTCATGGGACGAGGATGGCGCGGCCGTGGCCCCTTGGTCAAGCGCAAGATATTGGGGATAAGCCCGCGCATGCCCGCCATAGGCGGGGCGGCTTGGTTGACTTGACCCGAGACTTGGCGAAAATGGCGGCTTAGGGGAAGCGAGGGACCCATGCGCCTGACGCGGCTGCGCCTCAACGGTTTCAAGAGCTTTGTCGATCCCACCGATCTGATGATCATGGAGGGGCTGACCGGTGTTGTCGGCCCCAATGGCTGCGGCAAGTCGAACCTGCTGGAGGCGCTGCGCTGGGTGATGGGGGAAAACCGCCCCTCGGCGATGCGCGGCGGCGGCATGGAGGACGTGATCTTCAACGGCTCTGGCGGGCGGGGCGCGCGGCATTTCGCGGAAGTCAGCCTGATCATCGACAATCAGGACCGGCTGGCGCCCGCAGGATTTAACGATGCCGATACCATTGAAGTGGTGCGGCGGATCACGCGGGAGGCGGGGTCGGCCTACAAGGCCAATGCCAAGGACGTGCGGGCGCGCGATGTGCAGATGCTGTTCGCCGATGCCTCGACGGGCTCGCATTCTCCGGCGTTGGTGCGGCAGGGGCAGATTACGGAACTGATCAATGCCAAGCCCAAGGCACGGCGGATGATTCTGGAAGAGGCGGCGGGGATTTCCGGCCTGTACCAGCGGCGGCACGAGGCGGAGTTGCGGCTGACAGCGGCGGAGCAGAACCTGTTGCGGGTCGATGATGTGCTGGAGGGGTTGGCCCAGCAACTGGCAACCTTGACACGGCAGGCGCGGCAGGCGGCGCGCTATCGCGAGATTGGCGTGGAATTGCGGCGGGCCGAAGGGATGCTGTTGTACCGGCGCTGGCGCGAGGCAGAGGTGGCGCGGGCCGAGGCGGAGTTTGGGTTGCGCCAGCGGCTGTCGGGGACGGCGCAGGCGGAATTGGCCGCGCGGGCGGCGGGCAAGGGACGTGAAGCGGCAGAGGCCGCCCTGCCCCCCCGGCGCGAGGAGGAGGCGGTGGCCTCGGCCATCCTGCAGCGCCTGACCTTGCAGCGCGATGCTTTGGGGGCCGAGGAAAGCCGCGCCTTGGCGGCGATCGAGACGTTGAAGGCGCGAATCCTGCAGATGGGCCGCGATGGCGAGCGCGAGCAGTCATTGAACCGCGACGCGTCTGAGATGATCGAGCGGCTGGACTGGGAGGTTGACCAGCTGCTGCGGGCCAGCGACGGGCAGGAGGAACGGCTGTCGGATGCCGCCGAACTGGCGCGGGCGGCCGCGGCGGAACTGGGCGGGCGCGAGGGTGATCTGACGCAGGCCACCGAAGACGCGGCGCGGCTGGCGGCGCGCCACCAATCGGCCGAGCGCCTGGTGGCGGACAATCGCAAGGCGGTGGAGCGGTCAGAGGCGGAAGCCGCGCGGGCGGCGGCCTCGGTCGAGGAGGCGCGGGCGGCGGTGGAGCGCGCCGTTGACGCCGCAGAGGCGGCGGCGGAGGCCCAGGAGGCGGCTTTGGCGATGGCCGAGGCGGCAGAAGAGGCTTTGGTCCGGGCCGAGGAGGCGCGCGCCGACACCCAGACCCGCGAGGCGGAAGCCCGGGCGGTGCGGTCCGGTGCCGAGGGAGAGGCCAACGCGCTGCGCGCCGAAGTGGCCGCCCTCGCGCGGCTGGTGCAGCGCGAGGCGCAAGCCGGCACGCAACTGCTGGATCAGCTGGAGGTTGAACCGGGGTTCGAAGCGGCCTTGGGCGCGGCCTTTGCGGATGATTTGCGCGCGGCGGAAGTGGAGGGTGCGGCGCGCTCGGGCTGGGTGCGGCTGGAGGTGTTTGATCCGGCCCAGCCCTTGCCAGAGGGCGCCGCCCCCTTGGCCAGCCATGTCGGTGCCCCTGCGGTGCTGGCGCGGCGCTTGTCGCAGGTTGGACTGGTGTCGGCGCAGGACGGGCCGCGGGTGCAGACGTTGCTGCGGCCGGGACAGCGCATTGTCAGCCTTGAGGGCGATCTGTGGCGGTGGGACGGGTTCCGCTCTGCCGCCGACGATGCGCCGAGTGCGGCGGCGGCGCGGCTGCGGCAGTTGAACCGGCTGGTTCAGCTCAAGCGCGATCTGGAGGAGGTGGCGGCCAAGGCGGAAGGTGCAGCGCAGGCGCATGACGCGTTGCACAGCCGTTTGGCCGACCTGTCCCGCGCCGATCAGCTGGCACGCGAGGCGCGGCGGGCAGCCGATGGGCGGGTCACCGAGGCGAACCGGGCAGCCTCGCGGTCTGACGGGGAGCGGTCGATCGCCGAGGGGCGGCTGGAAAGCGCGCAGGCGGCGGTGGCGCGGTATTCCGATGATGCAGCCTCGGCCCGGGACCGGCTGGAGGAGGCGGTGGCGGGGCTTGAGGATCTGGGCGATCTGGCGGCAGCGCGGGCCGTGGTGGAGGATATGCGCGTGGCCGTGGAAGGCGCGCGGATTGCCATGATGACCCGCCGCGCCGCCCATGATGAGGTGCGGCGCGAGGGCGAGGCGCGGCTGCGCCGCAAGCAAGAGGCGACCAAGGAATTGTCCGGCTGGCGGCACCGGCTGGAGACGGCGGGCAAGCGGATGGCCGAACTGACCGGCCGGCGGCAGGAGGCAGAGGACGAACTGTCCGAGGCCATGGCCGTGCCCGAGGAAATTGCCGAGCGGCGCGAGGACCTGATCGAAGCCATCGGGACCGCCGATCTGCGGCGCCGTACGGCGGCAGACGCCTTGGCGGAGGCCGAGGGCACCCTGCGCAAGGCGCAGGAGGCCGAGCGGGAGGCAGAACGAGCGGCGGGCGAGGCGCGGGAAGCGCGGGCACGGGCCGAAGCGCTGCAGGAGGCGGCGCGACAAGCCTCGGCCCTGGCGGCGGATCGAATTTCCGAGGAGCTGGGGACCACGCCGGATCACCTGCTGGACACGCTGGGGCTGGACCCGGACCGGATGCCGGACGCCGAGGCTTTGGAGACGGATGTGGGCCGCCTGAAACGCCAGCGCGAGGCTTTGGGCGCGGTGAACCTGCGTGCGGAGGAGGATGCGAAGACCGTGTCCGCCGAACATGACGCGCTGGTGGCCGAGAAGGTCGATCTGGAAGAGGCGATCAAGAAGTTGCGGGCGGGGATTGCCGGGCTGAACCGCGAGGGGCGCGAGCGTCTGCTGACCGCGTTCGAGCAGGTCAATGCCAACTTCGCCACCTTGTTCACGCATTTGTTCGGGGGCGGGGAGGCTCGGCTGGTGATGGTGGAAAGCGATGATCCGCTGGAAGCCGGGCTGGAGATCATGTGCCAACCGCCGGGCAAGCGGTTGTCAACGCTGTCTTTGCTGTCGGGTGGCGAGCAGACATTGACGGCGCTGGCGCTGATCTTCGGCGTCTTTCTGGCCAATCCGGCACCGATCTGCGTGCTGGACGAGGTGGATGCGCCGTTGGACGATGCCAACGTCACCCGATTCTGCGACCTGATGGACGAGATGCGGCGGCGGACCGAGACGCGGTTTCTGGTCATCACCCATCACGCGGTGACGATGAGCCGGATGGACCGGCTGTTCGGCGTGACCATGGCGGAACAGGGCGTCAGCCAATTGGTCAGCGTGGATCTGAAACGGGCCGAAGCGCTGGTGGCTTGAACAGCCCTGCCTTCTGGTTGGCTGGGCAGATTGCCCCTCCTACCTGGGCCCCAAGGCCAAGGTATGCTCTCGCAGCCAGGCCAGGAAGCCGCGCGGGTTGCCTTTCCACTTGTCCAGTTCAGAGGCCGGGATCGGCATGCCGACATAGGGGCGCTGTGGTTTGAAGAGGGAGCGCTTGATTTCATACAGCAGCAGGCCCTGCCGCAGCGTCGCCGCCAGTTTGTTGGCGATTTGATAGGCGCGTGAGTTCTGGCCGGTGAAATGGATCGGCACGACGGTAGCGCCGGATTTCGAGATCATCTTGTGGGTGAAGACGTTCCACTCCGCCTCGATCGCCGGGCCGAACCAGGTTTCGGACGCGGCAACACGGCCGGCGGGGAACAGGATCACGAGGCCATCATTGGCCAGATGCGCCATGGTCAGATCGCGCATCTGCAGACCCAGCTCCCGCGAATGCTCCTCATGCGGGAAGGGCACCGGGATCATGAACTCTTCGATTTCCGGAATCCCGGTCAGCAGGCTGCGGGTCAGGATGCGGAAATCGCCGCGCACCCGGCTGACCAGTTCGGCCATGATCATGCCATCGACCAGCCCGTGCGGATGGTTGGCCACAACGACGACCGGGCCCGTGGCGGGGATGCGGGCGATTTCCTCGGGTGGGGTGTCGATGCGGATGCCCATGTGGCGGATCGCCTTGGACCAGAAGGCCACGCCGACCGGCGCGCCCGACCGTTCGAAGCTGCGGATCATCGACAGAAGCTTGACCTTGGCGGTCGCCCATTCCAGCGCGCGGATGGTGTAGACCTTGAAGGGATTGGTGAAGGTGCCCGCATAGGACAACCGCCGCATGTCATATTTCTTGGCCACCGCAGGGCGCTGAGCAGCGGGAGAAGCCACGCGTTTGGTGTCTTGCAACTGGCTCACGAAGCGACTGCCTTCCTTTGCAAGGCGCTTTAGCGGTCTTCGCCGAAGCGGTCAGCCACCAGCGCCGTCAGCGCCACCGCAAGCGCCTCGGCCTGTGGTCCGCTGGTTTCCACCTCAATAGTGGTTCCGCGCGAGGCTGCCAACATCAAAAGCCCCATGATGCTGTCGCCCGACACGGACATGCCGTCGCGGGTGACCTGAGCCGTGGCGTCGAATTCCTCGACCACCTCGACAAAGCGGGCCGAGGCGCGGGCGTGCAGGCCCTTTTCGTTGATGATCTTCAGGATCAATTGGGCCACGTCACGCACCGCCCCCAAGATCCAGGCTGTTGATATATTTGCGCCCGGCATCCAGGGCCGCCGCCACCGCATCGTTGACCGACATCGCCCGCGACTTGGCCAGCTTGATCAGCATCGGCAGATTTGCGCCATAGATGATGCGCCGCTCGGATCCCGCCGTGCAGGCCAGCAGCGACAGGTTCGAGGGCGAGCCGCCGAACATGTCCGTCACCACCACGACACCGCCGCCATGGTCCACGGCATTGGCCGCATCGCAAATCTCGGCCTGTTTCTTGATGCGGTCGCAGTCATCCTCGATCGAGATGGCCTGCATGTCCGACTGTTTGCCCACGACATGTTCAACGGCCGAGAGATACTCTCGGGCCAATCCGCCATGCGCTACGATGACGACTCCGATCACCCGCGACCTACCCCTGTTTCGCCACTGATCCCGTCCGGCGCCGGCGAAGTTCCGCGCCGTTCCAGTTCCCGGTGACGTTTTGACACCTGCCAGCCCGCTTCCGCAAGGACCTTGGCCAACTTTTCTGCAACTGCAACAGAACGGTGTTGCCCGCCGGTACAGCCAAAGCCGATGGTCAGATGCGCTTTACCCTCTTGCAGTTGTGCGGGCAGCAACATCAGCACCATTTCCTGCAACCTTAAGAAGAACCCGGCGAAATTCGGGTCAGATTCGACATGCGCCGCAACCGCGGCATCACGGCCATCACGCTCGCGCAAATCGGGCACCCAGTAGGGATTCGCCAAGAATCGGCAGTCAAACACCATGTCCACACCCCGCGGCAAACCGCGCTTGTAGCTGAAACTTTGCACCGACACGGCCAGACGGGACGCCTGGCCCTGCCCAAACCAATCCACGATCTCGGCCTTGAGGTCATGTGGCGACAGGTCGGAGGTGTCGATCAGGTGGTCGGCGCGCACCCGGATCGGTGCCAGCAGGTCAATCTCACGCTCCACCCCTTCGGCAGCGGTTGCCACTTCGGTCAGCGGGTGGCGGCGGCGGGTCTGGCTGAAGCGGCTGACCAGAACCGACGGTGCGCAATCCAGGTAGAGCACGTCCAGCGTTACCCGGGGATCGCGGGTCAGGGTGTCGATCAATTCAATGGCGGTGGCGGCGCTGAAATCCCGGTTGCGCACATCCAGACCCAGCGCAATCGGGCGGTCCAGCGGCGGGCCATCCAAGAGACGCGGCACGAAGCTAAGCGGCAGGTTGTCGATCACCTCGTAGCCCAGATCCTCCAGTGCATGGAAGGTCGTCGACCGCCCAGCGCCCGAAGGCCCCGTGACCAAAACCAGATGGTGCGAGGGGAGAGTGTCGACGGTGCCGGTCATGCTTTGCGGGTTGGTCAGGGGATCAGTCGAAACGCGAATTCTTTAGATAGCACATAATCGCGGCAGGAAAATGGGAATGGCTGCCTGCAAACACAAGGTCACGTTCAATTCCGAGTAGGTTGACATGACGACGGGGCGGCAAGCGATCGGTTTCGGTCTGGGCGAGGTCGACGACCAGCGTGATCTCGGCGCTTGGCAGCGCAGAAAGGCGCAGGATGCCAACGCCGCGCGCTTCAATCAGGCCGACGATGCTAGCGGGGGAGCGGGCCATCAGGCTGGAGCCGTCCACCCAGATTTCGGTTCGGTCATCCGCAACAAGGGTGGCGCCCAGCGCGATCAGCTGCAATGCCAAACCCGATTTCCCTGCGCCGGACGGCCCCAGAATCAACAGGCCGCGCCCGTCGCACGCGACGCAGCTGGCATGCAGAACGGCGGGTGTCACACCGGCAGACCCACAACAAAGCGAGCCCCCAAGGGTTCGGACGTGACGTCAGCCTGGGTCGGGCGGATGTTCTCGGCCCAGATCACGCCGCCATGCGCCTCGATGATCTGTTTGGAGATCGCCAGACCAAGGCCGGAGTGGTTGCCGAAATCGCTTTTCGGCCGTTCCGAATAGAAGCGCTTGAAAATCTTGGTCAAAGCCTGTTCCGGAATGCCCGGCCCGGTGTCCTCGATCACCACCAGCACGCGGTTTTCCCGCCGCCGCGCCCAGACCCGCACCGCATCGCCGTTTTCGCAGAACGAGATCGCGTTGGTGATCAGATTCACGAAGACCTGCGCCAGACGCGCTTCAAGCCCGTTGATGCGGATGGGTTCGCTGGGGAAGTCGGTGATGAACTCCACCCCTTTTTCCCGCGCCTGCTGGCCAAGGTATTCTGTCAGGTTTACAAGGGTTTTCAGAAGGTTGAACTCTTCTTCCTCTTCCTTGACCAGTTCGCTGTCGAGCCGTGAGGCGTTGGAGATGTCGCTGACCAGCCGGTCAAGCCTGCGCACGTCATGTTCGATGACATCCAGCAGCTTCTCGCGGTGTTCTTCCTTCTTGACCATCCGCATCGAACCTACGGCAGAGCGCAGGGAGGCCAGAGGGTTCTTGATTTCATGGCTGACGTCAGCGGCAAACTGTTCGTTGGCGTCGATCCGGTCATACAGTGCTGTCACCATGCCGCGCATTGCAATCGACAGGCGGCCGATTTCATCCGGCCGTGCCGACAGGTCAGGGATGCGGACCCGGCCGGGTGCCATGGCGCGACTGTCGCGGTCACGCCCGATTTCCGCCGCCGCCGCCAGATCCGACAGCGGATTGGCAATGGTCGAGGCCAGCACCAGGCTGAGGCCGATCGACACCAAGAGCGCGATCACGAACATCTGCAGGATCTGTTCGCGTTCATAGCGCACAAGGCGGTCAATCTCGCCCTCAGCCGACGAGACGCCGACAACACCCAGCACGACACCGTTGCGGATCACCGGCGTGGCAACCGAGAACTGCGCACCACCCTCTGGCCCCTGCCCGGTATTGACCGTGGTTCCGCCGGCCTTGGCCTGCGGGAACAGCTTGCGGGTCATCTCCTCGCCCGAAACCTTGGGCTTGTTCGCCGGATTGCCGCTGAGGATGCCCGAAATCCCGTCCCAGATCATGTTGAGAAAATCGGTGATCATGGTGGAGCGGCGGCCGGTTGTGGTTTCCGCCCGTGGGGCACCGACCGACCGCGCCAGAAGATTGCCATCCGGATCAAAAAGATAGACCTCAACCCCCGGCCCGATTGTGGCGTCTTGCAGCCGGTGCGACAGGGTATCCTTGTCCGCGCCGTGCACCAGACCATCGGCCGGCAGACCGGCTTCCACCACATTGGCAATCAGGGTGGCTTCGTTGACCAGCCCCTGTTCCCGCTGGTTCACCAGGCTGTCGCGGAACGGGTTCATGAACAGGACGCCGGCGACCAGAATGACCAGCGCCATCAGGTTGAACACAATAATCTTGCGCGCCAGCGGCGAATGGTTCAGCGACACCAGACCCCGCCGCCGCCGCCCGTCGCGGAGAGAGGGTTCGATGCTGTCCGGCGAGACCCAATCCTCGCCCAACAGCAACTCGCCCGAGCGGTCCGAGGCTTTGGAGTCGCGCTTCTGCGCCATGCTGACTTGGGGTATTGCGGTCATTCTTCGTTGTAACGGTAGCCAATGCCATACAGCGTTTCGATGGCTGAGAAGCTGTCATCGACCGCGCGCATTTTCTTGCGCAGGCGCTTGATGTGGCTGTCGATCGTGCGGTCATCGACGTAGACCTGATCGTCATAGGCCACATCCATCAATTGATCGCGGCTTTTCACGAAGCCGGGCCGCTGGGCAAGGGCTTGAAGCAGCATGAATTCGGTCACGGTCAGGGACACATCCAAGCCCTTCCACGACACCGAATGGCGCAGCGGGTCCATCCGCAGGTTCCCCCGCTCCATGATCTTGGTTTCTTCGGTCACGGCGACTTCGCCGGTCTGGATCGCGTCCTGACGGCGCAGCAGAGCGCGGATGCGTTCCACCAGCAGGCGCTGGCTGAAGGGTTTTTTCACATAATCATCCGCGCCCATCCGCAGACCCAGAACCTCGTCGATCTCATCATCCTTGGAGGTCAGGAAGATCACCGGCATCGAGGTCTTGGTCCGCAGGCGCTGCAGCAGATCCATTCCATCCATCCGGGGCATCTTGATATCCAGCACAGCCATATCAGGCATGCGCCGGTTGAAGGCATCCAGTGCGGATTGGCCGTCATTGAACGTTTCGACTTCAAAACCTTCAGCTTCCAATGTCATTGAGACAGACGTCAGGATGTTCCTGTCGTCGTCCACAAGGGCGATCCTTGCCATATCGGCTATCCTTATCTGCTCGGTCTGCCTTATTTATACCACATGATCTGTTGTTCCCCGAAGGGAATCAACTCCTAAGTGCGAATCACTACCCTGCTGAGACTCCATCAGCGCCTGAAATTGCCAAGAAATGACTAATTTGCCGCAGTAGCTTGCAGATGATCGATTTGGTTGCGCTAACCTGACGTTGGTTGCGCTAACGATCGAAATGACCGCTTTTCCCCTTTGGAATCTGCATGTTATAGCGATTCCACATTGAATCTGTTGGCCCGGGTTCGGTGGGACGGCTGTTGGCCCGGCCGTCGGGGTTGAAATCTGGGAAGCCGCTTCCGGGCGGTGATGGGAGCTTGCAGAATGTCGATTGGGCGCGTGAACCCGGCCATGCGGCTGGAAGATCAGGGTATTTCGGGGCTTGGCACCGTTTATTACAATCTGATTGAGCCCGCCTTGGTGGAGGCGGCAGTGGTCCGAGGCGAGGGCAAGCTGGGCCTCGGCGGGGCCTTTCTGTGCGAGACGGGGCAGTACACCGGACGCTCGCCCAAGGACAAGTTCGTGGTGCGCACGCCCTCGGTTGAAGGCGCAATCTGGTGGGAGAACAACGCGCCGATGACGGTTGCGGCCTTTGACCGGCTTTATGCCGACATGCTGGCGCACATGAAGGGGCGCGATTACCACGTGCAGGACCTTTATGCCGGCGCCGATCCGATCCACCGGGTGGATGTGCGGATGGTGACGGAACTGGCATGGCACGGTCTGTTCATCCGGCATTTGCTGCGGCGGCCGGCGGTGGCGGAACTGGACACCTTCAGCCCGGACTGGACCGTGATCAACTGCCCCTCCTTCAAGGCGGACCCCGCCCGGCACGGCTGCCGGACCGAGACGGTCATTGCGCTGAACTTCGACGCCAAGCTGATCCTGATCGCCAACACCGCTTACGCGGGTGAGAACAAGAAGGCGGTCTTCACCCTGCTGAACTATCTGCTGCCGGAAAAAGGTGTCATGGCGATGCATTGCAGCGCCAACCATGCCATCGGCAATCCGGTCGACACGGCCGTGTTTTTCGGCCTGTCGGGCACGGGGAAAACCACTCTGTCGGCCGATCCCTCGCGCATTCTGATTGGCGATGACGAACACGGTTGGTCGGACCGTGGTACCTTCAACTTCGAAGGCGGCTGCTATGCCAAGACCATCAACCTGTCGCCCGAGGCGGAGCCGGAAATCTATGCCACCACCCACCGCTTTGCGACCGTGGTGGAGAATATGGTCTATGACCCCGAAACGCTGGAAATTGACTTCGCCGATGACAGCCTGACCGCAAACACCCGCTGCGCCTATCCGCTGGACTATATCTCCAACGCGTCGGCCAACGGGCTGGGTGGGCATCCGAAACATGTGGTCATGCTGACCTGTGATGCGTTTGGCGTGCTGCCACCGATTGCAAGGCTGACCCCGGCGCAGGCGATGTATCACTTCCTGTCGGGCTTCACCTCGAAGGTGGCGGGGACCGAGCGGGGTGTGACGGAACCGCAGCCGACCTTCTCGACCTGCTTTGGCGCGCCCTTCATGCCGCGGCGGCCCGAGGTCTACGGCAAGCTGCTGGAGGACAAGATCGCCAAGTTCGGCGCCTCGTGCTGGCTGGTGAACACCGGCTGGACCGGCGGCGCCTATGGCACCGGCAAGCGGATGCCGATCAAGGCGACGCGGGCCCTGCTGGCGGCGGCGCTGGATGGCTCGCTGGCCAATGCGACCTTCCGCAAGGATCCCAATTTCGGCTTTGACGTGCCGGTTTCGGTGCCGGGGGTGGAGGACGCGCTTCTGGACCCACGCCGCACCTGGGGTTCGGCTGCGGAATATGATGCGCAGGCGCGGAAACTGGCGGGCATGTTCGCGGCCAACTTCGCGCAATACCTGCCGCATATCGACGAGGACGTGCGCGCCTGCGCGATCTAAAGTCCAAGGGCCTGACGGGCCAGATTGAGGCCCGTCAGCACCAACAGTCCCTGCGTCCAGCGCCGGAACCTCGACTGGTCCAGCCGGTCCTGAAGCCATGTCCCGGCGATCTGCCCGATCTGGGCCGGCACCGTCAACGCGACCGAAAAAGCCCCGGTCGAGGCGTTCAGGACGCCGGTGTGGATATGGGCAAGCAAAAGCACGAAGGCGCCGATCAGGAAAACGACGCCCTGCACCCGCACCGTCTCGCGCTTGTCGGCGTGGATCGACAGCAGGTACACCAGCAAGGGCGGCCCCCAGATGCCGGAAACCCCGCCATAAAGCCCGCCAATCGCCCCCAGAATCCACTCGGCCCGGGTTCGGTGTTCCAACTTCAGCACCAGGTTGCGACCGGAGAGTTGCAAGAGGGCAAAGGCAGTGATCGGCACGCCCAGCAGCAGCAGGAACAACTTTTGCGGGATGACATGCACGAACGCCGCCGAGATCACGATGAACAGGATCGTCGCCACCAGAATGCGCCAGTAGGTCCGCATTGTGTCGAGGGCGGGGCCTGCACCCTGCCGAAGGGCCTGCGACAGGTTGGTGATGAAGGTCGGCACGATCAGGCCTGCCAGCGCCAACTCTGGCGGCAGAAAGGACGAAAACGCCCCCACCATGATCATCGGCATGGCAAATCCGACAGCCCCCTTCACGAAGCCCGCGACAAGGGTAATCGCCATCGCAGCCCAGAAGGCCGGGGCGGAAAGGCCTGCCATGAAGAACTCCACGCCGGGTTCCTAGCTGAACGCTGCCACAAAGCCTAGGCTGGACCGTTGCCAAACCGGGTTTTCCGTGCTGCGATGGTTGGGAAAGATCGGGGCATTTGCGATGCGGTTCTTGCTGTATTCTTTGGTCGGGATGCTGGCTTGCGCGGCGCAGGCACAGGTGGCCCCGCCCAGCCATTCCTCTGAACTGACCGCGTTGCGCGCCGTGGTCCTGTGCACCCCGCTGAACCGCCATGAAGAGCCGGCGCCGGATACCGAAGCCGGGTTCATCGAAATCCCCGACGAAAGCCTTGTGGTGATCGGCGAGGGGCAGGTGGCCCCTGCCGTGCTGGGCATGGCCTTTGGTGTCGCCGTCGTGCCGGGCCATGATCTGACCGGAATTCGCCTGCTGACCCGGCGGCCGGGGCGCAGCACGCCCGATGTCTATGTCTCGCAGTTCAGCGGCGGGGTCGAATCGACCAACTTTTTCTCCTTTGACGTCGACAGCGAACTGGTTCCCGGCGTCTGGACGTTTGAGGCGTGGGATGGTGACAGCCGGTTGTACCGGGTGGAGTTCCAGATCGTGCCAGGCGATGCCGAACCTGACCTTGTGGCGCGATGCCGGGCGCCAACCTCGTAGCCATTGCGACAGAATAATTCACCTGACACATGACTGTTGAATTATTATTGCGCTGCGGATTCAAAGCCGTTATCCCCTTCGCAACCGCAGAATCCGTGAGGGTGCCATGCCGCATGATGGACAAGACCTGCCCAAGACCCCGCTGTTGCAGGGCCTGATCCGCCTGACAGAACCCGCGCTGGCAGACGTGCAGGCGCATCTTGGCCGCGCCCGGGCGGCCTTGGCGGATCGGGTGACGGTGGCAGGCAAAGTCTCGTCCGAGGCGCTTGAGGTGCATCAGTACGCCGCGCATGGGCTGGCGTGGCTGGCGACCTATGTGCAGGCGTTGACCCAGTTGCGGGCCTGGGCGCAGGGGCTGGAGGCCGAGGCCAAGTTTGGCGAGGTCGAGGGCCTGATCCTGCAGATCGGTTTTGGCGAATATCTGGCGCAGATCGCCGGCGGCATCGCGATGAGCCAGAACGAGGTGGCCCGCGCGTCCGACCTTGGGATTGCACCCTATGCGCCGGGGGCGGAAGCGCAGGCGCTGATCCTTGGCGCGGGCGATGCGGCTAAGGCGCGGCTGGTGGCCTTGATGCGGGCGCAGAACGGCGCCTCGACCTTCGGCGCCTCGGGTCTGGATGAGGAATTGGAGATGATCCGCGACCAATTCCGCCGTTTTGCCGATGAAGAGGTGATCCCTTTCGCCCACCAATGGCACCTGAAGGACGAGTTGATCCCGATGGAGGTGATCAGCAAGCTGGCCGACATGGGCGTCTTTGGCCTGACGATCCCTGAGGCGCATGGGGGATTTGGTCTTCCAAAATCAGCGATGGTGGTGGTGTCAGAGGAACTGTCGCGCGGCTATATCGGTGTCGGCTCGCTCGGCACCCGCAGCGAGATTGCGGCGGAACTGATCCTGTGTGGCGGCACCGAGGCGCAGAAGGCGGACTGGCTGCCCAAGCTGGCGCGTGCCGAAATCCTGCCGACGGCAGTGTTTACCGAACCGAACACCGGGTCTGATCTTGGCGCGTTGCGCACACGCGCGGTGCGCGAGGGTGAGGATTGGCGCATCACGGGCAACAAGACCTGGATCACCCACGCCTCGCGCGCCCATGTCATGATGCTGATGGCGCGGACCGATCCCGACACCAAGGACTACCGCGGGCTATCGATGTTCCTGGCGGAAAAGACTCCCGGGACCGAGGCGGAGCCCTTCCCAACGACGGGCATGACCGGCGGAGAGATCAAGGTTCTTGGCTATCGCGGCATGAAGGAATACGAACTGGCCTTCGACGGCTTTGCGGTGAAGGGCGGCAACCTTTTGGGCGGCGTCACCGGCCAAGGTTTCAAGCAGCTGATGCAGACGTTTGAAAGTGCCCGCATCCAGACCGCGGCCCGTGCCATTGGCGTGGCGCAGGCCGCACTGGAAACCGCGATGCGCTATGCCACTGACCGAATCCAGTTTGGCAAACCGCTGATCGAATTCCCCCGCGTGGCCGCCAAGCTGGCGATGATGGCGGTGGAAATTGCCCTGTCACGCCAGATCACCTACCATGCCGCGCGCGAGAAGGACGCGGGCAAGCGCTGCGATCTGGAAGCCGGCATGGCCAAGCTGCTGGCGGCGCGGGTGGCCTGGGCCTGTGCCGACAACGGGGTGCAGATCCATGGCGGCAACGGATTTGCGCAGGAATACCTTGCCAGCCGCCTGCTGTGCGATGCCCGGATCCTGTCGATCTTCGAAGGTGCCGCCGAAATTCAGGCGCAGGTGATTGCGCGCCGCCTGCTGGACTGAGGCCCCCTGCCGCATTACCTGTCAGGCAAGGGCAAGGGGGCTGGCATGGAAAAACAGGTTGCGCTGATCACCGGAGTGTCGGGTTTTATCGCCAAGCACATTGCCCTGCGCTTCCTGCAGGCAGGTTGGGCGGTGCGCGGCACCTTGCGATCTTTGGACCGCGCCGCAGAGGTTCGCGCTGCCCTTGTGCCGCACCTGTCCGAAAAGGCCTTGGCGCAACTGTCTTTTGCCGTGGCAGACCTGACCTCTGACGCAGGATGGGCAGAGGCGGCGATGGGGGCGCAAGTGCTGGTCCACACCGCCTCGCCTTTTCCGATTGCCCAGCCCAAGGATCCCGCAGATCTGGTGCGCCCGGCCGTCGATGGCACGTTGCGCGCGCTTCGGGCGGCCCATGCGGCGGGGATCCGGCGGGCGGTGGTGACCTCTTCGACTGTGGCGGTCCTCAATGAAAGCCGCCATGGCATTCAGGACGAGGCGGATTGGTGCGACCTGCAAGCGCCCGGCACTTCCGCCTATGCGATGTCAAAGACCCTCGCGGAAAAGGCGGCCTGGGACTTCGTGGCACAAGAGGCCCCGGACATGGCGCTGACCTGCATCAACCCCGGCTTCGTGCTGGGTCCGCCGCTGGATGCGCAGTTTGGCAGCTCGATCTCTGTCGTGCGGCGCCTGTTGCGGGGCCGTGATCCGATGCTGCCGATGATCGGTTTTGTCTGCGTGGATGTCCGCGACGTGGCCGAGATGCATTTGCGCGCGGCTTTGCAGCCCGAGACAGCGGGAAAGCGCTTTCTGGCGGCGGCGGGGACCATGACGATGCCCGATATGGGACTGGTGTTGAAGACAGCGTTTCCAAGCCGAAGGATCGCCACCCGGGCGGCTCCGCTTCTGGCGTTGCGGGTCTTGGCGCTGTTTGATCCGGCGGTGCGGGCGATCCTGCCCTCGGTCGGGCGGATCACCGAAGTGTCCAACGCCCGGGCCCGTCGCGAGATGGGCATGCGCTTCATTGAGCCCGCTGACGCCTTGCGGGCCAGTGCCGAGTGGTTGATCGCGCACAAGGCGGTTTAGCGGCGGTGTGGCGGCAGGAATTCCGGCGGGATTGCGTCACGCCCTTCCAGCATCAGATCGCACAGCAACCGGGCGGCCTCGGCAGCCACGCCGAAGCCGATCTTGAAGCCGCCATTGGCGATGAATTGCCCTGAACGGCCCGGCCAAGGCCCCAGCAGCGGTCCCCGGCTGGCGGCGCGCGGACGCAGACCGGCCCAGCGCGCCACCTCGGGTGCGTGACGCAGCAGCGGCAGGGCGGTGCGGGCACGTTCCAGCAAAGCGTCGGACTGCGCGTCGGTGTCCAGATGGGTCCACTGGTTTTCCGTGGTGGAGCCGATGGCGATGGTGCCATCGGCATGGGGTACGATGTGCAGGCCGTCGATGAAAAGCTGCGGCTGGCTTTCATATCCCGGCAGATGGACGGAGACCGCCTGCCCCTTCACCCCCTGCCCCGCCTTGTGGCCCAGGTCTGCCGTCAACATGTCCAACCCGGCGGCACCGGTGGCCCAGACCACCATGCCCGCCTCGGGACCATCGCCCATCACAACCTCAACGCCCTTCGCGCGCAGTGCCGCCTCCAGCGAGGCGAGGGCCTGACGGGGGTCGAGGCGCGCAGAGAGCGTGTCGTGGATCAAGAGGCTGGTCGGCGAGGCGGGCTGCCATGGCACTCCGGATGCCGGAACGATCTGCCACAAAGCCCTTCCCTGCCAAAGGGTTGCGGCTTGCGTCGCGCGGGTCTCGGCCAAGGCCAGTGCGGCGGCATCGGCAAGGGGTTGCAGGCGACCGATGCGGGCATAGCCCGACGACAGGCCCGATACGGCGTCCACCGCCCCCCACCAGCGGTCCGCACCCAGCAAGCTGGCGAGTTGGAAGGCCTTCACCGGGTTCCAGCCCTCGGGCGTGTGGGGCGTCAGGGCGCCGACCAGCCCGCCACTGGCCCCGGCGCCGATCGCGGCGCGCTCGATCACCCGCACGCGTGCACCCCGCTGAACGGCCTCCCAAGCGACGGACAGGCCGAAGATGCCGCCGCCCCGTACTGTCAGATCAACTCTTGTCATTCCGACTGCCCTTGCTCATGGTCCGCGCCAAAAGGGCTAATGCAAATGGCGGGCGGAGAACAGACCGAAGGGCTGGAGTGGCGGGATGGTGGCATCCCCGTTTCGCGCCGTTTCGACGACCCCTATTTCTCGATCGTTGGCGGGCTGGCCGAGACGCGGCATGTGTTCCTGACCGGGAATGGCCTGCCAGACCGGCTGATCCCGGGGTTCCAGATTGCCGAACTGGGCTTTGGCACCGGGCTGAATCTGCTGGCGACGCGGCTTATGTCCCCGGAGATGGCCCTGCGCTACACCACCTTCGAGGCCTTCCCGATCACCGCCGAAGAGATGGCCCGCAGCCACGCCGCCTTCCCAGAGGTGGCTGCCGTGTCAGGCCCGCTGGTTCAGGCCTGGGCCCGGGGATTGCGCCAATTTCCCTTTGGCGAGATTGAGGTTACCGTGATCGAGGCCGATGCGCGGCACGCTTTGCCACAGTGGCAGGGCAAGGCCGATGCCTGGTATCTTGACGGGTTTTCCCCCGCCAAGAACCCCGAGCTTTGGGGTGCGGACCTGATGGCCGAGGTCGCCCGCCACACGGCCCTGCAAGGCACCTTCGCCACCTATACCGCCGCTGGCCATGTGCGCCGCGCCCTGACGGCGGCAGGCTTTACCGTCACCCGCGCGCCTGGCTTTGGCACCAAGCGCCACATGAGCTGCGGAGTTCTGGCATGAGCCGCAATGCGACCCGGGGCATCTGGCTGATGATCGCCGCCGTCTTCAGCTTCTCGCTGCAGGATGGCTTCTCGCGCCATCTGGCCGAGACCTACAACACCCAGATGGTCGTCATGGTGCGCTATTGGGTGTTCGGGGCCTTCGTGCTGCTGTTGGCGCTGCGCCGACCCGAGGGGTTTGCGGCGATCAAGTCACGGCGACTGCCGTGGCACGTGCTGCGCGCCGTGCTGCTGGTGGCGGAAATCTGTGTCATGGTGTATGCTTACACCCTGATCGGCCTGATCCAGAGCCTTGCGATCTTCACCATCTGCCCCTTGTTCGTGGTCGCAATGTCCGGCCCGATCCTGGGGGAGCGGATGAGTGTGAAGCGGTGGCTGGCGGTGGCTTTTGGCTGCGTTGGCGTGCTGGTGATCCTGCGGCCCGGGGCGGGTGTCTTCACCTGGGCGGCGCTGCTGCCGCTGGCCTCGGCCTTCATGTTCGCGCTGTATTCGGTACTGACCCGCCTGACCACGCGGGACGAGCCTTTTTTCGCCGCCTTCTTCTGGCCGCCAATCATCGGAGTGGTTCTGACAACGGTGATCGGCCTGCCGCACTGGCAGAGTGTGGCACCACTCGACTGGGTGTATCTGATGGCCTATGCCGGCATTTCGGTCCTGTCCAACTGGTTGTTGCAAAAGACTTATGAGGCGGCGGAAGCCTCGGTCGTGCAGCCCTTCGCCTATTTGCAGATCGTTTTCGTCACCGTGATCGGGATTTCCGTCTATGGCGAGGCCTTGCACCTTGAAGTCGTCATCGGGGCGGTTCTGGTGGTTCTGGCAGGGCTTTACGCGCTGACAGTCGCCCGCAAAGAGGCCAAGGCGTGACCGAACAGAACACCCGACGCGGCATTGGCATGATGGTGCTGACCACGCTGATCTTCGCATTGCAGGACGGGCTGACGCGGCATCTGACGACGCAGTATCCGGTGCAGATGGTGGTGATGTTCCGCTTCTGGTTCATCGCGGCGCTGGTTGTGGTTCGCCATGGCCGCCGGGGCGACTTGGGGCGGATGCTGGGCACCCGGCAAAAACCCCTGCATGTGGTGCGTGGGCTCTTGCTGGTCACCCAGATCTCGATGACCGGGCTGGCCTTTGCCAAGCTGGGGCTGATCGAAAGCCATGCGCTGCTGACAGCCTATCCGTTGTGGGTCGCCGCCCTGTCCGGCCCGATCCTGAGCGAGCGCGTCGGTTGGCGGCGCTGGCTGGCGATTGGCGTGGGCTTTCTGGGCATTCTGGTGATGCTGCGACCCGGGGTGTCGGTGTTTTCCTTCTGGTCGGTCATGCCCTTGGCCGCCTCTGTCATGTTCGCGCTTTATGGGCTTTTGACCCGCAAGGCGGCGCGGCAGGACGGGGCGGAGGTGAGCTTCTTCTGGACCGGAATTGTCGGTGCCCTTGCCATGTCCGTCGTGGGTTTGCCAGTTTGGCAAAGCTTTGCGCCGATGGATTGGGGCTTCATGGCGCTGCTGTGCGTGATGTCCGCCGCCGGACACTGGTGCATGATCCGCGCCTATGATCTGGCCGAGGCGGCTGACGTGCAGCCCTTCGCCTATCTGCAACTGGTCTGGATCGCCATTCTAGGGCTCTGTTTTTATGGCGAAACCTTGCGGCCTGCGGTGATCCTTGGGTCAACCATCGTCGTCTTGGCGGGTCTGTTCACGCTTTGGCGGCAAAGGCGGACGGGACGGGGTTAGGGGTTTTCTTTCCCCTTGGTTCAGGCATATTAGAACGATTCCAAAGAGGGCCTCCGCATGATCTCCAGCTTCACCCAGCGCCGCCGTTTCTCTGACCTGACCGAGCAGGAGGTGCTGGCCCTCGCGATCTCGTCCGAAGAGGACGACGCCCGGATCTATCGCAGCTATGCCCAGATGCTGCGCGAGGAATATCCCGCCTCGGCCACGGTGTTTGACGAAATGGCGGTCGAGGAAGACGGCCACCGTCAGGCGCTGATCACCCTCC
Organism: Stagnihabitans sp.; assembly: GCF_964946895.1. Classification (NCBI taxonomy): domain Bacteria; kingdom Pseudomonadati; phylum Pseudomonadota; class Alphaproteobacteria; order Rhodobacterales; family Paracoccaceae; genus Stagnihabitans; species Stagnihabitans sp. The sequence continues at coordinate 20,281 of NZ_CBBQHX010000004.1, read as the reverse complement.
ACCGCCTGCGCTTTGGCGAGGTTATCCCCTTGATCCGGCGGGAACATGTGGCGGGCTTCTATGCGCGCCGGCCGGTTTGGCTGACGCAGAACCTGTCGCTGGAGACGATCCGCTCGGAAGCTTCGGGGATGGAGGCCCAGGCCGAGAAGTTCTATCTGACCGCCGCCGCGCGCACCACCGACGCCGCCACCCGCAAGCTGCTGGGCGACCTTGCAGCGGCGGAAGCGGGGCATGAGAAATCGGCGGAAGGTCTTGAAGCGAAATACCTTTCGGGCGATGCGCGGGCGCAGGAAGACGCGGGCGAACGGCGGCAGTTCATCCTGACCTGGGTGCAGCCGGGGTTGGCGGGGCTGATGGATGGCTCGGTCTCCACCCTCGCGCCGATCTTTGCGACGGCCTTTGCCACGACCAACAGCCACACCACGCTGCTGGTCGGTACGGCAGCGGCGGTGGGGGCCGGGATTTCCATGGGTTTCACCGAAGCCGCACATGACGACGGCGTGCTGTCGGGGCGCGGCAGCCCGTGGAAGCGTGGGTTGGCGAGTGGGATGATGACTGCATTTGGGGGTTTGGGCCACGCCCTGCCCTATCTGTTGCCCGATTTCTGGACTGCGACCATCGTCGCCATGGTGGTGGTGTTCTTCGAGCTGTGGGCCATCGCCTGGATTCAAAACCGCTACATGGAGACGCCCTTCCTGCGCGCGGCCTTGCAAGTTGTCCTTGGCGGGGCTTTGGTCTTTGCGGCAGGCGCATTGATCGGAGGGGGCTGAGATGTACCGCAAGGGCGAGGTCAGCTATCAGCCGATCCCCCTGCCCGACCGCGTGCAGATGCCGGCAGCCGAGGCTTTGGCCGCCGCTGAGGCCTTTCTGGCGCAGATGAAGAAGCGCCACTCCGTCCGGCAATATTCGGGGCGCACGGTGCCAGAGGCGCTGATCACCACCTGCATTGCGGCTGCCGGTAGTGCGCCCTCAGGGGCGAACCACCAGCCTTGGTTCTTTGCGGCGATTTCCAACCCCGAGATGAAGGCGCGGATCAGGGCTGCTGCGGAGGAAGAAGAGCGGGAGTTCTATGCCGGTGGGGCTGGCGACGAGTGGTTGGCGGCGCTGGAGCCGATTGGGACAGGCGTGTCGAAGCCGCATCTGACCGAGGCGCCTTGGCTGATCGTGGTCTTCGCGCAGCGCTGGGGCGAGACGGAGGATGGGGTCCGCTACAAGAACTATTACGTGCCCGAAAGCGTCGGGATTGCGGTGGGGTTCTTGATTGCGGCGATCCATCATGCCGGACTGACATGTCTGGAGCACACGCCTAACCCAATGAAATTCCTTGGCGAAATGTGCGGGCGGCCTTCGAGTGAGAAGGCCTTGATGATCCTGCCGGTGGGGTATCCGTCCGAGGATGCCACGGTGCCGGCAGTCGCCAAACGGAAGAAATCGCTGGAGAGGATCTGCACGGTGTTCCGGTAGGGAGCCTGGGGTCAGCGCCCTGCTTCACACCAAGAGCGGGGGGCCAGCCCCCCGCACCCCCCGGGATATTTAGGAACAAATGAAAGACGAGACGATGAAAATAGTGTCTGAAAACAAGGCTTTCGGCGGGCGCCAGCTGGTGGTGGCGCATTTGTCCGCGGCCTGTCAGTGCGAGATGACCTTCGGGATTTATCTGCCGCCGCAGGCCGCGGGTGGGCCGGTGCCGGTCTTGTGGTATCTGTCGGGGCTGACCTGCACGCATGAGAACGCGATGGTCAAGGCCGGGGCGCAGGGCTGGGCGGCGCGCGAGGGGATTGCGCTGGTGTTTCCGGACACCTCGCCAAGGGGCGAGGCGGCGGATGATGCGGCCTATGATCTGGGCAAGGGTGCCGGGTTTTATGTCGACGCGACCGAGGCGCCCTGGGCGCCGCATTTCAAGATGTGGTCTTATGTGACCAAGGAATTGCCAGATTTGGTGTTTGCCGAGTTCCCGGTGGATGTGGCGCGGCAGGGGATCACCGGGCACTCGATGGGTGGGCATGGGGCGCTGACGGTGGCTTTGGGGTTTCCGGAACGGTTCCGGTCGGTTTCGGCCTTTGCGCCGATCTGCAATCCGAGCGGGTCGGATTGGGGGAGGAAGCAGTTTGGCGCCTATCTGGGGGCGGATGAGACTGTATGGAGGGTGCACGACGCATCGATTCTCATGGGAAAACAAGGGGTTCCTTGGCCGCTGCTGGTGGATCAGGGCAGCGATGACAAATTTCTGGCGCTGCTGAAGCCGGAGGCGTTGGAGGCCGCGGGCGCGGTGGTGCGGCGGCAGGCGGGGTATGATCATTCGTATTTCTTCGTTTCGACCTTCATGGAAGAGCATGTGGCCTTCCATGCCAAGGCGCTGAAGGCATGACGCTGTATATCGACGCTGATGCCTGTCCAGTGAAGGAAGAGGCCGAGCGGGTCGCCACGCGGCTGCGGGTGCGGATGGTGCTGGTGTCGAACGGGGGCATCCGGCCCTCGGCTAACCCATTGGTGGAAAGCGTTTTTGTCGCCCAAGGGCCGGATGAGGCGGACAAGTGGATTGCCGAGGCCTGTGGGCCGGGAGATGTGGTGGTGACGGGGGATATTCCCTTGGCGGCCCGTTGCGTGGAGGCCGGGGCGCGGGTTTTGAAGCACAATGGCGAGGAGTTGAACCGCGCCAACATCGGCATGGTGCTGGCGACGCGGGATCTGATGGCGGATTTGCGGGCCGCTGATCCGTTCCGGCAGGGCGGCGGCAAGCTGTTTGGCAAGGCGGATCGGTCACGGTTTCTGGATGTGCTGGACCGGGTGTTGCGGGCGAAGTGAGGGGCCTGTGCTGCGGGGCAAATCGGGACGGATTCTTTGGTTAAAGCTGGAAAATCCGGGGTTTAGACCTGTCGGGTTTGCGTATTTTATGGGTCGGGTTTGCGTCATTTTTCTGTAGCTACAAAGCGTGCCGGGCGCTTGGGTTAACGCAACGCCCGGGTTCGGGTGGTTTTGGACACGCAGACCCGGGGCACGCCACGACCTGACGTGTCGCATCTGGGGCAGAATCGGGAGGGGCGGCGCTGCTAGGGTTCGGGCATGACGCAGGATGTTTCCCTTGGGCCCTCGGGCGATGGTGTGGCGGAGACGCCGGTGGTGCCGCGGGCCTCGCGGCACGTGCTGTTGGGGATTGCGGCGGCGATGGGCGGGTCAGCGGTGTTTTCGCTGAACGATCTGTGCATCAAGCAGTTGTCGGAGGCCTATGCGCTGCATCAGGTCATTCTGGTGCGGGCCTTCGTGGGGATTGCCTTCATCATCGGCTTTGCCGCGGTGTCAGGGCAGCGGCGGATCTGGGCGACGAAACGGCCCTGGATGCATGCGATGCGGGCCAGCATCGTGATGATCTCGAACGCGACGTATTTTCTGGGGCTGGCGGCGCTGCCCTTGGCGGATGCGGCGGCGATTGGCTTTGTGGCACCGCTGTTGTTGACGATGCTTTCGGTGCTGGTGCTGCGCGAGAAGGTGGGCTGGCATCGCTGGGGCGCGGTGGTGGTGGGGCTGATCGGCGTGGTGGTGATGCTGCGGCCGGAGGGGCAGTTTCGCTGGGCGGCGATCTTGGTGCTGATCTCGGCGCTGTGTTATGCCACGACGCAGACGATCACGCGGCTGTTTCGCGAGACGGAAAGTTCGGTCACCATCAACTTCTACACGCAGGTGGCGTTTATCGTCGTCTCGTCGATCATGGGGTTTTTCGTGGGGGACGGGCATCTGGCGGGGTCTTCGGATGCGTCGCTGGCGTTCCTGTTCCGGCCTTGGGTGATGCCGCCGGTGGGGGAATGGATCTACTTTCTGGGCACAGGCGTGTCGGTGGCGATTGGCGGGCTGTTGATGAGCCAGGCTTACCGGATGAACGAGGCGGCGCTGGTGGCACCGTTTGAATATACCTCGATGCCGTTGGCGGTGACCTGGGGGCTGTTGTTCTTTGGGACATTCCCCGATCTGCAGGGCTGGGTCGGCATTGCGCTGATCATCGGGGCGGGGCTTTATACGCTGATGCGCGAAACGGTGAGGCGGAAGGCATGATCGAGGCGGTGATTTTCGACATTGGCAACGTGTTGACACGCTGGCAGCCGGAAGCGTTTTACGACCGGGTGATTGGCGAAGACCGGCGGCGGGCGCTGTTTGCCGAGGTCGATCTGCACAAGATGAACGATGACATCGACGAGGGTGCGCTGTTTCGCGAGACGATTTATGACTGGGCCGATCGGCACCCGGCGTGGGGGCCTGAAGTGCGGATGTGGCATGACCGCTGGATCGAGTTGGCCTCGCCCCGGATCGAGGGGTCGATTGCCTTGCTGCGGGCGTTGCGCCGGAAGGGGATCCCGGTGTTTGCGCTGACGAATTTCGGGGTGAATTCCTATGCGGCGGCGGTGCCCTTGCTGGATTTCCTCAGCGAGTTTGACCGGGAATATGTCTCGGGGCGGATGGGGGTGATCAAGCCGAACCCACGGATTTACCAGATGGTGGAAGAGGATTGCGGGATTGCGCCCGAGCGGTTGATCTTTGCCGATGACCGGGCGGACAACATTCAGGCGGCGGCGGCACGTGGCTGGCAGGTGCATCATTTCACCGGCTGGGACGGCTGGGCGCGGCGGTTGGTGGCCGAGGGGCTGCTGACGGAAGGGGAAGCGGGGCTATGATCGAGATCGTTGGGCGTGAGGCTGAGGCGCTGATGAGCTGGGCCGGGTTGACGGCGGCCTTTGAGGCGGGGCATCGCCTGCCCCGGGCCGAGATTGCCGACCTGTTCTTATACCGCGACAAGGATGTGATGCTGGACCGGGCGGCGTGGATCACCGGGCTGGGGTCCTTGGTCAAGGTGGCGACGGTGGTGCCGGGCAACGTCGCGGCAGGCTTGCCTACGGTCAACGGGGTTGTGGCGCTGTTTGACGATGTGACGGGCTTGCCCAAGGCCTTCATCGACTTTCATCTGGTGACCAAGTGGAAGACGGCGGGCGACAGTCTGTTTTCGGCCAGCAAGCTGGCGCGCAAGGAGTCGCGCAGGTTCCTTCTGGTGGGGGCCGGGACGGTGGCGCGGTCGATGATCGAGGCCTATGGCAGCCTGTGGCCGGAGGCGGAGTTCACGGTGTGGAACCGATCTGCCGCCGGGGCTGCGAAGATGGCGGCGGAGGTGCCGGGCCTGCGGGTGGCGGAGGATCTGGAAGCGGCGGTGAAGGCGGCGGATGTCATCTGCACCGCGACGATGGCCAGCGCGCCGGTGGTCAAGGGCGCGTGGCTGCAACCGGGGCAGCATCTGGACCTGATCGGGGCCTATAACCCAAGGATGCGGGAGGTGGATGACCGGGCGATGCAGCGCGCCTCGGTCTTTGTCGATGCGCGGGCCACGACGCTGCATCATATTGGCGAGTTGATGGATCCTTTGGCCTCGGGCGCGATCACGGAGGCCGATGTGCGGGCGGAGTTCTACGAGCCGGACCTGTATCGGCGCACGCGCGATGACGAGATCACCATCGCCAAGAACGGCGGCGGGGCGCATCTGGATCTGATGACGGCGGCCTATGTGCTGGAGCGGTGGCGGGCTCGGTGAGGCGGCGGCTGGGCAAAGGCGGCGGCTGGGCAAAGGCAACGTCAGGCCAGGTGGACCTTGGTGCCCCACGCGCGGCATTTGCTGGCGAGCGCGGGGGCAAGGGGCGCATCGGTGAAGAAGCCGGACAGATCGCCCAGCGAGGCCAGACGCGCCGGGGCCGAGCGTTGGAATTTCGACTGGTCGGCCACCAGAAAGGTCTGGCGCGATTGGGCGATGATGGCCTTGGACACCCGCACTTCTGCCAGATCGAAATCCAGCAGGTCGCCATCGGCGTCGATGGCCGAGCAGCCGATCACGGCGTAATCGACTTTGAACTGGCTGAAGAACTGGGTCGTCAACTCTCCGACCAGACCACCGTCCGAGCGGCGCAGCGACCCGCCGGCCAGAACCACCTCGCAGGCGGCGTTGGCCATCAGGGTGTTGGCGACGTTCATGTTGTTGGTGATGACGGTGATGGCGGAGTGGCGCAGCAGTTCGCGGGCGACCGCTTCGGTTGTGGTGCCAAGGTTGAGGATGATCGAGCAGTTGTTGGGGATCTGGGCGGCACAGGCGCGGGCGATGGCGGCCTTGGCGGCATCATTGGTGCGGCGGCGCTGTTCGTAGCCCTGGTTGGCGACACCGGTGCGCAGGATGGCCCCGCCATGAACCCGGTCCATGAAGCCGGCATCGGCCAGATCAGACAGGTCGCGCCGGATGGTTTGCAGGGTGACCGCGAATTTCCGGGACAGCTGATCGACGCTGACACGGCCTTCGCTGCGGGCAATCTCTAAAATCTCGTTCTGCCGAAAGCTTAATACCAAACCCATGTCCCCTTTGATCACATGGTCACTCAATACCGGGTTGGATTTGACATGTGATCTGTCAATTGTCACTGACTTTTATTCCTTTTCCCGCCCGATGCGGCAGGCTGCGGCTTGGCGATGGTGACTTCCGGAGCGCAGATTTCTCTGCCAATTTGCGGCAAACCGGAGGAGGCGCAGATGACCCATATTCTTGCCATCGACCAAGGCACCACCTCGTCGCGGGCGATCGTGTTTGATGGCGGGCTGCGGGTGGTGGCCAGCGCGCAGCGCGAGTTTGCGCAGCATTATCCGGCACCGGGCTGGGTGGAGCATGACCCCGAGGACCTGTGGCGGACCGTGGTGGAGACCGCGCGGGAGGCGCTGGCGCGGGCCGGGGTGACCCCGGCGGCGATTGGCATCACCAACCAGCGCGAGACGGTGCTGCTGTGGGACCGCGAGACGGGCGTGCCGGTGCATCGGGCGATTGTCTGGCAGGATCGGCGGACCGCAGGCCTGTGCGACACGCTGCGGGCCGAGGGGCTGGAGCCGGTGGTGACGGCGCGGACCGGGCTGCTGTTGGACCCCTATTTCTCGGCCACCAAGGTGAAGTGGGTGCTGGATCATGTGCCGGGGGCGATGGACCGGGCCCGGGCGGGCAAGCTGGCCTTTGGCACGGTGGACAGTTTCCTGATCTGGCGGCTGACCGGGGGCCGGGTGCATGCCACCGATGCCACCAATGCGGCACGGACCATGCTGTATGACATCGGCAAGAATGCCTGGGACGCCGAGATCTGCGCGGCTTTGGGGATACCGATGGCGGTGTTGCCGGAGGTGCGCGATTGCGCGGCCGACTTCGGGATGACCGAGCCGGCGATTTTCGGCGCCTCGATCCCGATTGCCGGGGTGGCGGGCGATCAGCAGGCGGCGACGGTGGGGCAGGCGTGCTTTCAGCCGGGAATGATGAAAAGCACCTATGGCACGGGGTGTTTTGCGCTGCTGAACACGGGGGGGGCGCGGGTCGCCTCGGGGCACCGGATGCTGACGACGATTGCCTACCGGCTGCGCGGGCAGACGACCTATGCGCTGGAGGGGTCGATCTTCATTGCGGGCGCGGTGGTGCAGTGGTTGCGCGACGGGTTGAAGATCATCACGGCGGCAAGCGAGACGCAAGCGCTGGCCGAGGCGGCGGATGACGCACAGGGCGTGGTGCTGGTCCCGGCCTTCACTGGGCTGGGCGCGCCTTATTGGCAGCCGGAAAGCCGGGGCGCGGTCTTTGGGCTGACACGCAATTCCGGTCCGGCCGAGATGGCGCGGGCGGCCTTGGAAAGCGTGGGGTTCCAGACCCGGGATCTGCTGGAGGCGATGCGGGCGGATTGGCAGGGTGCGGCGGGCGGCGTGCTGCGGGTTGATGGCGGAATGACGGCAAGCGCCTTTGCGATGCAGTTTCTGGCCGATGTGACCGGTGCGCCGGTGGACCGGCCGGTGATCACCGAAACGACGGCCCTGGGGGCGGCCTATCTGGCCGGTCTTGGGCGCGGCCTGTGCCCGGAGCCTGCGGACTTCGCCAAGGGCTGGGCGCTGGACCGCCGCTTTGAACCGGCGATGTCCCGGGGCGAGGCGGATGCGAAATACACCCGCTGGAAGCGGGCGGTCGCGGCGACGATGGCGTTTTGAAGGGGTCGATTTTTCGACGAAAAATCTGGGCCAAGGCGGAAGGCACGATTTTTCGACGAAAAATCTGATGCGCGTTTGGCTGATGGGGAATTCGGGAAATTGGTCGGAGCGAGAGGATTCGAACCTCCGACCCCCTGCTCCCGAAGCAGGTGCGCTACCAGACTGCGCTACGCTCCGACCGTGGGCGGGGAGTTACCGCGTGGCGTGGGGGTTTGCAAGGGGGCGCGCGCGGTTCGCGGCCGGAATCTGTGATCGGTCAGGAGGGATCGGTCGGCTCAGGCGATTTGGCGCTGTGGCTGTCGAAGAACTTGAGCCAGGAGGAGGAGCGGGGTTGCAGGCCAAGGTCGAATTCCGAGCGCGTTTCGGTGACGGGTTTGGTGGCGGAGACGGCGGGTGTCCCCTCGCGCAGGACGATGTAGATGCCGGAGGCGATGATGATGGCGGTGCCGATCACCGTGCCCATGTCATTGCTTTCGTGGAAGATCAGCGCGCCGTAGATCGAGGCCCAGATGATCTGGCTGTATTGCATGGGCGCGATGATGGCAGCCTGCGCGCGGCGGTAGGCGGCAATGTTGAACAGGCCCGCGACAAAGCCAAGGCTCGACATGGCGGCCAGAAGGCCAAGGTCGGTGAGCGGCAGGGGTTGGTAGACGAAGGGCAGCGCCAGACCCGAGACCACGGTGTTGGCGATCATCGGGTAGAGCATGATGACCACGGACCGCTCTGTCTGGCCGGTCTTGCGCAAGAGGACGGAGTTGACGGCGAAGATCACCGAAGCGGCGATGGCGGCCAGATGTCCCATGCCGAAATGCGCCTGACCGGGGCGCAGAACGACGATGACGCCGAAGAGACCGACGACGATGGCAATGCCGCGGTGCAGGCCGACCTTCTCGCCCAGCATGGGAATGGCGAAGAGGGTGATCAGCAGGGGCGAGGAGAAGAAGATCGGATAGGCCTCGGACAGGGGCAGTTTGGCGAAGGCGTAAAAGCCGCAGATGGCGCCCAGCACGACGAGGCCCGAGCGCAGGAAGGTCATGGCGGGCTGACGCGGGATCAGGTTGCCCTCGGACCGGTCGCTCATCAGCAGGAGGGCGACGAGGGGGAAGCCGAAGAGGCCGGAGAAGAAGATGTTCTGAAACGGGCTGTAGCTGGCGCCCATGTATTTCACGATGGCATCGGAGGTGGCGTAAATGCCAAAGGACAAAAGCGCCAGGAGGGCTCCGCGGGTGTTGGATGGACGGGCCGACATGACTGACCTGACGATGGGGGATGGCGGAGGGACTGACGCTTAAGTCCAACCAAACCGGGGGGAGTTCAAGGGCAAAACCCGTCAGGCGAGGGATTTGCCGGCCTGTCTGCGGCCTGCGGCGTAGAGAAGCATCATGCCGGCGGCGATGATGACGCCGATGCCAAGCGCGGTGGTGAGGGAGGGCCGCTCTCCCCAGAAGATCAGGCCGAGGGCGCTGGACCACATGATCTGGCTGTATTGCATGGGGGCTACGACGATGGCAGGGGCGGTGCGGTAGGCGGCGATGATGAAAAGCCCGCCGATCGTGCCCAGGGCCCCCATCTGCACGCCGACCTGCCAGTCATGCCAGGACAGCGTGTGCCAGACGAAGGGGGTGAAGACATCCGGGCCGAGGCGGGCCAGCAAGACGGGGCCAAGCAGGCTCCACCCCGTCAGGAGGAGGCCGGCGCCGAGCATCTGGAAAATGACGGGGTAAAGGAGGATGACGCCCGCCTTTTCCCGATGGCCGATCTTGCGCAGGATCAGCGAGTTCAGCGCCCCGGTGGTGGCGCCGCAGATCGCGGTCAGGTGGGCCAGCTGGAAATGGGTGGTGCCGGGCTGCAGGGCGATCAGCACGCCGCCAAAGCCCAGCAGGATGATCAGGCCCCGCAGCGGATCAATCGGCTCTCCGAGCAGGGGCCAGGCGAGGAGGGTGATCATCAGAGGCATGGTGAAGAAGATGGCGTAGCATTGCGCCAGGGGCAGGTGGGTGAAGGTATAGGTGACAAAGGCGCTGCCGAAGAGCGTGATCAGCACGCGCAGGGCGGTCAGCTTCGGCAGGGCGGGTTTCAGGCTGGCGCGACGGTCCATCCAGAAGATCTGGCCGAGCACGAAGGGCAAGGTGCAGCAGGCGGAAAAGAACATCACCTGAAACGAGTTGAGGTCTTGCCCCAGTGCCTTGATCGACACGTCAGAGCAGGCATAGGCGCAGAATGACGCCAGCGACAGCAGAGCGCCGCGCAAGGGGGTGGGGGAAATGGTCATGCTGCCTTATGCAGGCCATATGTAAACAAAACGCGCCCGTGACCGTCACGGACGCGTCGTTTTTTCTGAAAATCTGACCCGCCGCGTGGGAAGGTCCGACTTTCTTACAGGCTGGCGTCGAGGGCGGCGATCACGGCGTCGCCCATCTGGCTGGTGGACACCGGGGTGCCGCCTTGCGGGCCCATCAGGTCCGCGGTGCGCACGCCATCGGCGAGGACCTTTTCCACGGCCTTCTCGACGCGGGTCGCTTCGGCCCCCAGATCGAAGGAGTAGCGCAGGGCCATGGCGAAGGACAGGATGCAGGCGATCGGGTTGGCCTTGCCCTGACCGGCGATGTCGGGGGCGGAACCGTGGACGGGTTCATAGAGCGCCTTCGGGCGGCCATTGGCTTGCGGCAGGCCGAGCGAGGCGGAGGGCAGCATGCCCAAGGAGCCGGTCAGCATGGCGGCCATGTCGGACAGAAGGTCACCGAACAGGTTGTCGGTCACGATGACGTCGAACTGCTTGGGCCAGCGGCAAAGCTGCATGGCGCCCGCGTCGGCGTACATGTGCGACAGTTGGACGTCGGGATATTCCTTGTCGTGGATTTCCTGCACGACATCGCGCCACAGGATGCCGGATTCCATGACGTTGGCCTTCTCCATCGAGCAGACCTTGTTGTTGCGCTTGCGGGCCAGTTCGAAAGCCGAACGGGCGACGCGGGCGATCTCGGATTCGGTGTAGCGTTGGGTGTTGATGCCGACGCGTTCATTGCCTTCCATGAAGATGCCGCGCGGTTCGCCGAAATAGACGCCCGAGGTCAGTTCGCGCACGATCATGATGTCAAGGCCGGCGACGACATCCTTTTTCAGCGAGGAGAAGTCGGCCAGCGCGTCAAAGCACTGGGCGGGGCGCAGGTTGGAGAAAAGGTCCATCTCTTTGCGCAGGCGGAGGAGGCCGCGTTCCGGCTTCACCGAGAAATCCAGCTTGTCGTATTTCGGGCCGCCCACGGCGCCGAGCAGAACGCAATCGGCGTCCTGCGCCTTGGCCATCGTGGCATCGGTCAGGGGCGTGCCATGCGCGTCATAGGCGCAGCCGCCGACGAGGTCTTCGGACACATCGAAGGTGATGCCGCGCTTGGCGTCGAACCAGGTGATGATCTTTTTGACTTCGGCCATGACTTCCGGGCCGATGCCGTCACCGGCGAGGATGAGGATTGAGGGATTGGCCATGGCGGGCTCCTGTTGAATGGTCGGGGTTGGCCTAGCGGGTGGGGGGCGCGGGGTCAAGCTGACTTGGGCCCGACGTCCTTTTGCAGGGCGCGGAATTCGGCGGCCAGATGCGCCATCACCCGGCGGATGCGGGGGTTCTGGCGCAGCGCCTCGGGTGCGGTCAGCCAGACTGGCAGGGCGGGAAGCGGCAGGAAGGGCGCGATGCGTTCCACCGTGGGATCGGCGTCACCGATGACGGTTTGGGCGGCACCAAGGCCACATCCGGCGCGGACGAGGGCCCAGTAGACGATCTGATCATCGCAGCGCAGGGGAAAATCCTCGCGCCGGCGGGGCTGGCCGAGGGCGGCCATCATCCGCAGCATCAGGTCCGACCGGTCAAGACCGATGAGATGGGCGTCTTGCAGGTCCTGCAACGATTGCGGGCGGCCATGGCGGTCGAGGTAGGTTTTCGCACCGTAGAGCGCCATGGGCAGGTCCGTCAGGTGGCGGGTGACGACGTCGTTCTGGGTCGGGCGATACATGCGCAGGGCAATGTCCGCCTCGCGGAACAAAAGGTTTTCGGTGGAGTCGGTGGGGACAAGTTCGATCTCGATCCCCGGTTCGGCCTGTCGCAGGCGGGCGAGCATGGGCGGCAGCAGGTAGCAGGAGACGACCCGGCTGGCGGTGAGGCGGACGGTGCCGGTGAGGGAGTGTTCCTGACCGGCAGCGCGGAGGGCCAGTTGGGCTGCCGCCTCGCGCATGGTGGCGGCGGCTGGGATCAGGGACAGGGCGGCCTCGGTCGGGGTCAGGCCCTTGGCCTGGCGGGTGAAAAGCTGCGTGGACAGCGCGGCTTCCAGTTCGGCGATATGGCGGCCAAGGGTGGGCTGGCTGAGCGCAAGGCTGCGGGCGGCGGCGGACAACGAGCCGGTTTCCGCCACGGCGAGGAAGGAGCGGTAGAGGGTCCAATCCAGATTATCCATTCAATTATGAATAGCCGATCCTTGGATTTCGGCAATGGCCATGCGCGGGCTTAGGGCGCATTTTACCGGCAAGCAAGGATGGAGATGATCATGGGCAAGGTGGTTCTGGTTCTGGGTGCCAACGGATTGTTTGGCGGCCATGCGGCGCGGGCCTTTGCCGCCGCGGGCTGGGAGGTGCGGCGGTATCAGCGCGGCACGGATATGGCGGCTGCGGCGCAGGGCGTCGATGTGATCGTCAACGGGCTCAATCCGCCGAAGTATCATGACTGGGCGAACCTGATCCCGGCGCTGACCCGGCAGGTGCTTGCGGCGGCAGAGGCGTCAGGGGCGACGGTGATCGTACCGGGCAATGTCTATGTCTATGGCACGGAGCCGGGGCTTTGGGGGCCGGACACGCGGCAGGTTCCGGCCTCGAAGAAGGGGGCGATCCGGGTGGCGATGGAGGCGGCCTATCGGGCGGCCAGCGCGCGGGGTGTGCAGGTCATCCTGGTGCGGGGCGGGGACTTTGTGGCGCCGGACGCGCCGCAAAGCTTCTGGAGTTTCATGACGCTGAAGGGGCTGGCCAAGGGCAGGATCGTCAGCATGGCGGCGCCGGAGGTCACGCGGGCCTATGCCTATCTGCCCGACATGGCGCGGATTGCGGTGGCCTTGGCGGAAAAGCGGGCGGCATTGCCGGCCTTCACCGACATGCCTTATGCGGGTTACACCCTGTCGATGGCCGATCTGAAGGCCCATCTGGAGCGGTTGACCGGGCAAAGCTTGCGGATCACGCGGTTCGGCTGGTGGCAGATGACGCTGCTGGCACCTTTCTGGGAGCTGGCGCGAGAGCTGCGCGAGATGCGGTATCTTTATGACCACCCGCATCAGCTGGACCCTGCGCCCTTGGCGAAGGTCTTGCCAGAGTTCCGGGCCACCCCGCTGGATGCCGTGCTGCGCGCGGAGATCGCTGAACTGATGCCGGCTCAGGGCAGGGTCAGCTTGAGCCAGACCGGGCGGTGATGGCTGGCGAGGGTGAGGGTGGCGGCGAAGGGGTCGCTGTCGGCGGGCCACATGACCCCGGCGGCGGTGACCGGGATGTCTGGCGAGGGCAGGATCATGTCCAGGCGCAGGCCGGTGTTGTCCTTGCCGACGAGGGCGGTGTCCAGCGCCGGGTCGCCCTGCCGGCCCTTGTCGACGCGGCCCGAGCTGCCCTTGGGCGCAGGGTCCTGCACAAGGCCCGAGGTCAGCAGGCTGCGCAGCGCCGCGTGTTTGCCATCGCCATCGACGGGGTCGATGTTGGGCAGGCCCATCAGGACATAGGGCGGCTTGGGGGCGGGATAAAAGCCGGACTTGCCCTGCGGCAGGGTGCCGTGCAGCAGGTCCAGCCACAGGGCGGTTTCATCGGCATTGCGGCGGCCGTTGCGATCTTCGGGGCCGTCAAACATCGGCGGGGTGGCGTACCAGACCATGAGGGTCAGGCTCCGCCCTGATGCATAGGTCAATGGCACGACATAGTGGCCGGCAGAGGACAGGCGCTGCAGGCGCGCCGCCTCGGGTGTCATGTCGGGCGGCAGGTCGGCGTTGGGCAGGTCTTTCCACAGCAGGTCGGTCAGATCGACGATATGGTCACGGTCGATCGGCAGGCGCGACAAAAGTGCCATGCCGTCCTGCCCGGCAAAGCGGCCATAGGCCTGCGCATCGCGCGGGCCGCTGAGGGCGCCATCATGGTTGAGGTCAAGCCAGGTCGGGATGCCGGTGTTGGGACGCAGGGCAAGGGCATCGCTGTAGACCACGCCGATCTTGGCCAGACGCTGTTGCAGGGCGGCCAAGGCCAGCCCCTGTTGATCATAGTCGATCCCGGTCAGCAGCAGGACATCGGCATTCAACCGGGCGATCACGGTGATGTCCGCCTCGACCTGCGGGTCATCGGCTTGGGTCAGGTGTTGCAGGGTGATGCCGGGCCCGGCATGGGACATGGCGACGTTGTACGTCGCCAAGGTCAGGTCGCGGGAAACGGCTGCGGCCGGCAGCAGGGCAAGACAGAGGAGCAAAAGCCTCAGACCGGGGCGTATTGCCCGTCCGGATCGGTGCCACCACCTGCCAGACGCCGGGCCAGAATCATGTCTGACACGCGTCCCATGGCGATGCCCCGCATGAAAAGACTGGCAGGAAGAAACGACCATGCTGTCATCGTCCAGATCAGGGTTTGCGGTGTGGTCAAGGCAAGCGGCTGAAACCCCACCGAGGCAATCTCCACGACCGCGGGGGTCACGAAGGGCAACAGGAACCCAAGGGCGATGTTGACGCGCGCGTCCCGATTGAGTCGGGCTACGACATCACCCCCTGAGGTTGGGTCGAATGTAGGCAGATTGACCCAGACGTTAAAGGGGCGATCCCGGCGCGGCCAAGCGCCCATGCGCATCATGATCACGAACACCCCCAGCGAAATCAGCGAGATGAGATAGGACATGCCCGCCGCCGTGCGGACCGCGCCAACCTGCGCCTCGGTGGCGGAGGAGGCCATCATCAGGGTGGCCAGCCGCACCGGGCTGTAGGGGAAATCCATCGAGATGCCGATCAGGGCGCCCACGGCGTGGATCAATTCGGTCAGGGTGGAGGGATGGCTGCGGCCCCGCTCGATCGCGGACAGGCAGAAGACGGTGGCGAACAGCATCATGAAGCGGATGCGGTTGAAGGGCGGTGCGTCGCGGAACTCGACCAGGCCGGGATAGACGGAGTTGTATTCGACAAAGGTCAGCGCGCCGAGGAACAGCGCCACAAGCGCCACCATCTGCTGACTGTCGGCCCGCGGATCGGCCAAAAGAACGGTGGGCGTGGCAATGACCAACATCACCAGAACAGCCCGCATCGCCGCGCCTGAAAGCCGCGTTATCACTTCGCCTGCACCCCTTTGCCAGACGGATTTGGTGCTTTGCCAAACCCTTGTTCCAGCGACGCCCCACATATTGTGGCGGATTGCCTCAATCTTGCCCAAATTGTGCCTTCTTTCCTGCAGCCCCGCAACAGTTGACAGCACTAAGCCAGACAGACGTGGCAGATTGAGGGTTTAGGTGTTGCAGGATTGAATCAATTTTAAGCCAAGAAAAAGGCGGGGCGAGGGCAATGCCCCCGCCCCGCGCAAGATGTTGTGGTTATTGGGTTTTCAGACGCTAATCTGTCAGGCCCAGGGACGCAGTGCCGCGGCCGATTTCTCGAAGGTGTCAATGGCGCTGGCTTTGACCATGGTCAGCCCGATGTCATCGAGCCCGTTGATCAGGCAGTGCTTGCGGTGGCTGTCGACCTCGAACGGGAAGACGCGGCCATCCGAGGTGGTGACGGTTTGCGCTTCCAGATCCACGGTTTGACGGGCGTTCGCACCCTTCTTGGCGTCGTCCATCAGCGCATCGACCACGTCCTGCGGCATCACGATCGGCAGGATGCCGTTCTTGAAGCAGTTGTTGTAGAAGATGTCGGCAAAGCTGGTGGACACAACGCAGCGGATGCCGAAGTCCAAGAGCGCCCACGGGGCGTGTTCACGGGACGAGCCGCAGCCGAAGTTATCGCCGGCGATCAGGATCTCGGCCTTGCGGTAGGCGGGTTGGTTCAGGACGAACTCCGGGATTTCCGATCCGTCGAGATTGTAGCGCATCTCGTCAAACAGGTTCTTGCCAAGGCCGGTGCGGGCGATGGTTTTCAGGAACTGCTTGGGGATGATCATGTCGGTGTCGATGTTGACCAAGGCCATGGGGGCCGCGATGCCGGTCAGTTTGGTGAATTTTTCCATCTGTCCGGTTCCTTACACTTGGCTTGTCATCAGTTCGCGCACATCGGTCAGGTGACCGGTGATCGCGGCGGCGGCTGCCATGGCGGGGGACAGCAGGTGCGTGCGGCCTCCACGACCCTGACGGCCTTCGAAGTTGCGGTTGGAGGTGGCGGCGCACCGCTCACCGGGCGAGAGCTGGTCGGGGTTCATGGCGAGGCACATGGAGCAGCCGGCCAGACGCCATTCGAAACCGGCATCGAGGAAGATCTGGGCCAGCCCCTCTTCTTCGGCTTGTGCGCGGACCAGACCCGAACCCGGCACCACCATCGCGCGGATGCCGTCTTTCTTCTTCTTGCCCTTCAGGATCGCCGCAGCGGCCCGCAGGTCTTCGATGCGGCCATTGGTGCAGGAGCCGATGAAGACGGTGTCGATCTTGATGTCCGACAGCTTCTGACCCGGGACGAGGCCCATGTAGTCCAAGCTGCGCTGCACGGCGTCAACCTTGCCGCCGGTGAAGTCCGACGGGTTCGGCACCACGCCGGTGATCGGCAGAACATCCTCGGGCGAGGTGCCCCAGGTGACGACCGGGGCGATGTCTTCGCCTTTCAGGGTGATGACCTTGTCCCAATGGGCGCCCTCGTCCGAGAAGAGGGTCTTCCAGTAGGCGACGGCAGCCTCCCACGCAGCGCCTTTCGGGGCGTGCGGGCGGCCCATGCAGTAGGCGTAGGTCTTCTCGTCCGGGGCGATCAGGCCGGCGCGGGCGCCGCCCTCGATCGCCATGTTGCAGACGGTCATGCGGCCTTCCATCGACAGGTCACGGATGGCTTGGCCACAGTATTCGATGACATAGCCGGTGCCGCCGGCGGTGCCGGTGGCGCCGATGACGGACAGGGTGATGTCCTTGGCGGTGACGCCGGGGCGCAGGCTTCCGGTGATTTCCACCTTGAAGTTCTTGGCCTTGCGCTGGATCAGCGTTTGCGTCGCCAGAACGTGTTCGACTTCCGAGGTGCCGATGCCATGCGCCAGCGAACCGAAGGCGCCATGGGTGGCGGTGTGGCTGTCGCCGCAGACGACGGTCATGCCGGGCAGGGTCCAGCCTTGTTCGGGGCCGACGATGTGGACGATGCCTTGGCGGACGTCAGACACCGGATAGTAGTTGATGCCGAAATCCTTGGCGTTCTTGTCCAGCGCTGCGACCTGGATGCGCGAATCCTCGGTCATCGTCGCGGCGTTGGCGCGGTCCAGCGTGGTGGGCACGTTGTGGTCCGGAACGGCGATGGTCTTTTGCGGGGCGCGGACCTTGCGGCCGGTCATGCGCAGCCCTTCGAAGGCCTGCGGGCTGGTGACTTCGTGCACCAGATGGCGGTCGATATAGAGCAGACAGGTGCCGTCTTCGGCCTGATCCACCAGATGGTCGTCCCAGATTTTGTCGTAGAGCGTGCGAGCGGTCATGGCTCATCCTTGGGTGTTGGGAATGCGGGAAAGCGGATTTGGGGCCTGAAGCCCGGGACAGCCGATCAGGCGCGCGCGAGCACGGAGCGCGGGGCGCGCTGGAACCGCCATGGCAGGCGGTCGTGGTCGGCGATGTCGAAAAACCGGATCATGGCGCGGCTTTTACGCGGTTCCGGGCAGTCTCGCAAGCAAACACTCAAGGAAGCGGTCAGAGCCGTGCGAATTTGCCGTGGTCGATGTCACGCTCGCGTTGTTCAAGGTCGTAGCGGCTGACGGCTTGGTTCAGATAGGCCAATTCCGCCTCATGGCGGCTTGGGCGACGGGGGAACAGGGTGCGGAACAGGGTCATGGTGGTCTCCTTTTGCCTCCCTGTCGGCAATATGCTGCGTTGCGGCGGGCGGGAGAAGGGCCAAGGCGGGCGGGGCGTCATGCAGCAGTTGCATGGCTTGTAATATGAGTGCATAGGCCATTGCTTGCCACCGCCTGACGCAAGTGGTGGCAGAGGCGGCGGGCCGCGCCATATTGGCCGCAGGAGGCCCATCATGAAGATCAAACACCTGCTTGCGGTTCTGGCCCTCGGTGTTGCCGGACTTGCGGCAGAGGAGAGCGCCATGGCTGACACCTACAAATCGACCGAAACGCCGAAATATACAGTGGAAAAGGTCGATGGCGCGGTGGAAGTGCGCGATTATGCGCCGCGGATCATGGCAGAGGTGACGGTGACCGGCTCGCGCAGCGCGGCGATCAATGCGGGGTTCCGGGTGCTGGCGGGCTATATCTTCGGCGCCAACGAGGGCGGGGCGAAGGTGGCAATGACCACGCCGGTGACACAGGTGCCGGGCGAGACGATTGCGATGACCACGCCGGTCACGCAGATGGCGCGGGATGGCAACTGGCTGGTGCAATTCATGATGCCGGCGGAGTTCACGCTGGCGACGCTGCCCAAGCCCAAGGACGATCACATCCGCTTTGTGCCCTTGCCCGGCAACCGGCAGGTGGTGGTGCGATTCTCGGGCTTGGCGGGTGAGGGCGTTCTGGCCTCGCACGAGGGCGAGTTGCGGTCCTGGGCGCGGGGGCAAGGGTTGAAGGTGACGGCGGGGCCGTTCTACTATTTCTACGATCCGCCGTGGACGCTGCCGTGGAACCGCCGCAACGAGGTGGCCTTCGTCGTGCAATAGCTTGCGTGTCGGGCGATTCGCCGTTAAACGCGCACGCTTGCCTGTTGGCCCGGGCGTTCATTGAGGTTTCATGCCTTGACTGATAAGCTGGAGCCAAACCTTGCGCCGGGGTCTGATCGGCGCGCTTCCTTGGAGGACGTTGTCCTGTCTCATTCTGACCCTGCGACCGGCTTGCCGGTCGGGCCGCGGCCCGAGCGCCATGCCGCTGCCGCATCACTGGATTACACAGCCGAACAGGTGCTGGCCGAGGTTCTGGCCTCGCTGGACGATGACAAGGCTGAAGATGTCGTGCAGATCGATCTGCGCGGGCGCTCGGATGTGGCGGATTACATGGTGATCTGCTGTGGCCGGTCTTCGCGGCAGGTTGCCTCGATTTCCGACAAGCTGTCGGACCGTCTGAAGGAAAAATTCCGGATGGGCGCGAAGATGGAAGGCAAGGAAACCGGCGATTGGGTTCTGATCGACGGCAGCGACGTGATCATCCACGTCTTCCGCCCCGAAGTGCGCGAGTTCTATCAGTTGGAAAAGATGTGGATGCCCTCGGCAGCGCATCGGACCGACACGGATGCCGCTGTTTAAGTCGAAGGCGGGCTGAATGCGGGTGCATCTGATTGCTGTGGGGCGGCTGAGAGCTGGCCCGGAACGCGATCTGGTGGATGACTATGTCTTGCGATTTGACAGAACCGGGCGGCCCTTGGGGCTTGGCCCGGTTTTGCAACATGAGGTCGAGGACAAGAAGAACCTTGGCATGGGCGCGGAAGCCGAGCTTCTGGCGCGGGCGGTGCCCTCGGGCGCGGTTCTGGTGACGCTGGATGAACGCGGCAAGGTGATGTCGTCGCCGGAGTTTGCCGGGATGCTGGCGAAGTGGCGCGATGGCGGGCGGCAGGATGTGGCGTTCGTAATTGGCGGAGCGGACGGGATTGACCCGTCGCTGCGGGCCAAGGCGGATGCCTCGGTCAGTTTTGGCGCGATGGTCTGGCCACATATGCTGGTGCGGGTGATGCTGGCGGAGCAGTTGTACCGCGCGGCAACGATTTTGGGCGGCGGACCCTATCATCGGGCATGATCTGCGCCGATTTTTCTGCGAAAAACCCCATGAGCCTGCCCGCGGTGCGCAGAGTGTTGCGGCACCCGATTTTGCCACGTAAAAGCAGGGGGACCCTGCGAAAGGCCTGACCCATGACCGCAAAAAAGCCCGTTGTTCTGTGCATTCTGGATGGCTGGGGGATCGGCGCCAATCCGGCGGTTTCGGCCCCTGCGCAGGCAAAAGTGCCGAATTTCAACCGGATCTGGGCAGAGTGCCCGCATTCGACACTGACGACCTTCGGGCCTCAGGTC
The DNA here is from genome assembly GCF_964946895.1 of Stagnihabitans sp. NCBI lineage: Bacteria > Pseudomonadati > Pseudomonadota > Alphaproteobacteria > Rhodobacterales > Paracoccaceae > Stagnihabitans > Stagnihabitans sp. The sequence goes on along the minus strand of NZ_CBBQHX010000004.1, from coordinate 104 downwards.
GGGTTGCCGACGGGGCAGATGGGGAATTCCGAGGTTGGGCATACCAACATCGGTGCCGGGCGGATCGTGGCGATGGATCTGGGCGCGATTGATCTGGCGATCGA
>NZ_CBBQHX010000003.1:0-229846 GCF_964946895.1 Stagnihabitans sp. | reverse complement strand
CCCAGCAGGTCTTTCAGGACCACGTTGTCGAGCATGACATCCGCCACCAGGCGCTTCAGCTTGGCGTTCTCCTTCTCAAGCTGCTTCAGGCGTTTGGTGTCCGACAGGTCCATCCCGCCATACTTGGCCTTCAGCTTGGAGAACGTCGCCGGGCTGAGGCCATGCTTGCGGCACAGCTCAGCCGTCGGCAAGCCAGCCTCCTGCTCTTTGATCATCCCGATAATCTGCGCCTCGGTGAAACGACCTTTCCTCATCTCATCTGCTCCTTCAGGTTGGGCAGACGCTACATCAGACTGAGGGAACTTCCGGGGGCCAAGTCACCTGTTGTGCGCAATCTTTGACCGCCGTCACGTCTTTTTCCGTTGCAAGACGTATCAACTCATCTGTCCCGCCGATGCGCGCCATGACCATAACTCTGAAGGGTTGCAAACTGAAAGCTTCCCACTTTCATTTCGCGTCGGACTTGACGCGGCTGTTGTCGGCGTCGAAGGGGGCGCAATGCAGCGTGCGTGCGGGATAGTCGCGACCCAAGATGGTGACCCACAAGGTGTCCGGAGGCCTGGCCATCCGCAGATAGGCCAGCGCCAAGGTTGCCCCAGTTCGGAACCCATGGCCACCCGACGTCACGATCCCGACGGGCTGCCCGTCCACCAGCACGGGGTGACCGAAGAACGGTGAGGTGTCGGTGCCCGCGATCTGGATCAACGCCAAGCACCAACGGTCGTCGCGGGTACGGCGGTCACACAGCGCGGCCTTGCCGGGGAAATCCCGGCCCTCGGTGCGGACCATGGTTGACAGGCCTGCCTCATCTGGTGTGCGTTCTGTCGTCAGATCGCTGCCCCAGCCGCGATAGCCCTTTTCAAGCCGCATTGAATTAACGGCAAAGGCCCCCAGAAGCGTCAGCCCCAGATCGCTGCCCGCCGCTTCGATGGCCAGAAACACTGCAGCGGTATCGCGGGCGGGAATATGCAGTTCCCACCCCAGTTCCCCGATGTAGGACAGACGCAGCGCATGCACGCCAACCCCTGCGACGGTCAGGGCGCGTGCGGAAAGCCAAGGGAAGGCGGCATTTGACAGATCCGCCGCCGTCAACCGCGCCAGCAGGGTCCGAGCCCGCGGCCCCATCACCGCGATGACCCCGAAGCCGTCGGTCACATTGCGCAGCGTCACCTCCAAGCCCTGCGCATGGCGGCGCAAAAGATCATGGTCGATTTCTTCAGCAGCGGCGGCGCTGGTCAGGTAGGCCATCGTTTCCGACAACATGGTGACGGTAAATTCCGATTGCACGCCCCCAGCCGGTGTCAGGGCATAGGTCAAGGTGATGCGTCCGGGGCGCGGACAGGCATTGCTTCCCAAGGTCTCCACAAAGCGGCGCGCGTCAGGCCCGGAGACTTCAAATTTGGACAAGATCGACATGTCACAAACCCCGATCGCAGTTGTGGTGGCTGTCACCTCGCGTGCGACATGGGCTGTCCAGTCGGGCTGACCAAAACCAGGAACCGAGACATCTCCGGCTTGGTCGGAAAACCAGTTTGGCCGTTCCCAGCCATGCGCCACCCCCATCACCGCACCACGGTCCAAGAGCAGATCATGCAACGGCGTCATGCGGCGGTCGCGCGCGGCGGGCCGTTCTTCATGCGGGTAATGGATCCCGAATTGCAGCCCGTAAGCCTCGACCGCTTTTTCCACGCGGTAGCCGCGGTCGGCCCAAGCCCCAAAGCGGCGGCTGTCGACGGCATTTGCATCCATGGGCGGCGCGCCATGCGTCATCCAATGGGCAAGGAACCAACCAGCACCGCCGCCCTCCATCACGCCCATCGACGAGCCAGTCAGCAGCCAGGCGTTGTCGAGGCCAAAGGCCGGACCGATCAGGGGATTGGCGTCCGGGGTATAGGTGATCGGCCCGTTGACCACGGTCTTGATGCCGCCTGTGCCAAGGGCCGGGATACGCGCCATTGCCGCCTCGATGATGGGCGCGATGCGGTCCAGATCGGGGGGAAGCAGTTCTGCCCCGAATTCGGGCGGAACGCCGTCGATCGACCAAGGTGAGGCGGACCGTTCATAGGGACCAAGGATCAATCCGTCACGCTCTTGCCGCACGTACCAGCTTTCCTCGGGGTCGCGGATGATGGGCAGTTCCGGCAGACCGGCGGCAGTGCGGTCTGCAACCTCGGCAATGGTATCGGTGACAAGATATTGATGCAGCATTGGCACGGATGGGATGTTCAACCCTATCATCCGCCCGATCTCCCAGCCCCAAGTGCCTGCAGCGTTCACCACATGCCGGGTGCGGATCACCCCCTCGGCGGTTTCGACCAGCCAACGGTCTGCGTCGCGCGTGATCGACAGGACCGGAGTGTTGCGACGGATCGTACCGCCATTGCGGCGGGCGACCTTGGCCATGGCATGCGTGGCCAGCGATGGGTCCACATGCCCGTCGTCCGGTTCGTAAATTCCGCCGATCAGCCCATCGATCTGCGCCAAGGGGTGCAGTACCGAAATCTCTTCGGGGGTGATCACGCGCAGGTCAAACCCCGTAAACCGCGACAAGCCCGCCACATGGGCAAATTCGGCCATCCGGTCGGCGCTGCGGGTGACGCGCATCGCGCCACAGCGGTGAAAGCCGCAAGTGTCGCCCGATTCCTCCGGCAAGATGTCGCGGTACATCCGCACTGATGTGGCGCGCATCATCTGGATTGTGGGATTGTGCGAGAAGTGCGTGCAAAGCCCCGCTGCATGCCATGTGGAGCCATGCGTCAGGTCATTCTTCTCAACAAGCACTGCATCGGTCCAGCCCAGCTTCGTCAGATGATACAGCAGTGACACACCCATCGCCCCGCCGCCAATGATGACAACCTGTGCTTCGTCCATCTGTCGAACTCCCAATCGGCCAAACCGGTGCCGCATCCATCCAGACGGCACCGGGAGCTGCATTGAAAGGGACAGATGGTGGATATGTTTGTGACAGATGCACCTTATGCGCTTGCCATGGGGGGGGCCGAGATTAAACGTGGAAGGAATGGCAAAAGGGAGGAGCGATGATGACTGCGACAATGCCGGTGTTCCGATTGCCGCGCGGGTCTCGGCTCACCTTGCGCGACCAGATCTGCGAGGTGGTCAGCTCTGCCATAGCGCGCTCGGCCCTGCCTCCGGACTTGGCCCTGCCGTCCTGCCGAGAGCTGGCCCAGCAGCTTGGCGTATCGCGCAACACCGTGTTTGCAGCCTTCAGTCGGCTGGTCGATCTTGGGCTGATCGAGGCGCGCGATCGGTCCGGTTACTACATCTCCAAAACCGAAGCTGGCGTCGCTGCGCCGGCTGACGGTGGCGGTAACCGCGATATCGCCCCCTCTCCCATGCCTGCGATGGAAGTGTTGCCCTCCGCGCTGCGGCGGGTGCGCCATCCTGCCGACTGGCAGACGTATCCTTATCCCTTTGTTTACAATCAAACCGACTCGAAGTTTTTTCCCATTGATGCGTGGCGGGAATGTTCACGGCTGGCCCATGGCCGCAAGACCGTGTCCGACTGGACGCGGGATTCGATCGAGGATGACAGCCTGCATCTGATCGAACAGTTGCGGCAGCGGTTGTTGACCTACCGCGGGATCGCTGCGGATGAAGAAGAGGTGATGATCACCTTGGGCGCGCAAAACGCGCTGTGCATCATTGGTCTGTTGTTGCGGCCTCAGGCGGGCGTGGTTGCCATGGAGGACCCCGGCTTTCCGGATGCGCGCAATGCCTTTGCCCTGACGGGAAACCAGATGGCGCCGGTGCGGGTTGATCAAAGGGGGCTGGTGGTTGACGACCTGCCGCCAGACTGCAAGTTGGCCTATGTGACACCCAGCCACCAGTTTCCGACCTCGATCACCATGACGCTGGAGCGACGGCTTGCCCTGTTGCGCGCAGCGTCCCAGCGGCGGTTTCTGATCCTTGAAGATGATTACGAAGCTGAAATGGAAAGTGCCGGGCGTCCGTCGCCCACCTTGCGCGCGATCGATACCGAGGGGCGGGTGATCTACGTCGGCAGCATGTCCAAGACCCTGTCGCCGGGTCTGCGCCTTGGTTTCATTGTGGCGCATCGCACCATAATCCGCGAGGCCCGGGCGATCCGCCGGGCCATGCTGCGGCACGCGCCGACCCTCTTGCAGGAAACCTTGGCGCTGTTCTTGCAGCTTGGGTATTACGACACCCATTTGCGTAAGCTGGTTCGGCGCAGGCAAGACCGCTGGCTGCGGATGGACACAGCACTTCGGGCGCATTTGCCCGGATTTGACGTGCAATCCAGCGGCGGCACCTCGTTTTGGCTGACCGGCAAGCCGGAGTTTGACGCCACCGTATTTTGCCAGAACCTGCTGAAGCGCGGGGTCATCGTCGATGACGGGCGCACGTTTTACATGCAGGGCGATCAGGGTCGATCCTTCCGACTGGCCACGGCCATGGTGGACGGCCCGCAGATCGACGAGGGCGTGCGGTTGATCGGTGCCGAGGCCGCCATCGCGGCCCCCTGATCTTTCTTGGCACCCCAAGCATGGAACCACGGCAGCACTGTATCCCGCCCCGGATGGCTTCCTGCTTAAAGCCGACTCCGTTCGGGGTCGTAGAACGGGGCAAACTGCACCCGTGCCGCGTGGCGATGGCAGGCAATCTCAACCTCCCACTGGCCGTCCCGCAGCCATTCGGCGGTTACGGGATGCGACGCCGCCACATATCCCATCGCCAGCGACAGATCGACTCGGTGGCCCCAAGCCCCCGAGGTGACAGAGCCGACGATCACGCCGTCGCGCAGGATGGGTTCTTCGTGGTACATCAGCGGTGCATCCTCGCCCGTCGTGGCCAGTGCAAGGTTGATCATCCTTTTGCACGGCGCGCCCATTGCCTTCTGGTCAAGGACAGCCCTTCGCCCGATGAAGGAAGGCTTTGCCATCGCCACGGCGAAGCCAAGGCCCGCCTCGGCCGGAGTATCCTCGTCGCCAATATCGTGGCCCCAATGGCGATACCCCTTTTCGATACGGCAGTTGTTCCAGGTGTGGAACCCGGCTGGCGTCAGCCCGTGATCCGCTCCGGCCTTCCACAGCGCGTCAAACACATGCAGGGCGAACTCAGCGGGGATGTAGATCTCATACCCCAACTCGCCCACATAGGTGATGCGGCTTGCGCGGACGCGGGCGTAGCCCAACTCGATTTCACGCGAGCTGCCGAAGGGGAAGGCGGCGTCCGACAGGTCTTCTCCGCTGACCTCCTCCAGCAAGGCGCGCGACTTCGGCCCCATCAGCGCCAGCATCGGCAAGCCCGAGGTGATGTCGGTCGCGATGCACAGGGCTTCCGGCGGGATATGGCGGCGCAGCCACGCGAGGTCGCGGGTCTGACCGCCCGCGCCCGTCACCACCATGAAGCTGGTGGTGTCCAGCCGGGTGACGGTGACGTCCGCCTCGATCCCGCCGCGCTCGTTCAGCCATTGGGTATAGACGATCCGCCCCGGTGCGACGTCAATCTGATTGGCGCAGATGTGGTTCAGAACGGCCAGACTGTCGCGGCCCTGCACCAGAAACTTGGCATAGGACGACAGGTCAAAGAGGGCGCAATCCTTGGCCATGGATTTCGCCTCATGCTCGGCATTCGGCCACCAGTTTTGTCGACCGTAAGAATACTCATAGTCGGGCGTCTGGCCCTTGAGGGCGAACCAGTTCGGGCGTTCCCAACCAAGGAATTCGCCGAAGACTGCGCCCAGATCGGCGAGCCGGTCGTGGAACGGCGACTTGCGGACGTGGCGGGCGGTCTGGTGCTGGCGATAGGGCCAATGCATTGCGTAGACGAGGCCGACCGTCTCGCGGCTGCGGTCGGCCAGGTAGCGGCGGTTGGATTGGAACGGGTGGATGCGGCGGATGTCCATGCCGTTCACGTCCACCGGAGGATGACCGTCGCGAATCCATTGCGACAGGACCAGCCCGGCCCCGCCCGACGACATGATGCCTATCGAGTTGAAGCCAGCCGCCACGAACAGGTTTTGCACTTCGGGCACCTCGCCCAGGTAATACCGCCCGTCAGGGGTGAAGCTCTCCGGCCCGTTGAAGAACAGCGAGATGCCTGCGGTTTCCAGCATCGGCATCCGTTTCACGGCGGATTCGAGAATGGGGACGAAATGGTCAACATCCTCGGGCAAGGTGACGAAGGCATGGTCATCGGCCACACCGGGCTGGCCCCAGGGTTTGGCAACAGGTTCAAACGCACCAATCAGCAACTTGCCCGCATCTTCCTTGTAGTAGGCGTATTCGTCGAACACTCGTACGAAGGGCATGTCGCGTGGCAGGTCCGGCAGCGGTTCCGTCACAGCATAGAAATGCTCCACCGCGTGCAGAGGGATATGAACACCCACGCTGCGCGCCAGTTGCTGTGACCACATGCCAGCCGCGATGACCAGTTTGTCGCAACGGATCGTTCCGGCATCGGTTTCCACCCCCACGGCGCGGCCGCCTTCGACCATAATCCGCCGCACGGTGACGCCTTCGCGCAGGCGCACCCCGGCCTTTCGCGCGCCCGCTGCATAGGCTTGCGTCAGGTCGGTGGGGTTGATCGTGCCATCCTTGGGCAGGAAAATGCCGCCCACAACGCCGTCCATCGCAAAATGCGGCAAGCGGCTGGCCACATCGCCCTTTGACAGCAGGTCCACCTGCAGCCCGAAGTTGCGCCCCATCGAAGCGCCGCGCCGCAACTCCTCCATCCGGGCTTCGGTCAGGGCGATGGAGATGGCCCCATTCTGCCGAAATCCGGTGGCCTGACCGGTCTCTGCCTCCAGCCCGGCGAAAAGCTCGGCCGAATATTGCGCCAGCTCCGTCAAGTTCCGGCTTTGCCGCAACTGGCCGACCAGACCGGCCGCGTGCCACGTCGTGCCGCTGGTCAGTCGGTGACGCTCCAGCAGCACGGTGTCGGTAACGCCGATCTTGCCAAGATGATAGGCGATAGAGGTACCAATCACCCCGCCACCGATGATGACCACGTCGGCATGTTGGGGCAGTGTCATGCCTTGGCCATGGCAAAGGCGCGCTCCAGCGCTTCGACGATCTGCGGCACATCGGACATCTGCACACAAAGCGGCGGGGTCATGCGCAGCACGTTCTTGAAGGTGCCGGATTTGGACATGATCAGCCCGGCGTTGCGGGTTTCCTCGAATATGCGGGCGGTCGCTTCGGGATCGGGTTCTCGTGTCTGGCGATCTTTGACCATCTCCATCGCCATCATGAAGCCCTTGCCCCGCACGTTTCCGATCACTGGGTAACGCTGCATCAGGTCTTCCATGTGGGACTTCAGCACCGCCCCAACACGGGCGGCGTTGGCGATCATATCATCGTCGCGGATCACCTGCAGCACGGCGCGGCCGGCGGCACAAGCCATCGGGTTGGCGCCGTAGGTGTGGAAGATGAACTTCTGCGCCATGTGTTCGGCCACCTCGCGCCGTGCCACGACAGCGCCCAAGGGAATGCCGTTGCCGATGCCCTTGGCCATGACGACGATATCGGGCACCACGCCATGCGCCTCAAACCCCCACATCGCCTCGCCGGTCTTGCCGAAGCCCGATTGCACCTCGTCCACGATCAGCAACCCGCCGCAGGCCCGCACCCGTTCGGCGGCGCCTTTGATGTAACCGTCAGGCAGGACAACGATCCCGCCATAGCCCTGCACCGGTTCAAGGATCATCCCCGCCAGATGGCCCGAGGTGGTATAGGCGATCGTGCGGTCCAGATCATCGAGATAGGCCTGCATGTTGTCGCCAAAGATGCCGCGATAGGTGTTGGGTTCGGCAGCAAAGCTGATGTTGGACAAAAGCCCGGTGTTGTGGCGGAAATTGCGCACCCCCGTCACCGATTGCGCGCCATAGGTGGCCCCGTGATAGGCATTGCGCAGGGCGATCACATCCTGATTGCGCGTAGCGATACGCGCCATCATCAAGGCCAGATCAATCGCCTCGGTGCCCGAGTTGGTGAAATGCACCACCCAGTCATGGCCCTTGGGCATGGTCGCCGCCAATTCCTCGGCCAGAAGGGCGGGCACCGGATGGTGGAACATCGTGGTGCAATGGGTCAGCTGTTCGACCTGCGCCTTCACAGCCTCGACCACCTTCGGATGCGAATGCCCGACCGAGATGCACAGGTTCATACCCAGAAGGTCGGTCAAGCGGTTGCCGTCCTCGTCCCAGACATGCTGCATGAAACCGCGCTTGATGATCAGCGGGTTCTGATAGGGCACAAAGGCGCGCTGCGTGGCCGCAAAATAGGTGTCGCGCTTGGCCAGAATGGTGTCGCGCGACCAGTCGATGGTGTCCGTCATGCTTCGTCCTTTCGCGTTGCCTGCGTATCGGCTCTTTCGGGGATCGCATCCGACTTGGCCTTGTACTTTGCCGCCTGCTTGCGACGGAATGCGTCATCGGCACCGGTCACGTCGAGCCAGTCAATCAGGCGCTCGCGGCGCGCAATCAGAAATCGTAGCATCGGCGCTCTCCACAGGCATGTGCACCACTTGGGTCATGGTCCTGTCAAATGGGAAGGGACAGATTGCCGGAAAATGCGGGACAGTTGGCGGGGCGCAAGCAAACGACACGCTGTCTGCGTTTTCCTTGCCCACTTTGGCAGGCAAGCTTCAGGACGCTCTGGTGGAACTGCCGGCCGAATGGCTTTCGTGAAACCTCATATCCTTCTTGCCGTCGCTGGCTGAAGCAAATGGCGTAGCCCAATCGGACCCTTTGCCTGTTCGTCGGTGGCGGTGCCTTTTCTGGGCGCGATTCAAGTCTCTCGCTCGGCCCATGATCCACATGTTCCGGAAACGTATCCTCAAGCGCCCGGTCGAACCGCTTTCAGTACTGTCCCGGCCGTCTCGGGGTCGCTGCCACGCGCGATCATCAGGGCGCCTGCGGCCATGCAGAAGGTCTGCGTTGCCTTCTGCAGCCGATCTTCCGGCGATCCATCCAGTGTGGCTGCGAGGCTTTCGATCATTTTTCTGACGCCAGTTCCAAAGACCTGCCGCACCGACCCGGTGCTGCGCAGGGCGTCGCCGGACAGGGCCGCCACGGGGCATCCGCCGCCAACATCCCCGACCATCCTTGGCGAGAGATAATGGGACATGAACTGCGGCAGCGCTTCGGCCCGGGGCGTCTGCACAAATCCGTCCTGCATCATGTCAAGCATGTCGGCGAAAGCATCCTCCAAGGCCGCGATCAACAGCGATTCCTTTGAGTCGAAGTGGCGATAAAAGCCGCCATGAGTTTTGTCCGCCGCCTTCATCACATCGCCGACGCTGGTGCTTTCGATGCCGCGTTCGCGGAACAGATGCGATGCGGCCTTGATAACCGTCTGATGAGTCTCGGCTTTAACCTCTCGCGATTGGCGCATCGAACCTCTCCAACGTCTTGCCATTTCAGTTTAGGTGATGATTGACATCTTAGCAATGCGACAATAAGATGATGTACATAATCTTAAATACGGAATCCTGGCCATGAAAACTGCACCCCTGTCACTCTGGAACAGGCTGATCGCTCTCTTTACGGCGCTCGATGCCATTTTGGAGGCGGCCCATGGATCGGTCGAAGGGCGAGTCTCCGGCCTGGAAGCACGGCTGGCGGCATGGGACGCCGGCTCAAATCACATCCCCAAAGAACAGCAGGAGCAGTCATGATGGTCATGCCCAAAATTCTTTTGACCGGCGCGACCGGCGGTGTTGGCGGACCGCTTGCGGCCGAACTTATGGCCAAGGGTCATCCGGTCCGCGCCATGGTGCGGCAACGCGATGCACGCAGCCAGAGGTTGGAAAAACTGGGGGTCGAGGTTGTCACGGGCGACCTTTATGACCCGGATCAAGTGTTAGATGCCCTGAAGGGTACGCAACGCGCCTTCTACCTGCCGCCGATCCGGCCCTATATGATCCAAAGCGCCGTTGCCTTTGCCGTCGCCTCCCGGGAGGCCAAGCTGGAACATATCGTCCAGATGAGCCAATGGACCTCGCATCGCGCCCATCCCGCCTTGATGACACGGCAGACCTGGCTCGTGGATCAAAGCTTTGCGATGATCCCAGGCGTAGCGCATACCATCTTCAACCCCGGCATGTTCGCCCACAACTTCCTGCGCACCATCGACATGGCAGCATTGATGGGTATCTATCCCGTGCTGTCCGGCGATGGCCGTGCAGCGCCTGTGTCAAACGAGGACATGGCACGTGTTGCAGCTGTGCTTCTATCTGAAGGCCCACAGCGCCACGCCGGCAAAAGCTACCGTCCGACGGGTCCGAGGTTGATGGACGCCCGCGACATGGCGGCGATCGTTGCCAAAGTGGTGGGGCACGGGGTCAGACCGGTCAACCTGCCGATCTGGATGATGGGCAAGGTTGCCCGGCAACAAGGCATCGACCCCTATGAAATCAGCGCATTTCGGTTCTACATGCAGGATATGCGTCAGGGTACCTTCGAATTCGAGGGCGGCGTGACCGACGTGGTCGAGGAATTGACGGGTACCTCAGCAGAAAGCTTCGAGACGACGGCCCGGCGTTACGCGGCCATGCCGTTCGCCAAGCAGAGCTTGGGCAACCGCCTCAAGGCCTTTGTCAGCTTCAATGCGACACTGTTCTACCGCGGGTACAACTTCGACAATTGGGATCGCCAGATGGCATTGCCGGTTGCGCAGAACCCGTCCATTTCGATCGAAGATGCGATGTGGCGCAAGGGACACGGGGCCCAGATGGCGGGACGAAGCGGCGTAGCTGCGCCAGAACGGCGCGAATACTCGGCGGCTTGATCCGTCCACCCTCCCCACAGATTCAGCCAAAAGGAATGCATCCGATGGACACACATGCTCAAACCCCCGACCCGTTCTTGCAATTCAAATCCGCTCAGCGCGAGGTTTGGGAAGACTTCGCCCTCAACGAAGGGGCCACGACACAACCGGCAGCGGATCTTGTCAAGTTTGCCGGGGTACAACCCGCGCAGACTGTGCTTGACGTAGGCTGTGGCTCCGGTGTGGTCGCGGTCACCGCAGCGCGACTCGGGGCGAAGGTCAGTGGATTGGACCTAACGCCCGCGCTGCTTGCCCGTGCCCGAGAACACGCCCTGATCGCGAAACTCGACATCACGTTTACCGAAGGAGACGCTGAAGCCCTGCCCTATGCCGACCGTACCTTCGACGTCGTGCTCAGCCAGTTCGGGCACATCTTTGCGCCGCGTCCGGATGTGGCGCTGGCAGAAATGCTGCGAGTGCTGAAGCCTGGTGGGCGCATCGCCTTCTCGACCTGGCCGCCCGAACATGGCACGGGTCAGATGTTTGCAATGCTGGGGAAGTACATGCCCCAACCGCCCGTCGGCGCCCCCACCCCAGCGCCCCCGGTGCTTTGGGGGGATGCGAACATAGTCCGCGCAAGGCTTGGCGATGCGGTCACTGATGTCAGGTTCGGGCGCGGCGTCATGGTGTCTCCGGCGCTAAGCCCAGAGCATGTGCTGGCGTTCATGGAAACCTCCTTCGGGCCCCTGAAGCGCCTTGTTGCCGGGCTTTCGGGTCAGTCCGACAAGCTCGCCCAGTTGCGAGCGGAGGCGGGGGAACTGATCAGCCGATCCTTCTCGGCCAACGCCATGCATCAGGACTTTTTGATGACTCGTGCCGTCAAGCGGGAAACCTGAGATGTCGCTTAGATGGCCGCTTTGGGGTGCGCCGCTTCGCAGCATGTGGCGATGACGACCGGCAGCTTTGGGCCGTCTCTGACTTTTCTGCTTCCGTTGCTTTTAAAGAAAATGCCTGCGCGCTTCGCTTGCGCAGGCATTTTTTCGTCATTTTATGCTTCGGGACACGCTTTGCCCCCACTTGGGACGATAGTGCCCCGATTTGGGAGCATCATTGCCCCTACCTACAACAACCGTCGTCGCGCTTCAGCTGCAGCCGCTCGTGCCGCCGCAGGTGTTGCACTTCATGCAGGTGCCGTTGCGCACCAGCGTGTAGTTGCCGCACTCGCCGCAGGGGTCGCCCTCGTAGCCTTGCATCTTGGCTTTGGTGCGCTGATCCATGCTGACGGTGCCAGAGGCCAGCGCCGTGGCACCAGTGGTGCGGGTGCTTTCCGGGATCAGCATCTGCAAGGCGCTTGCCGTGTCGCCGGCCAGCCCCATGCCGGTGAAGCCGGTCATGCCCATGCCACCCTGCATCACCACCAGATCCTGCGGCACGCGCTTGCGCAGATAGCCGGTCGAAGAGATCTGCTTGATCACCTCAAGGCCCCGGGTCGCCGCCGAGTCAGAGACCTCCGAGATGTTGCGCTTGCCCTCGTCATCGCCGCGGCCCAGATCGTCGAAGCTATGGCCCGTGGGTTTGACATGCGCGAGGTCTGTGCGGTCCAGGTAGCTGATCGCCAGTTCGCGGAAGATGTAGTCCAGGATCGACGTGGCGTTCTTGACCGAGTCGTTGCCCTGCACCATGCCGGCCGGTTCAAAGCGGGTGAAGGTGAAGGCCTCCACATACTCTTCCAAGGGCACGCCATATTGCAGCCCGACAGAGATCGCGATGGCGAAGTTGTTCATCATGGCGCGGAAGCCCGCACCTTCCTTGTGCATGTCGATGAAAATCTCGCCCAGACGCCCGTCGCCATATTCGCCGGTCCGAAGATAGACCTTGTGGCCGCCGACGATGGCCTTTTGCGTGTAGCCCTTGCGACGTTCCGGCAGCTTTTCGCGGTTGGTGCGGATGATTTCCTTGATGATGATCTTCTCGACGATCTTCTCGGCAATCACCGCCGCCTTTTCCTGATTGGAGCCGGAGGTCAGGATTTCTTCGGCTTCCTCATCATCCTCGATCAGCGCCGAGGCCAGCGGTTGGCTCAACTTCGACCCGTCACGGTACAGCGCGTTGGCCTTGATCCCCAAGCTGTGCGACAGTTCATAGGCCGCCAAAGTCTCGGCAATGGTGGCCGAGTTCGGCATGTTGATCGTCTTGGAAATCGCCCCCGAGATGAAGGACTGCGCCGCGGCCATCATGTAGATGTGGCTTTCCACCGACAGATACCGCTTGCCCTTCTTGCCGCAGGGATTGGCGCAATCGAAGACGTTGTAGTGGTGCTGTTTCAGGAACGGCGCACCTTCCAGCGTCATTGTCCCGCAGACGTGGTCGTTGCAGGCGTCGATCTGCGCCTTGGTGAAGCCAAGGTGGCGCAGAAGATCAAAGGTCGGGTCCGACAGCTTGTCCACCGGAATACCCAAGGTGCCCTTGCAGAAATCCTCGCCCAGCGTCCACTGGTTGAAGACGAAGCGGATGTCGAAGGCGGTCGGCAAGGCAGCTTCGATCTTTTCAATCTCACGCGCACCGAAGCCATGCCCCACCAGCGACGTGTGGTTGATTGCTGGCGCCTGCGCGATGGAGCCGTGGCCGACCGCATAGGCCACCATCTCGGCAATTTGATGGCTCGGATACCCAAGGGTCTCCAACGCGCCCGGAACCGACTGGTTGATGATCTTGAAGTAGCCGCCCCCGGCCAGCTTCTTGAACTTGACCAAGGCGAAGTCCGGCTCGATGCCGGTGGTGTCGCAGTCCATCACCAGACCGATGGTGCCGGTTGGCGCAATCACCGTGGTCTGGGCATTGCGGAAGCCATGCGCCTCGCCCAAGGCCAAAGCCTCGTCCCAAGCCGATTTGGCCAAGGCAACCAGCGTCTGGTCAGGGCAGTTGCGGTGATCCAGTGTGACCGGATCGACGTTCAGCCCTTCATAGGCCCCCGTGCCATGCGCCGCCGCCCGGTGGTTGCGGATCACGCGCAGCATATGCTGGGCATTGCGTTGATAGGACGGGAAAGCGCCCAGTTCCTTGGCCATCTCGGCCGAGGTCGCATAGGAAATCCCGGTCATCAGCGCGGTCAAGGCCCCACACAGCGCCCGGCCTTCCTTGGAGTCGTAGCCAAGCCCCATGTTCATCAGCAAACCACCGATGTTGGCATAGCCAAGTCCAAGGGTCCGGAAGTCATAGGACAGTTGCGCGATTTCCTTGGACGGAAACTGCGCCATCATCACCGAGATTTCCAGCGTGATCGTCCACAGACGCGTCGCGTGGATATAGGCTTCCGCGTCAAACTTGGCGTTCTTCTGGAAGGTCAGCAGGTTCATCGAGGCGAGGTTGCAGGCCGTATCGTCAAGGAACATGTATTCCGAGCAGGGGTTCGATCCGCGGATCGGGCCATCCTCCGGGCAGGTGTGCCAGGCGTTGACGGTGTCATGGAACTGGATGCCCGGGTCGGCGCAGGCCCAGGCGGCGTGGCCGATCTGGTCCCAAAGCTCACGGGCGGAAATCGTCTTGGCGACCTTGCCATCCGTGCGGCGGATCAGTTCCCAAGGCAAGTCTTCCTTGACCGCGCGCAGGAAAGCGTCCGTCACGCGGACCGAGTTGTTCGAGTTCTGACCCGACACTGTCATGTAGGCTTCCGAATCCCAGTCTGTGTCGTAGGTCGGGAATTCAATGCTCGTGAAGCCCTGCTTGGCATATTGCAGGATGCGGAAGGTGTAGGTGTCCGGGATCATCGCCTTCTTGGCGGCCTTGATCGCGGCCTTCAGCGCAGGGTTCTTTGCCGGATCGACCGAGTCCTCGGATGAACCGTCCCAAGTCCGGATCGCCGTGAAAATCTCGTTCAGCCGCGCTTCGTGCGACTTGGAGCCTGCGACCAGCGAAGCCACCTTCTGCTCTTCGATCACCTTCCAGTTGATGAAGGCTTCCACATCAGGGTGATCCATATCGCAGATCACCATCTTGGCCGCGCGACGCGTGGTGCCACCCGACTTGATCGCCCCCGCCGCCCGGTCCCCGATCTTCAGGAACCCCATCAGGCCCGACGACTTACCGCCGCCCGACAGCTTCTCCCCCTCGCCACGCAGGCTGGAGAAGTTGGTGCCGGTGCCCGAGCCATACTTGAACAGACGCGCCTCACGGACCCACAGGTCCATGATGCCGCCGTCACCCACCAGATCATCGCGCACCGACTGGATGAAGCAGGCATGCGGCTGCGGGTGTTCATAGGCGGACTCGGACTTGGTCAGCACCTTAGATTGATAATCGACGTAGTAATGGCCCTGCGACGGCCCATCGATGCCGTAAGCCCAGTGCAGCCCGGTGTTGAACCACTGCGGGCTGTTCGGCGCTGCCATCTGACGGGCCAGCATGAAGCGCATCTCGTCGTGATAGGCCTTGGCATCAGCTTCGGTGGTGAAATAGCCACCCTTCCAACCCCAGTATGTCCATGCCCCCGCCAGCCGGTCAAACACCTGCTTGGCCGAGGTTTCACCGACATAGCGCTTGTCAGAGGGCAACTGCTCCAGCGCCTCGACATCCGGCACATGGCGCCACAAGAAGCGCGGCACGCCCTTCTCAGAGACACGCTTGGTCACCGCCGGAATCCCGGCCTTGCGGAAATACTTCTGGGCGAGCACGTCGGCCGCGACCTGGCTCCAGCCCTCGGGGACCTCTACGGCTTCGTTGCGAAAGACAATCTTGCCATCGGGATTGCGGATCTCGGATGTGGTCAATTGAAACGCCAAAGCGCCATAGGCACCGGTGTCCGCCGTCGTGAATTTCCGCTCGATCTTCATGTGCCCCATCGCTCCTTGTTTTTTACGTCCCAAGGCAAGGTCACACCAAAACAGTCGCGCTCCATCCCCGGGCGCGTCCCTCTTCCATGAGGATTTCCGTTCAGCTTGTCCTGTCCCCGTCGGCGCACATCCTGTTTCCCGGCTTGGCCCCGACCCCTGCAAACTGACACCAGAGTTGGGGGCCAGCAACGGAAATTTTACATTTCCACCCTATATTTTGTGCTTGACGCTAAAGGCGTGTCTAGGTGTGGCGTTTTTGCAGTGCGGCATCGGCCTGTGGACAAAGAGGTGGATGAAACCGCGCAGGCTGTGGACACTTGGCTGAATTGCCAAGCGGGGGGCCTATTTGGCAGCAAAGGATAAGTTTGCGTGCGAAGATCACCGCGCAAGGCGGCGTTGATTCTGGCCCGTCACCTCGCCCTGCGGTTGATGAGGATAATCCCCACCGACACAAGCGCCGCCGCCCCGACGAGCGTGAAGGACAGCGACTCACCAAAGACCACATGGCCCAGAAGAATCGACAGGATCGGCGTCAGGAAGGAAAATGACGCCACGGTCGAGGCCGGATAGACCGACAGCAGCCACAGCCAGGTGATAAAGCCCCCCGCGACCACGATCCCGGCCTGAAACAGCAGCCAGACCCCGTCCATCGGGCTGACGTCCCGGATCAGCGGGCCGAAGAATGGCGCCACGGCCAGCAGAATCGGGGCCGACACCAGAACCATCCAGAACAGCTGCGCCTCTGGCCCTGCGTCGCGCAGGCGTGTGGTGCGCGCGATCATCGCGGTCCCCGCCCAGCCCCAAGCCGCGATCAGCGCGCAGAAATCGCCCAGCCAGCTGACCTGCCCCGACCCGCCGCGTGAGGTGATGGCCCAAGCGGTGCCCGCAAAGGCCAAGGTCAGGCCCAGGGCCTTGATCGGTGTGGCGCGCTCGCCGGGCAGGAAAAAATGCGCGGCAATCCCCATCCAGACCGGCATCGAATACATGATCAGCGCCGAATGCCCGACCGAGGTCAGATCGAGCGCGGTGAACAGGCCAAGGAACTCCACCGCAAAGACCGTGCCGATCAGCAGGCCCGGCCCCAGATCGGCCCATTTGATCCGGCCCAGAAGCCCGCGATACCACAACCAGCCGCCGACAAACACCACCGCCAGGGCCGAGCGTGCGCCCGCAAAGAACACCGGTTGCAGGCCCTTGTCGGCCAGCTTGATCACGATCTGGTTGAGCGCCAGAACCCCCGCAACCGCCAAAAGCGTGGCAATCCCCACCCCGTCCAACCTGTCCTTGCGCATCGCAGCCCCCATTTTGCGCCGCCACCCTTTCGCCGCCCGACCGCGATGGTCAAGCCATCAAACCTCTGGCAGGATCAGGCACTATGAAATAAAGCCATTGCGAACATCAGGAGCCGCCATGGCCGACATCATCACCCGCAGCGTGGCCAAGGGCCTGCGCATGACCGACCAGCGCCGCATCGTGGCCCGCGTGGTGGGCGAGGCGGAAGATCACCCCGATGTCGAGGAACTCCACGCCCGCGCCCTCAAGCTGGACCCGCGCATCTCGCTGGCCACCGTCTACCGCACGGTGAAGCTGTTCGAAGAGGCGGGCCTTCTGGACCGGCACGAATTCGGCGACGGCCGGGCGCGCTATGAAGATGCCGAACGTGACCACCACGACCACCTGATCGACGTGAACTCGGGTCAGGTCATCGAATTCGTCGACCCCGAGATTGAAGCCTTGCAAGAAAGGATCGCCGCCCGTCTGGGCTATCGGCTGATCGGCCACCGGCTGGAACTTCTGGGCGTACCGTCGAAAAAATGACCGCAGCCAACAACTTGCGCGGCATCCTTCTGATGGTGGCCTCGATGGCCGCCTTCGCGCTGGAGGATATGTTCATCAAATTCGCAGCCAAGGGCCTGCCAACCGGAGAGATCGTGCTGATCTCGGGCATCTTCGGCGTGCCCTTCTTCGGCTGGCTGGCGGCACGCTCCGGGCGCAGCATCTTCGTGCGCGGCGCCCTGCACCCCGCCGTCCTCTTGCGCGCTGCGGGCGAGATGGTCGGCACCCTCGCCTATATCACCGCACTTGCCTCAGTCCCCTTGCCCACCGTCTCGGCGGTCCTGCAGGTCATGCCCCTCGCGGTGACCTTGGGCGCCGCCTTGTTCCTGAAAGCCCCGGTCGGCTGGCGGCGCTGGACCGCCATCGCCGTGGGCCTTGCTGGCGTCCTGCTGGTGATCCGCCCCGGCTTTGACGGCTTCCGCCCCGCAGCCCTGTGGGTGCTGATCACCGTGGCAGGCCTCGCCGCCCGCGATCTGGCGACACGGGTCATCCCGCCGCATTACAGCGACGCGCAAATCTCGGCCTGGGGCCTGATGGCGGTGACCGCCCTTGGCGCCGGCATGATGATCGTCACCGGCCAGCACACCATGCCCGACGGCTGGCAATCCGCCGGCCTCGCCGCCATGGTCGTGGTCGGCGCCATCGGCTACTGGGCGATCACCGCCGCCAGCCGGACCGGAGAGGTCTCGGTCGTGGCGCCCTTCCGCTACACCCGCCTGGTCTTTGCCATCCTTATCGGCTTCAGCGTCTTTGGCGAACCCATCGACCTCTTCACCGCTCTGGGCGCCACCCTGATCATCGGTTCCGGCCTGTACTCCTTCGCCCGCGAACGCGCCCGCACCCGCAGCCTGACCCGGATGACCGCCCCAGCGGCGTCTTAGGCCGCTCAAATCGCCACAAGTCCCTCACATCTCTTCCCCTTGTTACAAACCCCGGCTAAAGGAGGGGCGAGAGCACCCTTTTGCCATTGGAGCCTTCCATGAGCACGATTATCGACATTCACGCCCGCGAAATCCTTGACAGCCGCGGCAACCCCACCGTCGAGGTGGATGTGGTTCTGGAAAGCGGCGCCTCGGGCCGCGCCGCTGTCCCCTCGGGCGCCTCGACCGGCGCGCACGAAGCGGTCGAACGCCGCGACGGCGACAAGTCCCGCTACATGGGCAAAGGTGTGCTGGAGGCGGTTGAAGCCGTCAACGGCGAACTGGCCGAAGCCATCATCGGCTTTGATGCCACCGAACAGGTCGGCATCGACCTCACCATGATCGAACTGGACGGCACCCCCAACAAGGGCCGCCTCGGCGCCAATGCGATCCTCGGCGTTTCGCTCGCGGTGGCCAAAGCCGCCGCCGAATTCACCGGCCAGCCGCTCTACCGCTACATCGGGGGCACCTCCTCGCGCATCCTGCCGGTGCCGATGATGAACATCATCAACGGCGGCGAACATGCCGACAACCCGATCGACATTCAGGAATTCATGATCCTGCCGGTCGGCGCGGAAAACGTCCGCGAGGCGATCCGCATGGGCTCGGAAGTTTTCCACACCCTGAAGAAAGAGCTGCAGAACGCCGGCCACAATACCGCTGTCGGTGACGAGGGCGGCTTCGCACCCAACCTGAACTCCGCCCGCGACGCGCTTGATTTCATTCTGAAATCCATCGAAAAGGCCGGCTACCGCCCCGGCGAGGACATCTACCTCGGCCTCGACTGCGCCGCGACCGAATACTTCAAAGGCGGCCGGTACGAGATGAAGGGCGAAGGCAAGTCGCTCTCCATCGAAGAAAACGTCGCCTTCCTCGCCGGCCTTGCCGCCGACTACCCGATCATCTCGATTGAAGACGGCTGCTCGGAAGACGATTGGGCCGGCTGGAAGCTGCTGACCGACACCTTGGGCAAGAAGATCCAACTGGTCGGCGACGATCTGTTTGTCACCAACCCCAAGCGTCTGGAAATGGGCATCAAGCAAGGCTGCGCCAACTCCATGCTGGTGAAAGTCAACCAGATCGGCACTCTGACCGAGACGCTGAACGCCGTCGATATGGCCCACCGCGCGGGTTACACCAACGTCATGTCGCACCGCTCGGGCGAAACCGAGGACAGCACGATTGCCGACCTCGCCGTCGCCACCAACTGCGGCCAGATCAAAACCGGATCGCTGTCGCGCTCGGACCGCCTGGCGAAATACAACCAGCTGATCCGCATCGACGAGATGCTGGGCGACATCGGCGAATACGCTGGCCGCTCGATCCTGAAGGCCTGATTTAAAACAAATTTTAGCGGCGCGCCCCGACCCGGCGCGCCGTTTGCGTTTCTGCACCCTCCGGTACAGCTGCACCGTCAGACCCTCAGGCGGGGATATCTGGCGAAGGCGGATGCAAGTATCTACTCTTCCCGCTTCGCATTCTCCAAATATCCCGCGGGGGGTCCGGGGGGCGCGAAGCCCCCCGGCGTGGGGCCTGGGCGCCCCGTTTCAGGCCAAGACGTCATGCCCAAAACCGCCCGGGCCGGAACGGGGCCAGCAGCGGGTCGGCACCCTTCCCCAGAACCTCTGCCGCCAGAAGCTCGGCCACCAGCGGCCCAAGCGTCACGCCCGAATGCATCACGGCCAGCCAAAGCCCCTCCGCCACCTGACCCACCGCCGGCAGCCCATCGCCGGGAACCGGGCGAAACGCCAGGGCCGCCTGATCGGCCATCAGGGCCGGGCCCTGAAACATGGCGTTCAAGCGATCCATTGCCGCCGCCAGCAGGGTTTGCGAGTCTGAAGGGCCGGCCTCTGCCCCGTCGGACTGGTGATGGGCGGCCAAGGGTGCGATCAGGCGGCCTGCCCGGTCCTGCCGCAGGTCGCCCGCTGGTGTGGCCAGAATGTGGTGCAGGCGCCGCGTTGCCGGCAGTGTGGTCAGGATCATCCCGGGCCGCGACAGCATCGGCACGCCGTAGCCTGCAGCGGCCATGAGGCCCGCAGCCCCGGTCCCCGCCGCCACGATGACCTGATCGGCAGCCATCATCACCCCGCCCGCCGTCTGCACGCCGCACACGGCCCCCCCGCGCGCCACCAGCGCCAGCGCGGGCCAACCGCACAGAACCTCTGCCCCCGCCGCCGCAGCCCTCGCCAGCAAGGTCCGCGTCAAGGCCGCTGCATCCACCGCGCCCTCTTGTGGCAGGCGCAGCGCAAGCGCGGGCGGCTGGATCAGCGCCGGCTCCAGCGCCGCGATCTCGGGTCGCGACACCTCTTGCACCGCATAGCCCAGATCGGCCAGGGCCGCCGCCATTGGGGCCAGACCCGCCGCATCCTCCCACCACAGACAGCCCGGCCACTCCCACAGATCGCCGCCAAGATCGCGCTGCAGGCGGTGATGCGCTGCCATCCCCGCCACGCGCAGCCGATGATGCGCCGGGCTGAGGTAAAAACTACCGTTGATCCAGCCAAATGACCGGCCCGAGGCTTGCGACGCCGGGTGCAGCGCCGCCTCCAGCACCGTCACCCGCGCCCCGGCCCGCGACAAATGCCATGCCAAAGCCGCCCCGGTCAGCCCGGCCCCGATGATCACGATACGGTCCATAGGACGAGTTTGGCATGCAGCGCCGGCCCTGTCGATAGGGCAGCGCAAGCTTGCGCATCACATCAGGAAACCAGTGCAACGCATTGCCACATATATGTCTTTCATAGCTCAGTTGCCGACACGCCTCCGCTCGGCCATACTGCGCCCATGGATCACGCCCCAGACCACAAGACCCTGATCGCCGCCCTCCCGGCTGACCTGCGCGACCGGCTGACGCAGCCGTCCACCGCCAAGGGCCTGGGCCATCTGGCGCTGCATCTGGTGGCCATCGCCGTCACCTCGGCCCTGATCTTCAGTCCGCTTTGGCCTTTTGCCCTGCCCCTGCAAGGCATCCTTCTGATCTTCCTGTTCACCCTGGAACACGAAACGACCCATCGCACGCCCTTTGCCTCACCCGCGCTCAACGACTGGATTGGCCGCGCCTGCGGCATGGTCCTGGTGCTGCCGTTCGAGTGGTTCCGCTATTTCCACCTTGCCCATCACCGCCACACCAATCTGCCCGGTCTTGACCCTGAACTGGACGGGCCCAAGCCCGCAACCCTGCGCCAGTGGCTGATCCATGTCTCGGGCATCCCCTACTGGAAAGCCGCTGTCGCGCTGCTGATCAGCCTGTCGCTTGGCCGCAGCCACGCGCCCTATCTGCCCGAGCGCGCCCTGCCCCGGATGCAACACGAGGCGCGGGTCATGCTGGTTCTTTACGCAGGCGCCGCCGTCCTTTTGGGGATGAAGCTGGTCTGGCTTTGGCTGATCCCGGTCGGTCTGGGTCAGCCCTTTCTGCGCCTGTATCTTCTGGCCGAGCATGGCGATTGCCCCTTCGTCGCCAATATGCTGGAAAACACCCGCACCACATTCACCAACCGCATCCTGCGGTTTCTGGCCTGGAACATGCCCTACCATGTCGAACATCACGCCTTCCCGACCGTGCCCTTTCACGCTCTGCCCGCCCTGCACACCGAAATTCGCGACCATCTGAAGGTCACCGCCAAGGGCTATGCCCGCTTCAGCCGCGATTATCTGGTCCGCCGCCTGTAGGCCGATTGTTCCCGTCACAAGTTTGAATTGGAACTGCCGCCCGCAATCCGATAAGCCGCCGCCATGACCTTGCAAGACACCCACCCGGACACATCGCGGGGCTTTGGCTTCGCCCTCTCGGCCTATTTCCTTTGGGGCTTTCTGCCCTTCTTCATGAAGGCCGTCGGCCACATTCCCCCACCCGAGGTCATCGCCCACCGCGTGCTGTGGAGCCTGCCGATCGCCGCTGTGGTCCTTTTGGCACGCGGCGAGTTGCGGGGCCTGCTGCCGATCCTGAAACGGCCTCGGATGCTGCTGATGGGCTGCGCCACGGCGGCGCTGATCTCGGTCAACTGGGGCATCTATGTCTGGGCCATTGGCGCAGGCCATGCGCTGGATGCGGCCTTGGGCTATTACATCAACCCGCTGTTCAGCGTCTTTCTGGGCGCGGTTCTGTTGGGCGAAAAGCTCAACACCCGGCAGATTCTGGCCATCGGTCTGGCCGCCTTCGCCGTGGCCCTGCTGACCGTCGCGGCGGGCAAACTGCCGGTGGTCGCCCTTGGCCTGACGGTCACCTGGGGGTTCTACGCCTACCTCAAGCGCCGCCTGCCCTTGGGCGCCAACGAGGGCTTCCTGCTGGAGATCCTGATCCTCAGCCCCTTCGCGCTGGCCTATCTGATCTGGGTTGGGGCCTCGGGCACCGGCCATTTCGGTGGCACAACCTCGGACACACTGCTTTTGATGTCCTGCGGCCTTGTCACTGCGGTGCCGCTGATGCTTTACGCCAACGGCGCCAAGGGATTGCGGCTGTCGACCATCGGCATCCTGCAATATATCGCCCCCACCATGATCCTGCTGATCGCGGTTCTGGCCTTTGGCGAGACCTTCGGTCTGGCGCAGATCATCGCCTTCCCGCTGATCTGGTCCGCTTTGGCGGTCTATACCTCGGCCCTGTTCGTCAAACGCTGAGGCGAGGGCCAAATAATCCGGCGTGATCCGTGGAAAGTCTTGCGGGCGCGCTGTCAACTTGGGTAGCCTGATCCAAATTGACCGCGAGTATTTTCATGACCCTGATATCCGGCACGAATTCCGCAGACAGCCTGAACGGGACCGATGGCAATGACAGCCTGATCGGCTGGGACGCCACAAACCCGGCGGGCAACACCGGGCCCGATGGCGACAATGGCACGATCCGCGGCGGGGACGGCGACGATTCGATCACCGGCGGGGCGGGCAATGACCTGCTGCTGGGGGGCACCGGCTCTGACTACATCCTCGGCGGGAATGGTGCCGACCTGATCTATGGCGGCACGGGGGCTGATGATCTGCGCTCTGGCGCGGGGGCGGACAGCGTGTATGGCGGCGCAGGAAATGACAACCTGGCCGGGGGCGAGTGGTCACGCGACACGGTTCAGGCCAGCGGGCTTCTGCTGGATGGCGGCTCTGGCATGGACCACATCTACCTCAATCTGCGCGGGGCCCAGTTCCACATCATCCTGTCGCTTGCCGACCCTTCGGTCCTGACCGGCAGCGCCGAGACGCTGCGTCTGGTCAACATTGAAAGCCTGTGGTGCGACTGCGGCGGCAACAGCGACCGTGTGACCGGCGGTGCGCTCAACGATCAGCTTTATGGCAACAACGGCTCGGACAAGCTGACGGGTCTGGCCGGCGACGACATGCTGTACGGCGGGGTTGGCAATGACACGCTCAGCGGTGGCGTGGGCAACGACACGGTGGACGGCGGCAATTCCAATGACCGCATCTACGGCGGTGCTGGCAATGACACCCTGACCGGAGGCCTTGGCCGCGATGCAATTTTTGGCGGCGTCGGCAACGATGACGTCTTCTGCGGCAGCGCCAGTGCCACCAAGGCCGAGAATTCCGCCGATGTGATAACCGGCGGTGCCGGAGCCGACAGCTTCCACTTCACTTTCCGCGCCGCCTATACCGTGACCGTGGCCGACAAGATCACAGACTTCAGCCCTGCGCAGGACAAATTCCTGCTCGATACCGGCGGGCTGGGCGGACTGTCTTCTGGCACCAGCCTGACGGCCGACCAGTTTGCCCTTGGTACCGCGGCGGGCGATGCCAGCGACCGGGTGATTTACGATTCAGCCTCGGGAAACGTCTGGTTCGACCCCGACGGAACCGGGGCTGGCACAGCACAACTGTTCGCGCAAGTCACGCCGGGGCTGACCCTGTCCGCCGGCGATTTCCACATCCTTTAGGACAAAGCGCGCGGCAGCGGCGGCAAGTCCGGCGCCTGCAGGCCGGCGAAGGGGTCGGCCCATGCCGGCAGCGCCATCAGCCTGCCATACCACGCCGCCACCGCCGGATAATCCTGCAGGGGCAGACCTGCCACATCATTATAGGGCAGATACGCCGCCATCCGGAAATCGGCATAGCTCAAACCGCTGTCGAGCAGGAACTCCCGCCCGGCCAGATGGTCCTGCAACTGCGCCGCACTGGCGTGAAAGCGCTGCGTCCCCTCGGCCACGGCCGCCGGGTCCACCGGGCCAAAGCCATAGCGCTGCTTGGTGCCATATTCGAAATGTACCATGTCGATGGCATGCATGAAGTTTGCCTTGGCCCAACTGATCCAGCGGATCATCTCGGGCATCTCGTCGCCCATGCGCCAGAAGTCCGCACCCGCCTGCATCGACAAGCGGCAGGCAATCGCGTCCACCTCCCACAACGGGCGACCGTCCTGCAGCAGGATCGGCAGCAACCGCGTCGGGTTCAGCGCGCGAAAGCGGTCCGACTGGGCCGGATCAAACGGAGCCGCGAATTCGAAGACCACATCAGCGCGCAGATGCCGGGCCACCGCCACACCCAGCCGCGGATTGGGATTGCGCGAGAAATACAGGATGGCGGTCATGGTGGTTCCCTTGATGTGATATCAATTACCGGACGGGCGCTGCATGGTAACAAAAAAGGCACCCCTCAAGGCGCCCCCATTCAGCCCGCTTGGCCCGTAGGGTGGGGTTGAACCCCACCCTACCTTACCCTGCCACCGCGTAGGGTGGGGTTGAACCCCACCCGTCTTAAAGCCCCAACTTCTGCGCCACCAAGGCACCCACCGCCGCCGGATTGGCCTTGCCACCGGTGGCTTTCAGCACCTGACCGGTGAACCAGCCCGCCAGCTTTGCATTCACCTTGGCCTTGGCCACCTGATCGGGGTTGCCCGCAATCAGCGCATCCAGTGCGGCCTCGATGGCCCCCAGGTCGGTGACCTGCTTCATGCCATGCTTGGCGGCCTGCTCTGCCGGATCGCCGCCCTCGGTCCACAGAATCTCGAACAGGTCCTTGGCCATCTTGCCCGAAATCTCGCCCGAGCCGATCAGATCCAGCACGCCGCCCAGCTGCGCGGCCGACAGGGGCGAATCCGTCACCGCCTTGCCTTCCTTGTTCAGCCGCCCAAACAGCTCGTTGATCACCCAGTTCGCCGCCATCTTGCCGTCGCGGCCCTTGGCCACCGCCTCGAAGAACGCCCCCGAATCCAGTTCGGCCGTCAGCACGTTGGCGTCATAGTCGGTCAGACCATAATCGCCCATGAACCGCGCCTTCTTGGCGTCCGGCAGTTCCGGCATCGTGGCCGCAATGTCATCGACCCAATCCTGCTCGATCTCCAGCGGCAGCAAATCGGGGCACGGGAAGTAGCGGTAATCATGCGCCTCTTCCTTGCTGCGCATCGACCGCGTCTCGCCCTTGTCCGGGTCATACAGCCGGGTTTCCTGCGTGACCGAACCACCATCCTCGACAATCGCAATCTGGCGCCGCGCTTCATAATCAATGGCTTGCTGAATGAACCGCAGCGAGTTCATGTTCTTGATCTCGCACCGCGTTCCCAGATGCGAGAAATCCTGAGTCGCCTGATACTTCTCATACTGCCCCGGCCGGCAGACCGACACGTTCACATCCGCCCGCAAATTGCCGTTCTGCATGTTGCCGTCACACGTGCCCAGATACCGCAAGATCTGCCGCAGCTTGGAGACATAGGCCGCAGCCTCCTCCGGCCCACGAAGGTCGGGGCGGCTGACGATCTCCATCAGCGCCACGCCCGTGCGGTTGAAGTCGACGAAGGACATGGCAGGGTCCATGTCGTGAATGCTTTTGCCCGCGTCCTGCTCCAAGTGAATCCGCTCGATCCGCACCAGACGCGCGACACCCGGCCCCATCTCGACCAGCACTTCGCCCTCGCCGACGATGGGATGATACAGTTGCGAAATCTGATAGCCCTGCGGCAGGTCGGGATAGAAATAGTTCTTCCGGTCAAAGGCGGATCGCAGATTGATCGCGGCCTTCAGTCCCAAACCGGTGCGGACCGCCTGTTCCACGCAGAATTCATTGATCACCGGCAGCATGCCCGGCATCGCCGCATCCACGAAGGCCACGTTCGAATTCGGCTCCGCCCCAACCTGCGTCGAGGCCCCCGAAAACAGCTTGGACTGCGAGGCGACCTGGGCGTGGATCTCCATCCCGATCACCAGTTCCCAGTCCGATTTGGCCCCGGCGATGACTTTGGGGGTGGGTGCGGTGTAGGTCAGGTCAAGCATGCAAGCCTCCGAAGGTTCACGGTCTTTTAGGCAGGGCGGGGGGGCGGTTCAAGGGCCATGGCGGCGGAAACCTGCCGACTTGCACAGGTTAGCGGCCGCCAAAGGTTGGCGAATCCGATTCTCACCTGCAAAAGCCACGGGTCGCACACCCCGCGACGGCAAAACCACGGTTCAATGTTACGTTTCGTTTCAATCCTGCTGGCCCTGTCACTGGCTTTCGTCTCGGCTCCGGTCGAGGCCAAGGCCAAGAAAACCGCTCTGCCAGCCATGCGCTGGGACAACGCCCCCAAGGCGTCAGAGTGGACGACGGAAGCACTGCAGCAGGTGGCTGACCATGACACCGAATTGACCGGCACGGTTCCTGACGATATCGCCGTCTATTGCCCGGGTTACGCCAAGGCCAGCAAGGACGAGCGGCGCGCCTTCTGGGTCGGGCTTCTGTCGGCCACCGCCAGCTATGAAAGCGGCTTCAACGCGGCTGCGGTCGGCGGCGCCGGGCGCTATGTCGGGCTGATGCAGATCTCGGTGCCGACGGCGCGGCTTTATGGCTGCGATGCCACCTCGGCCGCCGGCCTCAAGGATGGCTCGGCCAACCTGTCCTGTGCGGTGGATATCGTGGCACCGCATGTCGCGGCGGATGGCATGGTTGCTGGCAAGGGCAACCGGGGCATCGCGCGCGATTGGGGTCCGTGGTCCAAGGCCAAGACGCGCGCCACCATCGCCGCCTGGACCAGCCAGCAGGCCTACTGCCAACCCTGACCACAGCGCCCGGGTGTTTGACCGCCCCGCGGCAGGCAACCGCGGGGGGCCCACGGACCCCCACAGCGTTCATTCAGCCCAGCATCCGCCCCACCATCTCGCCCAGATCACGGCTCAGCCCCGGCGTGGCGGCAATCCGCGCCAGCTCCACCTTGGCCAAGGCCTGCCGCCCCGCATCATAGCGCGTCCACGTCTCGAACGCCGTCGACATCCGCGCCGCCGTTTGCGGGTTCAACGGGTCCAGCTTGATCAACCAATCCGCCAGCAGCCGATACCCCGCGCCCGAGACATGGTGGAACCCCGCATGGTTGCCCGACAGCGCGCCGATGACCGACCGGAAGCGGTTGGGGTTCTTCCAGTCAAACAGCGGATGCCGTGTCAAGGCACCGGTCACTTGCGCGGCCTTGTCAGGGGCAGCGGTGATGATCTGCAGGCCGAACCACTTGTCCATCACCAGCCGCTCGCCCGTCCAGCGCCCTTCGAAGCGGGCGACTTCGGCCGCCCCCGCCCCGTTGTCCAGAAGGATGGCGAGGGTGCCAATCTCCTCGGTCATATTCGTCGCCGCCTGATGCGCCGCCGCCACCGGGCCAAGGTCCAGCCGCGCCAGCAGCCCCAAGGCCACCAGCCGCAACGCCCTTTGCCCGGCCTGCGCCGCATCCGGGCTGAAGGCCCCCGCCACCGGAGCCGCCAACCCGGCCAGATTGGGCGCAAGCCTTTCCGCCAGCGCCCTGTGCAAAGCCCGTCGCGCATCCCTGATCGCCGCAGGGTCCGGCACCCGCCCCGCCGCCACAAGGGTCGCGGCCATGTCGTCATCGGTTGGCATCCGCAGCGTCAGCGCCCGGAAGGCCGGGTCCAGCGTGTCATCCAGCGCCACCCGCGCCAGCCCGTCCAGCAAAGGCGCGGCAGAGGCATTGCCCATCAGCACCTCTTTCGCCAAGGACCGCCCCGCCTCCCACCGATTGAACGGGTCGGTGTCATGCGCCAGAAGAAAGGCGCGTTCGGTGGCCGCAACCTCGCGCTGCAACACCACCGGAGCCGAGAAGCCCCGCAGGATCGAGGCCGTCGGCCGGCTCGCTAGCCCGGTGAAGTCAAACGACTGCTGCGCCTGCGTCAGTTCCAGCACCGTCGTCGGCACCACCTCATCCCCATTCGGGTTCAACAGGCCAACCGCCACCGGGATCACCTTGGCGTCCTTCACCGGCTGTCCCGGCGTCGGCGGATTGTCTTGGCTCAGCGTCAGCCGGAAGGTGCCACTTTCCGCCAGCCACTCTTCAGAGACCGAAACCTTCGGCGTGCCCGCTTGGCTATACCACCGCTTGAACTGCGTCAGGTCGCGCCCGGTGGCGTCTTCAAACACCTTCAGCCAGTCTTCAATCGTCGCCGCATCGCCGTCATGCCGGTCGAAATACAGATCCAGCGCCGCCTTGTAGCCGTCATCCCCCACCAGCCGCTTCAGCATGCCGATGACTTCCGAGCCCTTTTCGTAGACTGTCGCCGTGTAGAAATTGTTAATCTCGACAAAGCTTTCGGGCCGCACCGGATGCGCCAAAGGCCCGCCATCCTCGCGGAACTGCCGGGCGCGGAGCGTCAGCACGTCCTCGATCCGCTTCACCGCCTGAGACCGCATATCCCCGGTGAACTGCTGATCGCGAAACACCGTCAGCCCTTCCTTCAGGCACAGCTGGAACCAATCCCGGCAGGTGATCCGGTTGCCGGTCCAGTTGTGGAAATACTCATGCGCGATGACACCTTCGATCCGGTTGTAATCGTCATCCGTTGCCGTCTCGGGCGAGGCGAGAACCAGCTTCGAGTTGAAGATGTTCAGCCCCTTGTTCTCCATCGCGCCCATGTTGAAGTCATCAACCGCCACGATGTTGAAGATATCCAGATCATATTCCCGGCCATAGACCTCTTCATCCCAGCGCATCGAGCGGATCAGCGAATCCATCGCATAGGCGCAGCGCGTCTCATCCCCGCGCCGGACGTAGATGTTCAATGCGACATCCCGGCCTGACATCGTCGTGAAGCGGTCCGGATGCGCCACCAGATCGCCGGCGACCAAGGCGAACAGATAGGCAGGCTTCGGCCACGGGTCATCCCATTCCGCCCAACCCGCGCCCTGCCCCACCGGGTTGCCGTTCGACAGCAGCACCGGCAGGTCCGATTCAATGCGCACCTTGAAGGGTGCCATCACATCGGGCCGGTCCGGATAGAAGGTAATGTGCCGGAACCCCTGCGCCTCGCACTGCGTGCAGTAAATGCCGCCGGACATATACAGGCCTTCCAAGGCGAAATTCCCCTCCGGGGCAATCTCCACCTCGGTCTCCAGCGTGAAATCGCCCGAGGGCAGCAGCGCCGCCGGAATGGTCAATCCGGTGTCGTCCGGCGTCACGGCCAAGGCCACCCCGCCGATTGACGCCGCGATCAGCCGCAGATCCTCGCCATCCAGCCGCAGATCAAGCCCCGAGCCTCGCGCCGGGTTGGGGGACAAATCCAGCCGCGCCAGCACCCGCGTCGTCTTGGGCGCCAGCCGGAAGGTCAGCGAAACGCCCCTCACGACATGCGTGAAGGGCTGATAGTCGGCAAGGTAAACGGTCTTGGGGCTTTCGGCGTTCATCGGGGCCATCCTTTGTTGTCAGGAAAGCTAGCCCCGCGAACGCCGAAAGAAAAGCAACGCCGACAGAAAAGCGATGCGGTCCGAAAGGTCAGAGCTTCTCGGCAATCGCGGCGAGTTTGCCCAAAGTCTCCAGACCCTTCGCATCGGCTTGATAGCCCATCGCCGCCGTCTTGGCCTCGGCGTTGGGCATGGTGATGGTCTGGCTGATCCGCGTGCCGCCCGGCTCGGGGGCAAGGGTGACCACAACCTGCATCGGCTCGCCGTCCACATCGGAGTCCATCAGGAACTCGATCCGGTCCAGCCGCATCACCTGATAGCGGTGGCGGTTGGCCCAGGTCTGGCCGTGGCCCACCATGTCAAAGCGCCAGATGCCGCCCTCGCGCAGGTCGATCTCTTTGGTCACGCAGGAAAATCCCTCTGGCCCGAACCACTTGGGCAGGATTTCCGGATCGGTCCAGCAGCGCAGCACCGTGGCCGGCGGCGCCTTGATCAGCCGCGAGATGGTGATCTGCCGCGCCTCAAGCTCCTGGGCATAGGCCTCCAACTGGCCGGCCACGGTGCCCCAGCCGTCAAAGAAGCCCATCTTGCGGTGATTCTCGGCGGCCTCCTTGCTGCGGTGCCGCACCACGGCGCGGTAGCGGGTGACGCCGGGTTCCAGGTCCTCGAAGGTGATGATGGCGGTCATGAAAGGTTCAGGCGCGGGCTTCCAGCCGGCGGTGTAGGTGTCGGTGAAGACCAGCTTTTCACCCGGGATCACCTCCAGATAGACGCCGTTGTTCTCCATCAGGGTGCCGTCGATATCGAAGGTCGTGTTGCAGGCGCCCCCCGCCCGGACATCCAGAACGCAGGAGGCGATCTTGTGCGGCTTGGGCACAAACCAGTGCGGCAGATGCTTGGGGTCCGTCCAGCAGGCCCACAAGAGCGCGCGCGGCGCCTTCAGGTCGCGGACCAGTTCCAGGTCAAATTCGGGATCAAGCTCTGTTGTCATGGTCGTCCTCCGCCATCAATTGCGCCACATAGTCTTCCAGGCGATCCGTTCGCGCCTCCCAGATCGCGCGCTGCTCGGCCAGCCATCCCATTGTCGCCTCCAGCGTTGCGGGCACCGCCCGGCAATAGCGCACGCGCCCGGTCTTCTCGGTCGCAATCAACGCCGCCTCTTCCAGCACCGCCAGATGCCGCATCACCGTCGGCAAGGCCAGCCCGGTCGGCCGCGCCAGATCGCTGACCGGCACCGCCCCCTTGCCGATCCGCGCCAGCATCGCACGCCGGGTCGGGTCCGACAGGGCCTGAAAGATCAGCGACAGATCAGGTTCATACTTAGCCATAAGACTAAGTAACAGATCCACGCCGCGCTGAGAAGCCCCTTTTTCTGCCCGCATCCTTGCTGGGAAATACCCCGCGGGGGGCCCGCTTGCGTCGATGGGTGTCAGTCCACCACCGGCAAAGCCTGCGCCTTGGCAAAGGCCGCCAGCACCGCTTCGGCGCCGTGATGTTCGGCCAGCACCATGATCCGGAAACGTATCCGCGCCAGTTGGCGGTAATGGCCCAGCCAGGCGGCGTTCAGCACCGCCCCGCCAATCGCCCCCACCACCGGCACCGCCGAGGCGGCCAGCCGCTGGCCCAGCACCGGCACCAGGCGGGGTGCGGCACGCGCAATCCATCCCGACAGCGTCGGCCCCGCCAGCGCCAGACGCCCCGAGACGAAGGCCGGGTCCAGCACCTCGGCCGCCGCAATCGGCCGCCCGCTGGCCAGAATATCGACAGAGGCCATCCGAACCCCGGCGCGGTCGGGGTCCAGACCAGCGGCCCGCGCCTCCTCGCGGATCGCCTGCAGGAACAGGATCAACGCCAGCGGCATCTCGGCCATAGCACCGGCCAGACCGGCAGCGCCGCCCGCCGCCCCCGAGGCGATCACCAGCCAGCGATGCCCACGCGGACCCAGATCGGGCGCGCGGGCCGCAAGACCCAGCCCGACCAGCAGCGCCTGTCCGACCTGCGCTTCCACCCGTTGGCGGACCTGCACCGGAATGCGGGTCCACTGCGCTTCCAGCCCCGCGCCAAGATGGCGGCTGCGGGCAACCAAAGAGCTTTCCAACCTGGCATGGGCATGGGCCAAGGCAGTGACTTCAAGATCAAGGTCGTGGCCGATCAGGGCGGGAAGCTGGGTCATAGGCTGAATATGGGGGGGCTTGCGGCAAACGCAAAGCCCTCCCCTGCGGGCTGCGTCCGAACTGGCAAAGCTTTGCCCCCGGGGCCAGGTCCTGTCCAAAGGCGCGCGCAAAGCGCGCATTGCCTTTATCTCGCCTCTGGCGTGCCGCCAACCGGCTCGGGTCAAGACGCTCCGCGGGGCGTATTTGGGTAAAGAGCCCGCGAAAGCGCGATCAGGCGCCCGTGCTTTTGCTCACCGGCCCGCGCACCTTGTCCCAGGCCCCGGCCTTCAAGGCCAGACCCAGCACGCGGTCGGGGTTGGTGGGCGGCGGCATCTCGACCGCCTCCAGCTTGCGAAAGCCGAAACGGCGGTAATAGGGCGCATCGCCGACCAGCATCACCCGTTCCCAGCCCAGACGGCGCGCCTCGGCCAGGCTTTCGTTGATCAAAAGGCCGCCCAGACCCTCGCCCTGAAAGGTCGGGTGCACCGCGACCGGCCCCAGAAGCAGGGCATCCTCGCCGCCCACTTCGACCGGCCAATAGCGGATTGCGGCCACCAGAACGCCATCGGCCCGCAGGGTCAGGCACAGCGCGGCCACCGTCGGCACTCCGTCCCGCAGCCGGTAAGACGACAGCGCGGTCCGCCCCGGCGAGAAGCACAGGTCATAAAGCGCCTCTACCTCCCACCAGTCGGCCTCGGTCTCTTCTTCCAGCTGGTACAAGGCGCCTCCAGATCGGGCCGCAGGGGGGAATCATCTGGAAACGCGGGTAACATGGTCACATGTCAGGATCAAATCGGTTCCGCATCGGCCCGGTTGCGCCCGGCGGGCGCCGCCCGGCGGGCGTCACAGCGTGACCACCACCTTGCGCGCCGAAACCCCTTGCCGGTGACGGTCCAGCGCGGACTGAAGGGCGCCCAGACCCTGCCCTGCGATCAGGGGCGCGGGGGCCGGCACGAAGCGGCCCTCGTGCAGCGCCAAGGGCAGAAAGCTGTCGAAGATCACGCGGGCCAGATCGCTGCCCGCCAGTGCCGTGCCATAGATGACCGAGGTCCTGATGCCCAGCCGGCGTCCGCGCAGCCACAATCCGCCACCGCCTTTCAGCATCATCGGCAGCATCCGGGTCAGCAAGGCCCCCAGACCGGGTCGTGCCGGCAGGCTGTCAATGTCGATCGGAAAGGTCGCCAGCGCCAGGCGTCTGGGTCCGGCGCAGCCGCTCAGCACCGTCATGCAGGCAGCGGCCGAGCCTGTGCCCATGGCCAGCGCCCCGGCCAGCCTGCGACCCTGCAAGGCGCGCAGGATGTCCGCCACCACGGTCGGGCTGCGATGGTCAAACACCTCAGCCGCGCCCAGCGCCTGCATCAGGCCAAGGTTTGCCGGTGCGGCCGTCGTCACCACCCGATAGCCCGCCGCCCGCGCCAACTGGATTGCATTGCACCCGACGCTGGTGGATCCGCCCCAGATCAGCACCGTCTGCCCCTGATCCTGTGGCTGGGCCGAGGGCAGGCGCAGCGCCAGTTGGTCCGCGGCAAAAAGCCCGCTCGCCGCCGTGCACAGGCCAAGCGGCAGCACACAGGCCGCCTCGAAGCTGATGTCGTCCGGGATCGGGCTGGCCATCTGCTGCAAGACCACCGTGTACAGCTGGAATGCCCCTTCCGCCGCAAGGTTTCTGGACTTGTCCATCCCGGTCGCCGTGCCCAGCACCCGGTCGCCCGGCGCAAAGCGCGTGACATCAGGGCCAACCGCCACCACCTCGCCCGCCAGATCATAGCCCAGGATCGCCGGATATAGGATCCAGCCGAACATCAGCTTGCCCATCTGCTGCTTGTATCGGTCCACCGGATTGACCGCGACAGCCCGGTTGCGCACCACGATCTGCCCCGGCCCCGCCACCGGATCAGGCGCCGCAGCCACCGTCAACGGATCAAACGGCGTCAGCGCCCAGGCGGCTTGATTGCGGCTCATCGGGTTCTCCTATCAATGATAGGCTTTGACCTATCGTTGATAGGTTGCCAAAGCAAGCCCGAAGCGGCATCCTGCCCGCCATGACAGAGAAACGGCCAGATCTCGTGCAAGCCCCCCCCGTCAAGCCAGGCCGCCGCGAGGCGATCCTTGCCGCCGCCACCACGCTGTTCAGCCGGCACGGCGTGCATGCCGTCACCACGCGGCAGATCGCCGCCGCCGTCGGCATCTCGCAGCCCTCGCTTTACGCGCATTTCCCGTCCGTTCAGGCCATCCAGGCCGAGGTCAGCACCCGCGCCTTCGCCCTGCTTGAACGGCTGTGCACGCCCGAGCCCGGCGCCAGCCCGCAAGACCAGTTGCAGCAGACCGTGGCCAGCTATTTCACCTTCGGCCTCGGCCATCCCGACGCCTACCGCATCGCCTTCATGCTGGAACACCCGAAATCGGTACACCCGAACTCTGAAGGCGGGCTCCGCGAAGCCGCAGGCCTCGCCGCCACCGACCATCCCGGCCCGCGCATCTTCGGCCACCTGTGCCGGATCGTGGCCGCCCTGCGCCCCGATCTGACCGGGCCAGACCTGCTGATCCGCGTGCAAAGCCTGTGGGCCACGCTGCACGGCCTTGTCTCGCTTCTGATCGCCCGCCCCGATTTCCCCTGGGCCGCGCACGACCGGCTGATCGCCGAACACAGCCGCCTTGCCTGCCGCATGATCCTGCCCCAACCCTGAAAGCCCCCGATGTTCTACACCCCTTCCGAAGACCAGCCCCGCAACGGCGGCCTGCCGCATTCGCCCTTCAACGCCATCGTCTCGCCCCGCCCGATCGGCTGGATTTCCACCCGCGGGCCGCTGGGCGACAACCTTGCCCCCTATTCCTTCTTCAACGGCGTGGCCTATACCCCGCCACAGGTGGTCTTCGCCGGCACGCTGAAGGATTCGATCCGCAACATTCAGGACTCGGGCGTCTTCGCCACCAATGTCGTCTCGCGCGCGCTCTGGCTGCAGATGAACGCCACCTCGGCGCACCTGCCCCGCGACGTGGACGAGTTTGCCGCGGCCGGGGTGGAAAAGGCCGAATGCACCACGATCAACTGCCCCCGCGTGGCCCTTGCCCCCGCAACACTCGAATGCCGCCTGCAACAGGTGGTGACGCTGGAAGGCGGCGCGGATTTCCTCGTCATCGGCACCGTGACCGGCATCCACATCCGCGACGAATACCTGACCGAGGGCCGCTTCGACACGGTCAAGGCGCAGGTCATGGCCCGGCTGGGCTATATGGACTACCTGCAAGTCACCGACCTGGTCGAGCTGAAACGCCCCAAGTGATCCGGCTTGCCCTTGTCCTGACCCCGCGGTGCGGCCCCGCCTTGGGCCAATCCGCCGAACCAGACCACACCCCGATGATCAAGCCTGCCCTGCCTGCCGGCTTGCCCCGGGTTGCCCCCCGGCCTGCCGGATCAGTGCCGGCCTTGGTGCGCGCGATCAGGACATCCTGAAACGCGTCGCAGACCGCGGCACGATCCCGCCCGAGGATCAGGCCCGAACGCCGCCCGGCACACTCACCGGGCACATCTTCCGGAACTGCCGTGTGCAGATGACGATCACCGGCCCGGCCTCGCTTGCCCTCCTCGGCACCGATGACGCCGATTGCCCGGGCGCCGCCCATGTCTTCACCCAAGTCAGCCCGCTGCACTTTGACCTCGCCAGCGGTGGCAGGGTCGACCTTTTCACATGACCGCCGCCCGATCTCGCCCCTGGCACACCCGCAGACCCCGGCACCGCGGACGCGCCCCTACGCCCCCGCCCTGCGCACAGCCCTCGCCCAACCTTGCCCCCCCCCGCACCCCCCGTTTCATCTGTTCGCAAATATCCCGGGGTGAGCGCCCCCTTGGGCGCGAGGGGCAGCGCCCCTCTGCCCGGCCAACAAGCTTGAACAAGACATACACAAAAGACACAAAATCATTCTATTTCAGAGTCTTTAATGGACCCGCCCGCCCTTCACGCCCCCGGACGGCCCAGGATCACCGACTTCGCCGCCAGATCGCCGCCGCGCCACAGGTACAGCGCCGCCAGCGGCTCTGCCCCCACCCGCATCGCATGCGGCACCCAGCTGGCATGGTGGATGGCCTGGCCCACCGGAACCGTCACAAAGTCGCCATGGCCCTGTTGCCACGCGGCCGCGCCGTGGATCGGCAGATAGACCTCCTCCGCCTCATGGGCATGGGCGGGATAGACCACGCCCGGCGCCAACAGCAGAACCCCGCAGGCAATCCTTTCGCTGGCCATCGGGCCGCGCAGGCCGATGAACTCGCTCCAGCCATAGCCATTCAGGAAATCAGCCCCGAAATCGCCAGAGCCATAGGTCTGCCGCCACTGCAACTGCGGCGCGGCAGCGCGGATTGCCCCCATGACCCCCTCCGTGCCCATCTGGTCCAGCCAGCGGCACACCGGCAGGCTGACGGGCTCCAATACCCGGTGCCGCCCCAATTGCGGCCATTCCGCCAGGATCGAGGCCGCTTCAGGCACCTCGGCAAAGGCCGCCCGCACGGCCCCCAACAGCTCATCCATTCCCGCCCCCTACATCCTTGCCCAAGCACCCTAGCGCAACCCGCCCGCCCGTCGCAGCGCTTTTTTGACTTGGTCCCCGTCGTGCACACCGGACACGCCCGCCCAAGGATCGGGCGCCAGCAAGCGTCACCCTTCCCCCCGCCGCGCGGCGGCCCCGTCCTCGCGCACCCGTCCTCGCGCACCCGATCCCCGCACATCCTCCAACTCCGCCCGCCCAGAAGGCAGCGCGCCACAGGCTGTCCGCAAGGCCCCAACGCACCGGTTCCCCGCAACCTGCAGCGCAGTCCTGCGCGACGGTCAGGCAACAGGTCTGACGGCAAGGCCACACACCGGCATCCGCCCAGCGCCCAAACGACCAAATCGGCACGGCCCCGCCTCACCCGGCGTCCCGCTGATCCCGCAAGACCCAGCCGCCGCCCGCCTGACCAAATCAACCCGCACCCGCCGCTGGCCGCGCTGACGCTCAGGCCCGCGCCCTCTGCCCCCGCCACAGGCCAGCCCGCTCCGCAGCCGGCCGGCCGGCAATCATGAACAATTCCCTAACAAAATTCATAATATCACGTCCAATCCATAGGTTATCCAAGATTGCACGCGTGCAATCCTCGAATGTCACACCCCGCCCCTTCCCTTTCCAAACGCCTGCACTATCGTTGCGCCATGCCGTACCAATGGTCCCCTCCCGCCCCGCCCGAGGAACCGCAGCGCCTCACGCTGTGGGCCCATCATTCGCTGACCAATCGTGGCCTCGTGACCTTCCTCGGCCTGACCGCCACCCTGTTTCTGTTGCCCCTGCTCAGCCAGATCGGCAACCCGACCCTGTGGGTCCTGCTGCCCTTCCTGCTCTGCGCCCTGGGCGGCGTCTGGTGGGCGCTGGACCGCAACACCCGCGACCGCGCGATCACCGAAACGCTGATGCTGGCCCCCCACCGCATCGCCCTCCTGCGCGAGGGCCCGCACCGCAAACGCCACTCCTGGGAGGCCAATCCCCACTGGGTCCGCCTGTCCTTGCACCCCACTGCCGGGCCCGTGCCCAACTACCTGACCCTCGGCGGCAACGGCCGCGAGGTCGAACTGGGCGCCTTCCTGACCGAAGCCGAGCGCATCGCCCTGAAAGCCGACCTCGAAGCCCGCCTCGCGCAAATCCGCTGAAGACCGCACAGAAATCCGCAAGGCTGCGCCCGCTCCGGCCTGCGGCACACCAGGGCAAGACCAGCAGACCACGCAACGCCGCAGGTCACCTGCGCCCCTCAATTGCTCCTTTGGAAATACTCTCGGGGGGCACGGGGGGCAGACGGCCCCCCGCCGCAGCCCAAGGCGACCGCCGTCCGGACCGGCGCCGCGGCGCGCGATTGATCGCGCGCCGCCGTTGGCCTCAGCCCAGCCGTGCCTTGATCAGCGCGCCGACCGCGCCGAAATCCATGCTGCCGGTATACTTGCCCTTCAGGACCGCCATCACCTTGCCCATGTCCTTGACCGAGCTGGCCCCGACCTCGGCCACCGCCGCCCCGATCGCCGCTTCCACTTCGGCGGCGGTCAGCTGTTTGGGCAGGAATTCTTCAATCACCCGGATCTCGGCCGCTTCCTTGTCGGCCAGATCCGGCCGCGCGCCTTCCAGATAGACCTTCACCGATTCCTGGCGCTGCTTGACCATCTTGGCCAGAACCGCCAGTTCATCGGCATCCGTGCTGTCCTTGCCTTCGCCCCGCAGCGCAATCTCGCGCTCCTTCAATCCGTTCAGCATCAGCCGCAGCGCCGAGAGCCGGTCCGCCGCCTTGGCCTTCATGGCCTCCTTGATTTCCGTCATCAGGTTGTCGCGCAGCGTCATTTCCGTCCCCTTTTTTCCCGTCCTCCGACCATATCCGCACCACGCCCGTCACGCAACCAAGGCGCCAATTTTCAACCCCTTGAATTCTCGCGTTTT
The DNA here is from genome assembly GCF_964946895.1 of Stagnihabitans sp. NCBI lineage: Bacteria > Pseudomonadati > Pseudomonadota > Alphaproteobacteria > Rhodobacterales > Paracoccaceae > Stagnihabitans > Stagnihabitans sp. The sequence continues at coordinate 191,333 of NZ_CBBQHX010000003.1, read as the reverse complement.
TACCAAACACTGCGTCCCTTGACCCGGCCCCCCCCAACCCTTAGGTTCCGCCCGTTTGCCGCCACCCAGGCCTCAAGGGAGTCGCCCCATGTCCAATCCGTCCGAAAAACCCACCGCCTGCCTCGCCTTGGCCGATGGCACGCTGTTCTTCGGCCGCGGCTTTGGCGCCGTGGGCGAGACCGTGGCCGAACTGGTCTTCAACACCGCGATGACCGGCTATCAGGAAATCATGACCGACCCCTCTTACGCCGGTCAGGTCGTGACCTTCACCTTTCCCCACATCGGCAACACCGGCACCACCGCCGAGGATGATGAAACCGCCCTTCCCGTTGCCGCCGGCATGGTGGTGAAATGGGACCCGACCGAACCTTCCAACTGGCGCTCCACCGGCGAGTTGCAGCAGTGGATGGCCGCCAAAGGCCGCATCGGCATCGGCGGCCTTGACACCCGCCGCCTGACCCGCGCCATCCGCCAGCAGGGCGCGCCGCATGTGGCTTTGGCGCATGATCCGTCGGGCAACTTCGACATCGGCGCGCTGGTGGCCAAGGCGCGGGCGTGGAAGGGCCTTGTCGGGCTTGATCTGGCGAAAGACGTGTCATGCACGCAATCCTACCGCTGGGATGAGAAAACCTGGGCCTGGCCCGAGGGTTACACCAAGCGCGAAGGCCCCGGTCTGCGCGTCGTGGCGATCGACTATGGCGCCAAGCGCAACATCCTGCGCTGCCTCGCCTCCTCCGGCTGCGAAGTCACCGTCCTGCCCGCCACAGCCACTGCCGAGGATGTGCTGGCGCTGAACCCCGAAGGCGTCTTTCTGTCGAACGGCCCCGGCGATCCGGCCGCCACCGGCGTCTATGCCGTGCCGATGATCCAGGGCGTGCTGAAGGCTGATCTTCCGCTGTTCGGCATCTGCCTCGGCCACCAGATGCTGGCCCTCGCCCTCGGGGCCACCACGGTGAAGATGAACCACGGCCACCACGGCGCCAACCATCCGGTCAAGGACCTGACCACCGGCAAGGTCGAAATCACCTCGATGAACCACGGCTTCACGGTGGACAGCCAGACCCTGCCCAAGGGCGTGTCCGAAACGCATGTCAGCCTGTTTGACGGCTCCAACTGCGGCATCGCCGTTGATGGCAAGCCGATCTTCTCGGTCCAGTACCACCCCGAAGCCTCGCCCGGCCCGCAGGACAGCTTCTACCTGTTCGAGCGGTTCGCCGCCGCCATCCGCGCCCGCCGCGCCGCCTGACCCGGCGCAGCGATCCGGGATCACGGCGGACTTATCCACACCCGTTGTGGCAAAGTCCGCAATTTGAGCCGTATTGGCGCCGCTGCGTTAATCCGGCCTTAACCTTTCCCCGCCGATCCTGAGCCCCTCAGGATCAAAGGGGATCGGATGTCCGCCGTCGCGCGCAAGATCAAGCTGCAGCCTGTCGGCGCACCCTATGTGCCCGGCCAGCGCGTCCTGCATCCCTACCATCCGCAATCCTACCCCATCGCCGCCCCGCCGCTGCCCGAGGCGGATCAGCGGCTGGCCATCCACCTGCTGCGCGACGGGGTCCTTGCCCCGCATGTGCTGCTGCAAGCCTTGGCCCGGCTGTCCGAACGACCGGACGGCCGGCTGATCGACCTGATGCTCGACCATGGTCTGGTGGCCGAAGACAGGCTCTACGCCGCCCTGCACCGCTTGACCGGCATCGGCCCGGCCGACCTTTCCTTGCCCCCCGACCCCCGGCTGATCGACCGTCTTGATCCCGCCTTCTGCCTGTCGTACCGGCTCTTGCCCCTGCGCAGGGTGGGCGGCGCCACCCTGATCGCCGCCGCCGACCCCGAGGCTTTTGCCCGCCACCGCGATCGTCTGGAACTGACCTTCGGCAGCATTCTGCCCGCCCTCGCCCCCACTGCGCAGATCGAGGCCGCCCTTCTTGGCGCACGCGGCCCGGTTCTGGCGCGGGCGGCGGAAACCATGGTGGCGCTGGACCAAAGTTGCCGCAGCTATCGCAAGGCCAGCCGCACCACGCTGCACGCCCTGATCGCCGCCGCCTGCGTGGCCCTGCTGGCCATCCGCCCCATCCTTGCCCTCCTGACGCTTTGGGCGGTCATTTCGCTTGGCCTTGCCACGGCGATGAAGGCGGCAGCCTTCGTGGCCTCCCTGCGCGCCAAACCGCCAGAGGCGGCCAACCCCGCGCAGCTTGCCCGCCTGCCGGTGGTTTCGGTCATGGTGGCGCTTTACCGCGAAAGCGACATTGCCGCCCGGCTGGTCCGGCGTCTGGGCAAGCTGGATTACCCGCGTGATCTGCTGGACATCGTCCTTGTCGTCGAGGAAGAGGACCACCTGACCCGCAAGGCTCTGGCCCGCGCCGATCTGCCCGGCTGGATGCGCATCGTCGTAACCCCGGCGGGCCGGGTGAAAACCAAGCCGCGGGCGCTGAACTTCGGCCTGACCCAGTGCAAGGGCTCCATCGTCGGCGTCTACGATGCCGAAGACGCGCCCGACCCCGATCAGATCCGCAAGGTCGTCGCCCGCTTCGCGCAACGCGGGCCAGAGGTGGCCTGCCTGCAAGGCGCCCTGGACTTCTACAACCCGACCAAGAACTGGCTCGCCCGCTGCTTTACCATCGAATACGCCTCGTGGTTCCGCGTCGTCCTGCCCGGCCTTGAACGCCTTGGCCTGCCCCTGCCCTTGGGCGGCACCACCCTGTTCTTCCGGCGCGAGGTCCTGGAGGCGCTTGGCGGCTGGGACGCCTATAACGTGACCGAGGACGCCGACCTTGGCATGCGTCTGGCCCGCCACGGCTACCGGACCGAAATTCTGCCCACCACCACGCTGGAGGAAGCCAACTGCCACGGCCTGCCGTGGGTCAAGCAACGCTCGCGCTGGATCAAGGGCTACATGATGACCTACCTCACCCACATGCGCAGCCCCGCAGCCCTTTACCGCGAACTTGGCCCGAAAGCCTTTGCCGGCTTCCAGATCCTGTTCCTCGGCTCGCTTTCGCAAGCCCTGCTCGCGCCGCTCCTCTGGTCGCTGTGGTTCTTCTTTCTGGGGCTTGGCCACCCGCTTGCCGGGATGATCAGCCCGGGCCTGATGACGATCCTGACCGGCTTCTTCATGGGGTGCGAACTGCTGAACATCGCCATAGGCTGCCTTGGCCTCAAACGCGCCGGCCACAAGATGTCAGTGCTCTGGGTTCCGACGCTGACCCTTTATTTCCCGCTGCAGGCCTTCGCCGCCTACAAGGCCGCATGGGAGATGCTGCACAACCCCTTCTACTGGGACAAAACCACCCACGGCGCCTTCCACTGACCTGCCCAATCCCCCGCAGCCCAACCGCATCCCGCGCACCTCCCGGGCTCCCTTAATCCGACGGGCAGACAAGCGCCTGCCCCCCGTTGGAGGGTTTTCAGCGCAGACTGGCGCGGCCCGAGGCGGGCGCGACCCGCCCTGACCAAGCGTGGCGCGGAAGATCCAGATGTTTGGCAGACCAATCCCGGCCGCTCTACCTAACCCGCAACTCCCCGGCATCGACCCGAAGCCGCGTCTCGTAAGCCTTTGAAATATGGGCCTTCAGCGCCTGATAGGCCGCGTCGCCATCCCGGGCCTCGATCGCCGCCACGATCTTGTCATGCTCGGCCAAGGCCGGCCCGTCCCGGCCCTCGGCGGCAAACGACGTGTTGGTCATCAGGGCCATCGACCGATGCACCAGATCCAATTGCTGCACCAAAAACCGGTTGTGGCTGGCCAGATGGATCTGCTTGTGAAACCGCTTGTTGGCGCGCGACAAAGCCCGCGGATCGCCGCCCAGCAGGGTCTTGTCCTCTTCGACCATCGAGCGCAGCACCCGGCATTCTTCGTCCGTCGCATGCCGCGCGGCCAACCGCGCCGCCAGCCCCTCCAACTCGGTGCGCACCGCGTACAACTCTGCCAACTGGTTGTGATCCAGGCTGGCCACGATCAGACTGCGCCCGTCGCGCGTCAGCATGGCCTGCGTCTCCAGCCGCTGCAGCGCTTCGCGCACCGGGGTGCGGCTGACGCCGAAGCGCTCGGCCAGTTCGGATTCCACCAATCGGTCGCCGGGCTTGTAAAGCCCCCCCTCGATCGCTTCCAAAATCAGCGTATAGGCATCCTTGGCCATCTTCACCCCTCATCCCTTGGCCGACCCTACCCCCGCCGCCCCCCATCGACAACCCTCGCCCGCCCCGCTACCCTTGCCCCATGCGCGCACAGTTCCACCACGTCACGACCTGGGTCTTCGACCTCGACAACACGCTCTATCCCCCGCAATTCCGCCTCTTCGACCAGATCGAGGTGAAGATGACCGCTTGGGTCATGCGCGAATTGGGCGTCGGCCGGACCGAGGCGAACCGCCTGCGCCAGCATTACTGGGACACCTACGGCACCACGCTGGCCGGTCTGATGCGCGAACATGGCGCCGACCCCGCCCCCTATCTGGAGGAGGTGCATGACATCGACTTCACCCTCCTGCCGCAGGACCCCGCCTTGGCCGAAGCGATCCGCGCCCTGCCCGGCCGCCGAATCATCTACACCAACGCCTGCGTGCCCTATGCCCAAAAGGTGCTGCAGGCGCGCGGGCTGTCCGGCCTGTTCGATGCGATCTACGGCATTGAAAACGCCGGCTTCCTGCCCAAACCCGAACGTGCCGCGTTCGAGGCGATCTTCGCCGCCGATGGTCTGAACCCCGCACAGGCTGCGATGTTCGAGGATGATCCGCGCAACCTTGCCGCCCCGCATGCCATGGGGATGCGCACCGTGCATGTCGCGCCAAAGCCGCACAAATCCCTGCACATTCACCACCATACCGACGATCTGGCGGGCTTTCTTGCAAAAGTGATCTGACCGCAGCCGCCTGCGACAGACCGTCATGCTGCATCGCGGCGAAATCCTGCTATGACGGCGCCAGAAGGAGCCACCTCATGTCCCAGACCGCCACCTACAGCCAGTTCCCCCTCGTCACCCCGCTCGTCCGCCTTGTCACCCATCGCTTTGCGCCCCTGGCCCTGCTGGTGGTGCTGCTGGTGGTCGCCCTGATCGCCGCCGTGGTCGTCTACGGCCCGGTCGCCCTGACCCTGACCGCCGTCGCGCTGGTCCCGGTGATGTTCGTTGTCCTGATCGGTTTCTCGCTGCCCTAAGCCTGCGACGCTTTAACCCTTCGCTTTGCCAGCCCATCGTCCTACATTTCCGGCAACGGAGGCGATCATGCGCAGCACATCTGACATCCTGATTTCCGGCGGCGGTGTGGCGGGCCTGACCGCCGCAGCAGCATTCGGCGCGGCCGGGTTCACCGTGACCTGCGTCGAGCCCACCCCCCCGGTGACCGAGGCGGCCGCCGCAGGGGCCGATCTGCGCACCACGGCCTTCCTGAACCCCTCCCTCCCGGTGCTGGAGGCGGCGGGCCTATGGCAGCGCCTGTTGCCCCACGCCGCCGCCCTGCAGATCATGCGGATCGTCGATGCCGGCGGCGCCGCGCAAGAACCCCGCCAGATCAAGGACTTCGACGCCGCAGAGCTGTCAGACCAACCCTTTGGCTGGAACCTGCCCAACTGGCTTTTGCGGCGCGAGATGCTGGCGCGTCTGGCCGAATTGCCCAACGTCACCTTCCTGCCGGGCCTGTCGACCACCGCCCTGATGACCCGTCAGGACAGCGCCACCGTCACCCTGTCAGACGGCCGTCAGGTCGAAGCCAAGCTGGTCATCGCCGCCGATGGCCGCAACTCCACCATGCGCGCCGCTGCCGGGATTGGTGTCAAAACCTTCCGCTACGGCCAGAAGGCGCTGACCTTTGCCGTCACCCATGCGCTGCCGCACCAGAACATCTCGACCGAGATTCACCGCACCGGCGGCCCCTTCACCCTCGTCCCCCTGCCCGATCTGGACGGCAAGCCCTGCTCTGCCGTCGTCTGGATGGAGCGCGGAGCCGAGGCGCTCCGCCTGTCCGCCCTGCCGGAGCCAGAGTTCGAGGCCGCGATCAACGCCCGCTCTTGCCAGATCCTCGGGCCGCTGACGCTGGTGTCAAAGCGGCTTCTTTGGCCGATGATCGCGCAACTGGCCCACCGGATGTCCAGCCAGCGTCTGGCCCTGATGGCCGAGGCGGCGCATGTCGTGCCGCCCATCGGCGCGCAGGGCCTGAACATGAGCCTCGCCGACCTGAAATGCCTGCTTGCCCTCGCCCAGACGATGCCCTTGGGCAGCGACCAGATGCTGCAAGCCTACCACCGCCGCCGCCACGCCGAGATCACCGCCCGTGTCTATGGCATAGACGCGCTCAACCGCGCCTCGATGGCCGAAACACCCTTCCTGCGCGACCTGCGCGCGGTCGGGCTGACCGCCCTGCACGCCATCGCCCCGGTGCGCCGCACGCTGATGAAGGCGGGTCTGGGACTGCGCTGACAGCGCTTGGCCTGCCGGCAGAGGCCTCCGGCGGCAGGATTTGGCAAGGCGCAATTGGGCCGCTTGCCGCCCCGCCTTGCCCAACTGCGCCCGGTCCCGCAGCGCGGGCACCGCGACCGCTGATTCGCAGATCATGGTTAACCCTTCGCGAAGGCCGGGCGCGTAGAGACAGAAGGAAGACGCGGGCAAGACAGAAAAAAGACCCCCGGATCCTCGGGGGTCTTTCTGGTTAAGGCAGCGATCTCAGGCGCTTAGGGCGGCATCCAGCCCAGCGGTCAGACGGGCCACGGTGGCGTCTACATCCTTGAGTTTGTCCAGCCCGAACAGGCCCAGCCGGAAGGTGCGGAAATCCGCGCCCTCACCCACCTGCAGCGGCACCCCGGCGGCGATCTGGTAACCCGCAACGCGGAACTTGGCGCCGTTCTGGATCTCGGGGTCCTCGGTATAGCTGACCACGACGCCGGGCGCCTGATAGCCCTCGGCGGCCACCGACGTGATGCCCCGCCCCGCCAGCAAGGCCCTGACCGCCCCCCCCAGAGCCCATTGCGCGGCCTTGGCCTCGGCAAAGCCAAGCGCCTTGGTTTCCAGCATCGCATCGCGCAGCCCGACGATGGCCTCAGTGGGCATCGTGGCATGGTAGGCATGGCCGCCCGCCTCGTAAGTGGCCATGATCGCACGCCATTTCTTCAGATCCAGCGCGAAGGAGTTAGAGTTGGTCTCGGCCAGACGCGCCTCGGCCCGGGGCCCCAGCACCACGATCCCGGCGGCGGGCGAGGCCGACCAGCCTTTCTGCGGCGCCGAAATCAGCACATCAACCCCAGTCGCCGCCATATCGACCCAGACGCAACCGCTGGCGATACAGTCCAGCACGAACAGCGCCCCCACCTCATGTGCAGCGGCGGCAAGTTCGGTAATATACTGATCCGGCAGGATAATTCCCGAGGATGTCTCGACATGCGGCGCGAAAACCGCCTCGGGTTTCACCTCGCGGATCTTGGCCACCACCTCTTCGATCGGCGGTGGCGCAAAAGGGGCCGGGGCGGCATTGCCCGACCGCTTGGCGAGGATCACATGGGTTTCACCGGCAAACCCGCCCGCCTCGAAAATCTGCGTCCAGCGGTAGCTGAACCAGCCGTTCCGCACGATCAGAACCTTGCCCTTGCCGAATTGCCGCGCCACGGCTTCCATGGCGTAGGTGCCACCTCCGGGGATCAGTGCGGTGGCGGTGCCCTTGTAGACCTCTTTCAACAGGCCAGAGACGTCGCGCATAACCCCCTGAAATCGCTGCGACATGTGGTTCAGCGAACGGTCGGTGAACACCACCGAGAATTCCTGCAGGCCCTGCGGGTCGATATGGTCGTGCGGCAATCTCATGCAAACTCTCCCTCGTTTGGGGCAGCCTAGCGCATTCATCCGCGCCCCAAAACCAGAATCCTGCCCAGATCTTGGAGGCAATCGGCCTGGCCCAAAGCCGGCCCGGGTTGAAAAACCACTCGCAATCCTTGACAGAACCGCCCCAAATCCCTCGGCAGCGGTTGCATCGCCGCCCAAAACCGTTAGAACCCCCGCCAAAGCCCGCGATCAGAACCCACGCGGCAGATAACTGCGAAAAAGGAGGATGCGATGCGCGTCTATTATGATCGTGACTGTGACGTAAACCTGATCAAGGAAACCAAGGTCGCCATTCTGGGCTACGGCAGCCAAGGCCACGCCCACGCGCTGAACCTGCGCGATTCGGGTGCCAAGAACCTGGTGATCGCGCTGCGTCCGGGTTCCGCCTCGGCCAAGAAAGCCGAAGCCGAGGGCCTGAAGGTCATGGACATCGCCGCCGCCGCCGCCTGGGCCGACCTGATCATGTTCACCATGCCAGACGAACTGCAGGCCGACACCTACAAGAAATACGTCCACGACAACATCCGTGACGGCGCCGCGATTGCCTTCGCCCACGGTCTGAACATCCACTTCGGCCTGATCGAGCCGAAGCCCGGCGTTGACGTCATCATGATGGCCCCCAAGGGCCCCGGCCACACCGTGCGCGGCGAATATGTCAAAGGCGGCGGCGTGCCCTGCCTCGTGGCCGTCCATCAGGACGCGTCGGGCAAGGCGATGGAGCTGGGTCTGTCCTATTGCTCCGGCATCGGTGGCGGCCGTTCGGGCATCATTGAGACCAACTTCCGTCAGGAATGCGAAACAGACCTCTTCGGCGAGCAAGCCGTTCTGTGCGGTGGTCTGGTCGAACTGATCCGCATGGGCTTCGAAACCCTGGTCGAAGCCGGTTACGAGCCGGAAATGGCCTATTTCGAATGCCTGCACGAAGTGAAGCTGATCGTGGACTTGATCTACGAAGGCGGCATTGCCAACATGAACTACTCGATCTCGAACACCGCCGAATATGGTGAATATGTCTCGGGTCCGCGGATTCTCCCCTATGCCGAAACCAAGGCCCGGATGAAAGCCGTTCTGGAAGACATCCAGTCGGGCAAGTTCGTGTCCGACTTCATGCAAGAAAATCAGGTCGGCCAGCCGTTCTTCAAGGCCACCCGTCGCCGCAATGACGAGCATCAGATCGAAAAGGTCGGTGAAAAGCTGCGCGCCATGATGCCCTGGATTTCCAAGGGCAAGATGGTCGACCGCGCGCGGAACTGATCGCCGGACGGACACCGGTAGGGTGGGGTTCAACCCCACCCTACGAGAACGACGGGCCGGAGGGAAACCTCCGGCCTTTTCCATTCACGGCTTCGTGTCACAAAACCGCAGGTCATTCAGGCAGGTGTCAGGTTCGAAGGTCAGACAGGTGGCAGGCCGGTGACGACGCCGCCGGTGACCGCAAGACCTGAAGCCCAACCAACCGAACCCGGAGTTTCCCATGATTGCCAAGCTTTCCGCCGCAGCCCTTGTTGTGATGCTTGCCGCCCCGGCCTTTGCCGGCACCACCGCCGCAACCGCGACCTGCTCGAAAAACCCCGCTTCGAGCTTCAAGCCCCAGTCGGACCTGACCGCACTGCTGAAGACGCAAGGCCTGACCGTCGTGAAGATCAAGACCGAGAATGGCTGCTATGAAGCCTATACCACGGATGCCAAAGGCAAGAAGGCCACCCTCGGCTTCAATGCCGAAACGCTGGAGCCGGTCGCCAATGCCGAAGCCGGCGAGGGCTGAGCCGCGGGTTTCGGCTGTCCCGGACGCGCATCTCCCCCCCATGATGGTGCGCGTCTGGGACCCTTTGGTGCGGCTGTTCCACTGGAGCCTTGTTCTGGGCTTTGCCGTGGCCTGGTTCAGTGCCAATCGATCCGAGGATCTGCACACCTGGGTCGGCTATGCGGCGGGCGGATTGATCCTGCTGCGGCTGATCTGGGGCATCATCGGCACCCGCTACGCACGTCTGTCCAGCTTCGTGACCGGGCCGGGGACGATCGTCCGCTACCTTGTGGCGATCCTGAAAGGCCGTGAGGCCCGCTATATTGGTCACAATCCCGCTGGTGGGGCGATGGTTCTGGCGCTGATGGCGGGTGTTCTGGGGCTGGGGGTGACCGGCTGGATGCAGTTCACCGATGCCTATTATGGCGAGGATTGGGTGACCAATCTGCATTCCCTGATCGCGCATGGTCTTTTGGTGCTGATCTTAGTGCATCTGGGCGGCGTGGCTCTGGCCAGCTTGCGGCACCACGAAAATCTGGTGCGGGCGATGATCACCGGGCGGAAGCGAAAACCACAAGGCGATGATATCGCATGAAAAAGGGCGCCCCAACCGGGCGCCCTTCAACTGTGACCGGGCCGGGCGGTCAGGTCAGGCTTACGGCCAGCACGACACCACCACCGTCATCCCGCGCGCTGCGGCATTCAAGGCATCCGGCGTGGCCTTGTCAGCCGCAGCCTTGGCGTTCAGCGTCAGGGCGGGGCCTTGGGCATTGGTCAGCGCCTCGGTCAGGTCGGCGGCGGTGGCGGCAAAGGCCACACCGGGTGGCAGTTGCTTGGCCGCAGAGCCATCGGCCGGCAGCAGCATACCGACCACCGCCCCGCTGGCATCCAGCACCGGGCCACCCGCATCACCGGGCAGGGCTTGCAGGGCCAGACGCGCCAGCCCCGTCTCGCCGTTCAGCCCCTGCCCCTCTGCCAGCGTGCCGCGCGTCAAGACTGGCGCAGGCAGGCGGTCTTCGTAGCTGTAGCCCGACACCGCCAGCCCTGCCCCAACCTCGGGCGCGGTGGCGGCGAATTCGGCCACCACCTTGGGCGACAGCGCCACATCCGGCGTCAGCACGGCGATGCCGCGTGCCTTGTCCTCAAACGTCACCTTGGCGGGCAGATTGCGCTCCAGCGTGATCGAGCCGCATTGATCCACGGCTGCCGAGGTCGTCAGCACCGCGCCCTTGGCGTCGATGAAGAAGCCCGAGCGCGAGAGTTTCGGCTTCTTGACCGCAAGCCCTTCCAGCAAGCCCCGCTTGACCGCATCGGCCAAGGGCACCAGACCCGGGTCCATGGCCTGATCGCCGCTGGACCGGAACGAGGCCTGGATCAGCGGCAGGATGCGCTGCATCTGGTCGGACTTGGCCGCATCCCAAGACAGAAGATAGCCCTTCACATTGCTGCCGACGATCTGCGCGTAGACCAGCGTCTCGATCTTGTCGTTGCGGCCCTTGATGGTGAAGGAAGTATCGCCCAAGGCACGTTCGCCGTCGGAAGGAACAATTTCCAGCGACTGCATCACATCATAAAGCCCGGCCAGACTGGCCGTGGTGCCCGGTTCCGAGATCAGCATCGCCGTGACACCGGACCCGTCCTTGCCGCCATAGCGCACGAAGGGCGGGGTGTAGCGGTCGAACTGCAGCATCGCCATCGGCAGCGAGATTTCAATCGCCGCCTCCGGTTCGGTCACGGTTTGCAGGCCAAAGACCGATTCCTCGGACTTGTACCCATCGACAAGGGTCTTGCGCTGACTGGTGGTCAGAACGCCGGTTGCTTCAAGCCCCTGCGCCGTCTGCCATTTGGCCATCGAGGTGCGGGTGGCGCCGCCGATGTTGCCGTCGACCTTGCCGTCATAAAAGCCAAACCAATGCAGTGCTGCCTGCAAATCCTGCCGGCTGGCGCTATCCAATGCCGCTTCGCTGGCTTTGGCCTGCTTGACGGTTTCATCTGGCGGTGCGGCGACAGCGGTCGTCGCGGGTGCCGTGGTGGCCGGCGCTGCGGTCGCGGGCGCAGTTGTGGCTGCCGTGCTGGCGGCGGGCGCCGGTGTGGTGGCACCTTGGGCACCCACCGGCCAGAATTGATCGCCAAAGGTCGACCCGTCCGAGATGTAGCTGTCCGCCGGGATCACGTTCTGCGCCGTCAGACTGGCCAGTTGCTGCACCGCCTGATCCGAGGTGAAGGGACCCAGTGCAATGCCATACCAGCCCGATGCCAGGTGATAGCCCTCGACCTGCGGAAACATCGCGGCATAGGCGCGGGCCCGGTCGGTGGCCGTGTTCAGGTCTGGCTGTGCTTCGATCTGCACCCAGACCTTGTCTTGGGCCACCGCAGGCTCCACAAACCACAGGGTCAGCAGCCCCAGCAGAACCCCCCAAATCCTTATCGAAATCCGCATCGTGAACGACCCTTTTTACCCGCTCTGCACCGGAAAGAGGCTCTGCGGCCCCTGCTCTGGCGTCATCCTGGCCCGACACTAACACGCCGTCCCGCAGATGCACCCCCAAATTGCCAGCCAATTGCGCGGGAAAACCGCGCAAGCTTTGGCTGGCCACATTGACCCTGTGCCCGCCCTTGCCTATGGAGAGGGCCTGTCGCGAAGAGGCTCAGATGACCGTCACCGCCCCCAACCCGCCCCGCAGCTTTCAGGAAATCATCCTGCGCCTGCAGTCCTATTGGGCCGCCCAAGGCTGCGCCGTCCTGCAGCCCTATGACATGGAGGTCGGTGCCGGCACCTTCCACCCGGCGACCACGCTGCGCAGCCTGGGCACCAAGCCTTGGGCCGCCGCCTATGTACAACCCTCGCGCCGCCCGACCGATGGCCGCTATGGGGAAAACCCCAACCGGCTGCAGCACTATTACCAGTATCAGGTCATCATCAAACCCTCGCCCGCCAACCTGCAAGAGCTGTATCTTGGCTCTTTGCGCGCCATCGGCCTTGACCCCGCCCTGCACGACATCCGCTTTGTCGAGGATGACTGGGAAAGCCCGACGCTGGGCGCCTGGGGCCTTGGCTGGGAGATCTGGTGCGACGGCATGGAAGTCTCACAATTCACCTATTTCCAGCAGGTCGGCGGCCATGACTGCCGCCCGGTCTCGGGCGAGTTGACCTATGGGCTGGAACGACTGGCCATGTATGTGCTGGGCATCGACCATGTCATGACCATGCCCTTCAACGATCCGGCCGCGCCCATCCCGCTGACCTATGGCGACATTTTCCGCCAGACCGAAGAAGAGTATTCGCGCCACAACTTCGATGGCGCCGACACCGCCCAACTGCTGCGCCATTTCGAGGATGCCGAGGCCGAATGCCAGCGCCTGCTGGACTTCCCGCCCGAGGACCCGAAATCCGGCAAGCGCATCATCATGGCCCATCCGGCCTATGACCAGACCATCAAGGCCAGCCACCTGTTCAACCTGCTCGATGCGCGCGGCGTCATCTCGGTCACCGAACGCCAAGCCTATATCGGCCGTGTCCGCGCGCTCGCCAAGAAATGTGCCGACGCTTTCCGCCTGACGGAAGCCGGCAAGGACGCAGCCATCGCTGAGACTGGGGTTTCAGCGTGAATGGCAAGCTTGTCGCAGGGTCTATCGTGCTGATCGCGGCCCTCGCGGGCATCGGGGGCTATTGGCTGCAGGAATATGCCTTTTACACCAAGGCCGATTTCACGCCGGGCCAGGAAATCCTGCTGACCCCGGTCGCCTCTGCCACACCTGAAGCGATCCCGGTCAAAGACCTGCAAGGCATCGACGCCTCCTCCTCGCCGCTGCGCTTTCGGGCCTGCTTCACCACGCAACTCAGCCTTGCCACCCTGACCGAGACTTACACGGTCTATTCCGGCCCGACCCCGCTGAACGGCCCCTCGTGGTTTTCCTGCTTCGATGCGGGCAAGATCACCGACGCGCTGGCCTCTGGCGAGGCGGTGGCCTTTCTGGCGCAAGCCAATGTCGTCCCCAATGTCGACAAGGTCGAAGTAGACCGTGTCGTTGCGGTTTTCCCCGATGGCCGGGCCTTTGCCTGGAACCAACTCGCCCCCGGCGTGGAGCAATAGATGCCTGACCTTCTGATCGAACTCTTCTCCGAGGAAATCCCGGCCCGCATGCAGGCCAAGGCCCGCGAGGATTTCAAAAAGCTGGTGACTGACGGTCTGGTCGAAGCTGGCCTGACCTATGCTTCGGCTGGCGTGTTCTCGACGCCCCGCCGCCTTGCACTGTCGATCGACGGCCTGTCGCCCGAAAGCCGCCCCGTGCGCGAAGACCGCAAGGGCCCCCGCGCCGACGCGCCCCCGGCCGCCTTGGAAGGCTTCCTGCGATCCACCGGCCTGACGCTGGAACAGCTGGAACGGCGCGAGGACAAGAAAGGTGGCGTCACCCTCTTCGCCGTCCTTGAAAAGCCCGGCCGCAAGGCACCCGAGATCATCGCCGAGGTGCTGGAAGCCACCATCCGCACCTTCCCCTGGCCCAAATCCATGCGGTGGGGCTCGGGCAATCTGCGCTGGGTCCGCCCGCTGCATTCGATCCTGTGCATTCTGGTGGACGAGGCTGGCGCGCAGATCGTGCCGCTGTCGGTCGACGGCATCGCCTCCACCAACACGACCGAAGGCCACCGCTTCCTCTCGCCGGGCCGCTTCCCGGTCACCTCGTTTGACGACTATGTGGTCAAGCTCAAACGCGCCCATGTCGTGCTGGATTCCGCGGAACGGGAGGCCGCCATCTGGCAAGGTGCCGCAAACCTCGCCTTCGCGGCAGGCTGGCAGGTGGTGGAAGACAAGGTCCTGCTGACCGAAATCGCCGGCCTCGTCGAATGGCCCGTCCCCCTGATGGGCCGCATCGGCGAAGAATTCCTGCACCTGCCGCCCGAGGTCCTGCAAACCTCGATGAAGGAACATCAGAAGTTCTTTTCCGTGCGCAACCCCAAGACCGGCCGGATCGAGGGCTTCATCACCGTCGCCAACACCGAAACCGCCGACCACGGCGCGACCATCCTGAAGGGCAACCAAAAGGTCCTGTCCGCCCGCCTGTCGGACGCCCGCTTCTTCTGGGAAAAAGACCTCCGCGTGGCGCGTGAAGGCATGACCGAATGGCTGGAAGGCCTCAAATCCGTGACCTTCCACAACAAACTTGGGTCCCAACACGCCCGCATCGACCGCATCGCCACCCTCGCCCAGCAAATCGCCCACCTCGTCGACGCCGACCCCGTCCTTGCCAAACAAGCCGCCCTGATCGCCAAAGCCGACCTGCGCTCTGCCATGGTCGGCGAGTTCCCCGAACTCCAGGGCCTGATGGGCATGTACTACGCCAAAGCCGCCGGCCTCCCCGAGGCCGTGGCCAACGCCGCCCGCGACCACTACTCCCCCCTCGGCCCGACCGATACCGTGCCAAGCGACCCGGTTTCCGTCGCGGTTGCGCTGGCCGACAAGATCGACACCCTGACCGGCTTCTGGGCGATTGATGAAAAGCCTACGGGCAGCAAAGACCCCTTCGCCCTGCGGAGAGCGGCCCTTGGGGTTATCCGCTTGGTTCTGAACAACAAACTGCGGATTGACCTGCGCGCCATTCGGATCAGTGCGGATGCGGCATTTCCGGAGTCGATCAAGTCCGGCGAAGAGGTTGCCGAAGGCGGCAAGGCGGGCGACGATAGCCTCCTCTCCTTCTTCCACGACCGCCTCAAAGTCTTCCTCAAAGACCAGGGCATCCGCCACGACCTGATCGACGCCTGCCTTGCCATGCCCGGCAATGACGACCTCACCCTCCTCGTCAAACGGGCCGAGGCATTGGCTGCGTTCCTGAAAACCGAAGACGGCCCGAACCTGCTGCAAGGCTTCAAGCGCGCCACCACCATCCTCGCCCAAGCCGAACAAAAAGATGGCGTCGAATATTCCTACGGCGCTGACATCAAGTTCGCCGAAACGCCAGAAGAACGCGACCTTTTCCTCAAACTCGACATGGCCGAGGCCACCATCGCCCCCGCCGTCGCCCGCGAAGACTTCAACGAGGCGATGTGGGCCATGTCTGCCCTGCGTGCGCCGATCGACGCCTTCTTCACCGCGGTCCAGATCAACACCGACAACGCCATCGTGCGGCGCAACCGCCTGAACCTTCTTCACCGCATCCGGGCCATCTGTTCGGGCGTGGCCGACCTGTCCAAGATCGAAGGCTGACCCCTTCATTCAGGTCCAAATATCCCACGGGGGCGCGGGGGTGTGAAACCCCCGCCGTTTCCGACGCGGGGAGATCGGTCCCCAAGGCCCCAGGGTCGACCGAATAACCTGCCCTCGGTGCTTGCGCCAAACCTCGCAAGGTATATCCTGCAGCCGCAAACACATGGTGCCGCAGTGCAGAATACCGTCCCGTTCCCCATCGACTATGCCGAGATCACGCCAACGACCCAGATGAAGGCCGAGGCGCATGGCTGGCGGGCGAAATGCCTGCAGCGGCTGATCCGGCTGGACCTGCCGGTGCCCAAGACCGTGGCCCTGCCCGCCGCCACCGTACGTGCCATTGCGCAGGGCACGCCCGTCGATACCGCCGCCATCCTCGCCCATTTCGGGCCGAACCCGCTGGTCAGCGTTCGACCCTCGCCAGCCAATCCCAACTGGGGCGGCCCCGGCACGATCCTCAACGTCGGCATGAACGCAGCACGGCACAAGGCCTTGCGCGAAACCCACGGCCAAAGTGCCGCCGACGCCATATATCTGCGCTTCGTTCAGGCCTATGCCACCCATGTCGCCCGGCTTGACCCGGATCTGTTCTCGGCCGGTCTGAACAACTCCGAGGCCCTGCGCGAGGCCTTGCGAACCTACGAGCGGGAGATGGACGAGCCTTTCCCCGAAGACCCTGCCCGTCAGCTGACCGAAGTCCTGCGCTCAATGGCCCGTGCCTGGGAGGGCACCTCGGCCCGCCTGCTGCGGCAGGCCAAGGGCGCGCCCGAGGATGCAGCCCTTGGTCTGGTCGTCCAGCAAATGGCGCAAGGCATCGGGCAAGGCCTGTCGGGCGCGGGCGTCATCCAGTTCGTCGATCCGGTCACCGGTCAGCCCCAGGTCACCGGGCGCTATCTGGGTCAGGCGCAAGGCCGCGCCGCCCTGAAGGAAACCGATGCGCTGTACCTGACCCGCGACAAGCGCGGCCCCTCGCTGGAGGATCTGTCGCCGAAGCTCTTCGCCAATCTGATTGCCTATGGCGCCGCGAGCCGGGCGCGGTTGCGCGAAGAGATGCAGATCGAATTCACCATTGAAGACGGCAGGTTGTCGGTGATCGACGCGATCCGCGTGCCGCGTTCGGCCCGGGCTGGCTTGCGGATCGCCGTGGCTTTGGCCGATGATGGCATCATCTCGCGCAACGATGCCATTTTGCGGGTCGAACCGCGCAGCCTGACCGAACTTCTGCACCCGCAGGTTGACCCGCGCGCCCCGCGCGACGTGGTGGCCAAGGGCATCGCGGCCTCTCCGGGGGCGGCCACCGGGCGGATCGTGTTTTCCTCGGCTGCGGCGCAGGCGTCGCGTTCGCGGGGCGAGGCCTGCATCCTGTGCCGGCGCGAAACCCAGCCCGAAGATATTCGCGGCATGCACTCGTCGGCCGGCGTGTTGACCGAACGCGGCGGCACCACCAGCCACGCGGCGGTGATCGCCCGCGGTCTGGGCGTGCCGTGCGTGGTGGGGGCCTCAGGCCTGCGCGTCGACAGCAAGGACAAGAAGATCACCGCCCCAGACGGCCGCGTCTTTGTCGAGGGCGACCAGATCACCGTCGATGGCACGACCGGAGAAGTGCTGGCCGGCTCTGCCGTGATGCTGGCCGCCGCCCTTGACGATGCGTTCCGCAAGCTCTTGTCGTGGGCCGATGCAGTGCGCGACATCGGGGTGCGCGCCAATGCCGACACGCCCGCCGATGCCGCGACCGCGCGGCGGTTCGAGGCGCAGGGGATTGGCCTTTGCCGGACCGAACACATGTTCTTTGACGAAGACCGGCTTGTGGTGATGCGCGAGATGATCTTCGCCAACACCCCGCAGGATCGCGCCGCAGCATTGGCCCGCCTGCTGCCGATGCAGCGCGCCGACTTCGTGCAACTGTTCTCGATCATGCAGGGCCTTCCCGTCTGCATCCGCCTGTTCGACCCGCCCTTGCACGAATTCCTGCCGCAAAGCCGCGAAGGCCTGCGTGAACTGGCCGAGGCGCTGGACCGCCCGCTGTCCGAAGTGACACGCCGGGCCGAGGCCCTGTCGGAAGCCAACCCGATGTTGGGCATGCGCGGCGTCCGCCTGGGCGTGGTCCTGCCCGAGATCTACGACATGCAGGCCCGCGCGATCTTCGAAGCGACGGTCGAGATCGGCAAGCAAGGCGCCACGGTGGTGCCCGAGATCATGATCCCGCTGGTGTCAGCCCGCCGCGAGGTGGAACTGGTCAAGTCCCACATAGACGCCGTGGCCGCCGCAGTCCGTGCCAAATCCGGTGTGAATTTCGACTACAAGCTGGGCGTCATGGTGGAAACTCCACGCGCCGCCCTACGCGCGGGCGAGATCGCCCAGCACGCGGCCTTCCTGTCCTTCGGCACCAATGACCTGACCCAGATGACCTATGGCCTCAGCCGCGACGATGCTGGACGGTTCATGTCGACCTATGTCCAGCAGGGGGTTTTTCCCGAAGACCCGTTCCATTCGCTGGATGTGGATGGGGTCGGAGAGTTGCTTCACATTGGCGCGGAACGCGGTCGCGCAACGCGCCCGGACTTGACTTTGTCGATCTGCGGCGAGCATGGCGGCAACCCCGAATCAATCGACTTTTGCCGCAAGGCCGGGTTCGATTACGTGTCCTGCAGCCCCTACCGGGTGCCTTTGGCCCGGTTGGCGGCGGCGCATCTGGCTTTGGCCGATCCTGTGGCGGAATGAAATACCACCACAATATCATGGGATTGCCGAAAGCTCCTCATGTAATATCTTAAGATTTTCGGCGGATTTCCGCGCAAATTGACGCAAAATGCGTGATATTTCCGCCACGCGGGTGGACCGACCCGGTTTTCCCAATTAGCCCGTTTGACCGTCGTCTGCTGATGCCCCGAAAAGGCACAGCAGACGGCTTGGAGAAACAACCGGGAACAGTAGACAATGCGCTTGCACCTCTGCCGGACGATGGCCACGATGGCCATGATTGTCCTGACGGGCGCGGCCTTCGCCGATGTGACGGTGAGCCAGTCCAATACGCCGACCAAGGCCATGGGGGCCCAGTTCGCCTCGCTGCTGGAAGCCGAACATGACACCGTGAACGCCCTGCCCGAGGCGCAGTTGGCGCTGCTGGCCAAGGGGCCCGAGGCCCCGGTCGGCGGCACATCCGGCAAGCCGGTGCTGATCGCCTACACCGATGACTGGCTGGCCACCCTGCCCGCACCGACGGGCGATGGCGAATGGGATTGCCTGCGCCGCGCGGTGTACTTTGAAGCCCGGGGCGAAGACATCGACGGGCAGTTCGCCGTGGCCGAAGTGATCCTGAACCGGGTCGATGCGCCGGGCTTTCCCAAGACCGTGTGCGGCGTGATCCATGCCGCAGGCGGCGGGACCTGCGCCTTCTCTTACACCTGCGACAACATCTCGGACGACATGCATGACCCGGTCGCCATCGACCGCGCCGGCCGCATCGCCCGCGCCATGCTGGACGGCGCACCGCGCAGCCTGACGTTGGGGGCCACCTATTTCCACGCCCGCTGGTCACGCCCCGGCTGGGGCCACGTCGTCGAGACGGCGGCGATTGGCGGACATCTGTTTTACCGAATGGCCTCCTAGGGTCGCCTCCCTTGCACAAGCGGTCGGCTTCGGGCATGGCAGCCGCAGGGTCCGGCGCTAGGGTGATCCTGCAGAATTGCCGTCACGACCTTGGGGGAGGGCACCATGACCTCAGACATCCGCCTTGCCTTCGCCCATCCCGAAGAGCGCAGCCTTGCCTCTGCCAGTGCGGACCCGCGTGACAGGATTTCCCTGCGCGATCATGTGGTCGAGGTGGATATCGGCGCTTTCCAGAAGGAACGCGGCCACCGCCAGCGCATCATGTTCAACGTCGTGGTCGAGGTGCGCCCCGCGCCGCAGCCGTTGAACGACGATGTAGACCGCATCCTGTCCTATGACCGCATCACCGAGGCGATTGCCGAGGAACTGGCCGCCGAACGCCTGAACCTGCTGGAGACCCTTGCCGAGCGGGTGGCCGAACGCATCTTGGCCGAGCCGCAATCCATGCGCGTCTTTGTCCGCATCGAAAAGCTGGATATCGGCCCTTATAAACTGGGCGTCGAGATTGTCCGCTCCCGCGCAGAGGCGGCGCTGAAGGTGGTGGGGCAGGATGGCAAGGAATCTGCGGTGCATCCGCTGGTGGTTTTCCTCGACAACTCTGCCATCGCTGCACCCGACCTCGCGGCGCGGCTGGATGTCTTGGTGGCGCGCGGATTGCCAGTGATCCTGACCGTCGGCCTTCCCGACTTGCCCCGTCCCGAGACTGGCCACAAGCCAACGCAGCGCCGGGTGGACCTGCTGGCGATCGAGCAGAACGCCTGGGTCCTGGCCGCCCGCGACCCGCGCTGCGTCGTGATGGAAACCCGGACGGAAATCGATTGGGCGGTCAAGCGCGGCCAGATGATGGTCTGGGCGCCGTCCAAGATGGTTCTGGATGCAACGGATGGCCCGCAATCGCGTGATCCGATGGTGCTGGCCCTTTGGCTGGCCGAGGTCATGGCGGCGGAGCGTTTGATTGTTCACGGAACTGTTGCACTTCCGGCAGGAAGCCGCGTGAAGGTCGAGCAGGCCTGAGCGGCACACTTGCCCCCCCGTCCCTTCCCGCCTAGTCAGACCGCATGAAATATCTGCGCCCCATCGTCCAGTCCGACCCTGCCCGCCCTGCGGACTCCTTGCCTTTGGCCGGTGGGTCGCTGTGGTTCGACCGGGTCGAGGTGCTTAGCCGCACCCAGGCCCCCCGGGTGATTGCCGCCCACAACCTGCCCATTGCAGACCAGCAGCGCCTGTCCGATCCGCGCCCCGATTTCGGAAGCCTGCGCCTGAATACGCCGCGGATCATGGGGATCTTGAACATCACGCCCGACAGCTTTTCCGACGGCGGCCTGTTCTTGAAGCCTGACGCGGCGGTGATGCAGGCCCGCCTGATGGCGGCCGGGGCCGAGATCATCGATATCGGCGGCGAAAGCACCCGTCCCGGCGCGGCGGACGTTGCCGTGGACGAGGAAATCACCCGGACCGCCCCGGTGATCCGCGCGCTGCGCGACGGTGGGCTGGACCTGGCCATTTCCATCGACACCCGCAAGGCCGCCGTGGCAGGTGCCGCATTGGAGGCAGGGGCCTCTTGGGTCAACGACGTGACGGCCCTGCAGTTTGATTCGGACATGGCCGCGCTGGTCGCCGAAAAGGGCGTGCCGGTGATCCTGATGCACTCGATCGCCACCCCCGCGACCATGCAGGACGACCCGCGTTATGACGACGTGCTGCTGGACGTCTATGACGCCCTTGCCACCCGCGTTGCCGAGGCCGAAGCGGCCGGCATCCGGCGCGACAATATCGCCGTCGACCCCGGCATCGGCTTTGGCAAGACACTGAGCCACAACCTCGCCCTTTTGCAGCGCCTCAGCCTGTTTCACAACCTTGGGCTTCCTGTCCTGCTGGGCGCCTCGCGCAAGCGGTTCATCGGCACCATCGGCGCCGAGGCAGAGGCCGCGCGGCGGATGCCCGGCTCGCTGGCGGTGGCGCTGTGGGGCGTGGCGCAGGGAGTGCAGATGATCCGTGTCCATGATGTGGCGGAAACCCGGCAGGCCCTGTCCCTTTGGCAGGCCAGCAGCACAGGAGAAGCGCGATGAGCCGCAAGTTGTTTGGCACCGATGGCGTGCGTGGCCGGGCCAACACCTATCCGATGACCGCCGAAATGGCTTTGCGGCTTGGCGCGGCGGCAGGTCGTTATTTCCGCCGTGATGGCAGTTCGGCCCATCGGGTGGTGATCGGCAAGGACACGCGGCTGTCAGGCTACATGCTGGAAAATGCCCTGACGGCGGGCCTGACCTCGACCGGCATGAACGTCTTGCTGCTCGGCCCGGTGCCGACCCCGGCCGTGGGGTTCCTGACGCGGTCGATGCGGGCGGATCTGGGGGTGATGATCAGCGCCTCGCACAACCCGCACCAGGACAACGGCATCAAGTTCTTCGGCCCCGATGGCTTCAAGCTGTCCGACGAGGCGGAAGCGGAAATTGAAAGCATCGTAGCCGGGGACATCCTTCCGGCCGAGCCCGAAAAGATTGGCCGCGCCCGCCGGATCGAGGATGGCCGGGGCCGCTATCAGGAATTCGTCAAGACCACCTTCCCGGCGGGTTTGACGCTGGATGGCTTGAAGGTTGTGATCGACTGCGCCAATGGCGCAGCCTACAAAGCTGCGCCCGAAGTGCTGTGGGAACTGGGCGCCGAGGTGATCCCTGTGGGGGTCAGCCCAAACGGCACCAACATCAATGACCGCGTCGGCTCCACGCATACCCAGACCGCGGCAGAGGCCGTCGTGGCGCATGGCGCCCATGTCGGCATCTCGCTGGATGGCGACGCCGACCGGGTGATGATCCTGGACGAGACGGGCCACGTGGCGGATGGCGACCAGATCATGGCGCTTCTGGCCGCCCGCTGGGCCGACGAGGGCAAGCTGAAAGGCGGCACACTTGTCGCCACCGTGATGTCCAACCTTGGGCTGGAACGTTTTCTGACCGGACGCGGCTTGCGGCTGGAGCGGACCGCCGTGGGCGACCGCTACGTGGTGGAAGCGATGCGGCGCGGTGGCTGGAACCTGGGCGGCGAGCAGTCGGGCCATATCGTGATGACCGACTATGCCACCACAGGCGACGGACTGATCGCGGGCCTGCAATTTCTGGCCGAGATGGCCCGCACCGGGCGCGTCGCCTCTGAACTGGTCAAGCAGTTCGAGACCGTGCCGCAGCTTCTCAAGAACGTGCGTTTCACCGCCGGTGCCAAGCCGCTGGAGATGGCCTCGGTTCAGACAATCATCGCCAGCAACGCGGAAAGAATAGCCGGCAAGGGCCGCATCCTGATCCGCAAATCCGGCACCGAACCGCTGATCCGCGTCATGGCGGAATGTGAGGACTCGGGCCTGCTGGCCGATGTCGTCAATGAAATCGTTCTGGCCGTTCAGGCCGCCGCCGCGATCTGACGCTGCGATTGCACGCGTGCAATCAGCACATAAAACAACAAAAACAATAGGTTGCGAAATTCTGTCAACCTATTGTTAACCCGCGCCCTTTCCCTTCGCCTTCTGAAAATATCCCCGGGAGGGTCTGGGAGGGCAGGCAGCCCTCCCAGCCTTGGTCGCGCAAACCGCGGCCAGCCGCCCGATCAGACCCCGATCAGCCGACGTGGTACAGCGAGGCGAACAGACGCGGATCCAGGCTTTCGGCGGCAAAGGTCGGACCCTCGGTCAGAACCGAGACCGCGTCATGGCTGTGCAGGCTTTCCTGATGGCTGGCCACGATGCGGAAGTCGCGGATGCGCGCGTCGTTTTGCAGGACAAGGCAGAAGCTGCGGGCCGCATCTTCCACGAAGATCGGGTTTGCGGCATTCAGTTCGGCGAAGGCCTGTTCATCCTCGCGCTTGACCATGACCTGCGTCTCGGTCGGCACGCCCGAGCGGGCGATCTCGATCAGGTCTTCGAACCACAGGATGTCCGAGCCCACCACCTCGACCGAAATCCGCGCGACCGAGCGTTGCGAATGCGGCGTGGCCAGTTGGCCCCGGGTACGGCGGGCATGTTCGGACAGTTCCAACGAGCAGGGGCAGGTCGAGGAATAGACGAAGTCCAGATGCACGATCCGCTTGCGCACCCCGGCTGTGTCGACCAGTTCCAGCGCGATGTCATAATATTGCCAGCCCGACAGGCCCGAGCGCAGGCTTTCCACCTTGACCGGGAAGGAAAACCGCATCTGGATGCGCGCATCGAACGAGCCCAGATCGCGTTTGTAGTCTTCCAAAGCGTGCTCGATCACCTGGAACGAGAAATCGCGTTCGGCATGGGCATAGAACGACCGCATGATGCGGCTCATGTTGATGCCCTTCTTTTCCGCCTCAAGGCTGACGGTGCCGGTGACCGAGGTTTCCAGCATGACATCGCCGGCATCGCGGGTCCGGTAGCGGATCGGCAGGCGGAAGTTGGAGATGCCGACGTGCTGGATGACCTGCTTGGCCCCGACGATCAGGCTGGCGGGGCCGTTCTGCAGGTCCGGCAGGCCGTCCTTGTAGGCGTCATCGACGCGGAAGGCCTGCGGATAGTCGCGGCTCATCACCGGATAGCCGTCGCCGATCAGCGCGCCCACAGAAGGGTCCAGCGCCACGATGTCGGCTTCACTGGCGCGATCCGCCCAAAGACGCAGGGTCGCCAAAGCGGCCAAAGCCTCGGCCCGGCCCGGTTTGCGGTCCAGTTCAGGGTCATGGATGTTCATGGCAGCGCTTCCTTATGCAGTTGGTCGCAGGACAGGGTATATAGGGCTGCGGCCCCGGTTTCCAAATCCTTACCGAAGTTCTACGCCCCAAAGACGACAACGGATCATCGGGCGGGCGGTTTTCTGCCCGTCCGACGCTGTATCTTTTGATACCGCGGGCTGCGATGCCGTCAGATCGCGGCCAGACCGGTCTGCAGATCGGCGATCAGGTCGCCCACGTCCTCCAGCCCGACCGACAGGCGGATCATGCCGGGGGTAATGCCCAGCTTGGTCTTCTGTTCGGGCGAAAGGCGCTGGTGGGTCGTGGTGGTCGGGTGGGTTGCGATGGACTTGGCGTCGCCCAGATTGTTGGAAATCTTGATGATTTCCAACGCGTTCATGAAGCGGAACGCAGCATCCTTGCCACCCTTGAGGTCGAAGGTCACCAGGGTGCCGCCCGAGCCCATCTGGTCCATCGCCAGATCATGCTGCGGGTGGCTGAGAAGTTCGGGATAGATCACCTTGGTGATGCGGGCATCCCCTTCCAGCGCCTTGGCGATGGTCAGCGCGCTCTGCGCCATCGCGCGGCAACGCAAGTCCAGCGTGACCATGCCGTTCAGCATGAGCCAGGCCGAGAAGGGAGAAATCGAGCCGCCGGTGTGCTTCATGTAGGGTTCCAGCACCTTGCGGATGTAGTCCTTGGTGCCGCAGACGACCCCGCCAAGCGCCCTGCCCTGCCCGTCGATGTGCTTGGTGGTGGAATAGACGATGACATCCGCGCCCTGTTCGACGGCCTTGGAAAAGATCGGCGTGGCGAAAACGTTGTCGACGATCACCAGTGCGCCGACCGTGTGGGCGATGTCCGCAACCGCGCGGATGTCGACCAGTGCCAGCGTCGGGTTCGACATCGATTCGAAGAACACCGCCTTGGTGCCGGGGGTGACGGCGGCGCGCCACTGGTCCAGATCGGCACCATCGACGAAGGTCACCTTCACGCCGTAACGGGTCAGGACCTCTTCCAGGATATAAAGGCAGGACCCGAATAATGCGCGGGAGGAGACCACATGGTCGCCCGCCCGCAGCAGCGCGGTCAAAGCGCCCGAAACGGCGGCCATGCCCGAGGCCGTGGCGAAGGCGTCTTCGGTCCCTTCAAGGGCCGCGATACGCTCTTCGAACATGCGGGTGGTGGGGTTGCCGTAGCGGGCATAGATGAATTCGTCGTCGCCGGCTTTGATGAAGCGGGCTTCGGCGGATTCGGCGTCCGGATAGACGAAGCCCTGGGTGAGGAAGATCGCCTCTGCCATCTCGCCATACTGGCTGCGGCGGCTGCCTTCGTGCACAAGTTTCGTGCGGGTGTTCCAGTCTTTGCTCATCGTCCGGCCTCCTCGGCGCAATCAATTCCGAAACCGGAAAGCATGGGGAGTGCACGGGACGCTCTGACCATTTTAGCGGTTTGTTTAACGTGGCCCGCAATCCGGTTACAAATCGCCACGGGACGTGCTTAGCGCGGGCGGGCGGGAAGGTCAACGGCCCCTGCTTGGCAACAATTTCTCTGCGAAAGATTCAAGGCGCGGTTATTCGCAGAAAGATCGTGGCGGTCAGGAGCGGCCGAAGCCCTTGGCGTAGGCCTCGTCCACCGTGCGCACCACTGCCAGCAGCAGACGGTGCAGCAGCGCGGGCAAGAGCCCGAAGTAGATCAGCCAGCCCGCCAGCGAGGCCTGATGGATCAGCGTCTCGTTCAACAGGACCAGCGTCAGATAGCACACCGCCAAAACCCGGCTCATCATCGGGTCTGCGCCGCGCGGACGGTTTCCGGGCAGGAAATGCCGCACCATGGCATGGCGGCCGTCAATCACGTCCAGCAGATAGAGGCAGGCGTTGACGCCGAAATAGACCGACAGGAAACGCTGGCACCACAGGGGCTCGCCCTTCCAGATCAGCACGGCCAGGGCCGCAGGGGCGATCAGCAGGGCAAGGGTCAGCGCACGCCGGTTGGAGATCCGGCCATGCAGGGTCGAGATCGTGCCATCCGCCCGCATCACCACCCGCAGGCCCATCGCCAGCACGAAGGCAGCCATGAAGGCCTCGCGCTCGGGCATGGCGATGCCGCGCAGCACGGCCCAGACAAGTGCCATCACGATCAGCGGCAGCATGATCGTCCAAGGCAGTCTGGTGCCGCGCCGGAACAGGGCGGCAAAGCCCCGCAAGGTCAGAAGGATTTCGTTCAGCATCGCCGCCCCCGCACAAATACCTGCGCAGGGGTGCCACAGGATTTGGGCAAGCTTATGGCAAAACGCCCGGACGTCGCGGCGCTTCAGCCTTTGTCGGCGGGGGGCAGGGCGTATTTTTCCAAGAGCCGGGCCTGGGTCAGCAGGAAGGCGAACATGGCCAGCGTCAGGCCGACCGCCTTGAACATCAGCCAGGTGCCGTCCGAAAAGTTGCGCCAGACCACCTCGTTCACCACGGCGAGGCCGACGAAAAAGAGGGCGATGCGGCGGGTCAGGATCATCCAGCCCTCGGCCTGCATGGGGATCGCATCCTCCATCACCAGTCTGAGGTAGGATTTGCCCTGCAGCAGGCCCCCGCCAAGGGCTGCGGCGAAGAAGACGTAGATGATCGTCGGTTTCATCTTGATGAAGCGCGGGTCGTTGAACCAGACGGTCAGCCCGCCCATGAACAGAACCACGACCAGCGTGATGATCTGCATCGGCGCAATCCGCCCGGTCAGCCGCCAGAGGCCGAAGATCGAGGCCGCGAAGATCACCACGAACACCGCCGTCGAGACGATGAACCCCGAATAGGTGGTGCCCGCGAGGGTCACGCTTTTGTCTTTCAGGAACCAGTAGCCCAGCAGGAACAGGACCAGCGGCCCATATTCCAGCGCCAGTTTCAGCCGGTTGTCATAGGGTCTCGGTCCCCCTGCCTTAGGATCGCTCATCCCGCACCCTCCATCACGATCGCACCCAATGCGATCAATCCCATCAGCGCCACACGCCAGCCGCCTACCTTCTCGCCCAGAACCAGCCAGCCAATCAAGGCGGCAAATAGGGTCGAGGTTTCACGCAGGGCCGCAGCCTCGCCCACCCGATCCAGCCGCGTCGCCATCATCACCGCGCCAAACGAGAAGAAGGCCACGAAAGCACCGAAAATCCCACGTTTGACAAGGGGCGGGATGCGGTCTGCCGACAACGTGATCCAGCGCCGCCAGGTGATGACCGGGATGAAGACCCCGTCGATCATGAAGAACCACGCAAGAAAGGTGAAAGGGTCGGCGGTGGCGCGGATGCCCCACGCGTCATAGGTCGTATAGGCCGCGACAAAGCCCCCGGTCAGGAAGGCAAGACCAAGGGCGGGCAGCAGGCTTGCCGCCTGATTGCCCAAGGTCCACAGCGAATGGCCCGCCAGCCCGAAGATGCCTGCCAGCAAAAGCGCAAGGCCAAGCCACTGCAGCGGCAGGAAATGTTCGCCGAACACCAGTCCGGCAAACAGCACGGTGAAGAAGGGCCCGGTGCCGCGCACCACCGGGTAGACCACGGTGTAGGGCGCCCGGTCGTAGGTCATGGCTTGCGCGATCTTGTAGCCGGCGTGGATCAGGAAGGCGCCGGCGAAGATCGGCCACATGTGCGGCTCGGGCCACGGCACAACGAACAGCGCGAAGGGGGCGGCGATCAGGCCATAGCTGGCGTCAATCGCGGCGCGGGTGATCCAGGGGTCATCGCGGCCCTTTTGCAACGCGCCGAACAGGGCATGCAGGACGGCGGCCAGCAGGGCCAGACCAATGGCCAGCCGGTGGCCTTGCGGCGTGCCGACCTGGGAAAGCAGCCAGGCTGTCATCTGCGCTTAAACGTCGCGGCCGACGAGGGCGTTGGCGAAATCCTGCGGGTCGAAGGGGGACAGATCGTCAATCTGCTCGCCCACACCGATGGCGTGGATCGGCAGGCCGAACTTGTCGGCCAGGGCCACCAACACGCCGCCGCGCGCGGTACCGTCGAGTTTTGTCATCACAAGGCCCGAGACATCGGCGATCTTGCGGAAGATTTCCACTTGCAGCAGGGCGTTCTGGCCCGTCGTGGCATCCAGCACCAGAAGCGTGTTGTGCGGGGCGGAGGGGTCTTTCTTGCGCAGGACGCGGACGATCTTGGCCAGTTCCTCCATCAGGTCGGCGCGGTTCTGCAGCCGGCCCGCCGTGTCGATCAAAAGCAGGTCGGCACCGTCGGCCTGCGCCTTGGTCAGGGCATCGAAGGCAAGGCTGGCGGGATCCGAGCCTTCGGGCGCGGTCAAGACCGGCACGCCGGCGCGCTGACCCCAGATTTGCAACTGTTCCACAGCGGCGGCGCGGAAAGTGTCGCCTGCGGCGATCACCACGGATTTACCGGCGGCCTTGAACTGGCTGGCCAGCTTGCCGATCGTCGTGGTCTTGCCAGAGCCGTTGACCCCCACCACCAGCACAACCTGCGGCTTTTGCGGATAAATCGGCATCGGGCGGGCGACCGGCTCCATGATGCGGGCGATCTCGGTTGCCAGCGCCTCTTTCAGATCGGCGGTCGAGATGCGCTTGCCAAAACGGCCCTCGGCGATGTTGGCGGTGACGCGCAGGGCGGTATCAACGCCCATGTCGGACTGGATCAGCAACTCTTCAAGGCTTTCCAGCATGGCATCGTCGACAAGGCGGCGCGTCTCGTCGCGGCCCAGAAGCCTGCCGATCAGGCCCGGCTTCTCGGGCGGTGTCTGGGCGGCGTCGGCCACCAAGGCCTCCAGCCCCTCGCCGATCTTGTCGGAGGAGCGAAAGAGCTTGTCGCGCAGCTTCTTGAAAAAGGACATGGGCTGGCCCCGGATGGTTTGCCCTCACCTAGGCCGCACGGCGGGCGGATGCAAGCGGGGGGATGGCGGGCGCATTCCCCTTTGGCGCGGCATGCACTAGATTTACGCCATGAAAGCCCTGTCCGTGCCCGCATCCGTGCCACTGTTCGCCCTTGCCGCCATCAGCCCCCTGGGGGTGCTGGTTATGGCCTGCCTGTGGGGCGGGATCTGGGTCTGGATGGCCTTCGTCTCTATGGCGGGCGCCGTGGTGGCGCTGGATGTCGCGGTGCCGATGGTGGCGGGCCCTGCGCAAGAGCGGGAGTTTCCCGCCGCAGACCTGCTGCTGGCGGTTCTGGCGGTGGGGGCGCTGCTGGCCTTGCCGCTGGTGGTCTGGACGGTGGCGGGACCTTCGGGGCTGGGCGCGGGCGCGAGGGTGGCGCTGTTTCTGGCCGGTGGCCTGTGGTTTGGCCAAGTGGCCCATCCGGCGGCGCATGAGTTGATCCACCGCCACGGACGGGTTTTGTACGGGCTGGGCGGTGCGGTGTATACCGCGCTGCTTTTTGGACACCACGCCTCTGCCCATCGGTTGGTGCATCACCGCTTCGTGGCGTCGGGCGCAGACCCCAATTCGGCGCGGGCGGGGGAAGGCTATTACCGCTTCCTGATCCGGGCCTGGGGCGGCAGTCTGCGGGCGGGGTGGGCGGCCGAACAGGCGCTGCGGCAGGGCAAGGGGGGCAATCCCTATTGGGTCTACGGCGCTGGCGCGCTGCTGGCGCTGGCTTTGGGTTATGGCCTTGCCGGCTGGCCGGGGCTGATGGTCTGGGCCGGACTTGGCGGCCATTTTGGTGCGCAGGTGCTGCTGTCGGATTACGTGCAGCATTACGGGCTGAACCGCCGCAGGCTCTCGGGTCGGCTGGAGCCGGTGGCAGGCGCGCACAGCTGGAATGCGCCGCACCTGTTTTCCAGCGTCCTGATGCTGAACGCGCCGCGCCATTCCGATCATCACGCCCATCCGGCGCGGCCCTATCCCGCCCTGCGGCTTGACCCCGGGATGCCGATGCTGCCCTGGCCCCTGCCCCTTGCCTGCAGTCTGGCGCTGTGTCCGCCCCTGTGGCGGCGCGCGATGCGGCCATTGCTGGCGCATTATGCGCCGCAAAAGCCCTGACCTGACCTGACCTGACCTGACCTGACCTGACCGCGGCCGAGCTTCGGCAGGGACCGACGCTCGCCAAGGCGTGACTGGCTTTTGCGCCTGGGTTTTGGCACAATAGCGCCATGAACCGCTTCGCCCTGACCCTCGCGTGCGTTTTACCCCTGCCCGCTTTGGCGGACCCGCCCATGGCGCAACTGGGCGCGCCGCTGTCGGCCTCGCAGTTTGAGGCCTATGCTCTTGGCAAGACCTTGACCTATGGCGCGGGCGGCACGGTCTGGGGGCAAGAAGAATATCTGCCAGGGCGTCAGGTGATCTGGGCTTTCACCGATCAGCCCTGCGAATATGGCACCTGGACCGAGCAGTTGACCGCCGACAAGGCGCCGATGATCTGCTTTGTCTACGCCGACAATCCGGACACCAACTGTTGGCAGTTCTTCAAGGGCAAGACCGGACTGGTCGCCCTGTTCATCGGCGACACCCAGACGGCCCTGTCGGAAGTGGACGAGACGAGCAAACCGATGCAATGCCCGGGGCCAAAGGTCGGGGTTTAGCCGCAGCGCGCTCGGCGGACCCGGCTGGGGGGCATTCTGCCCCCCAGACCCCCCTGAGGATATTTGGGAACACATGAAAGACGTTAGAAAAGCGAACCCTGGACGGGCTTCGGCGGGGGCGCCTTTGGTTTCTTGGCCGAGGATTTCGGGGTCATGCGACCGTCCTGAAACTCGATCTCCAGCACTTGGGCCTTGTCAGCCTGCGCCGCGGTGGTGACGACGGCGCCGTCGCCCCAGACCACGGCGTAGCCGCGCCGCAGGGTTTCGGCATAGCCAAGGGTCTGGCGCGTGCGGTCCAGCGCGTCAAGGCGGGCGGTCAGGTCGGTCAGGCGTTTGGGCACGGCGGCGTCGAGGCGCTGGGTCAGGGCGGCCAACTGGTCGCGGTGCTTGGCGATGTCACGGGCCGAGGTGGCGATCAGGCGTGACAGGGCCGGGGCAAGGCGGGAGGCCCATTTGTCCAAGGCGGTGGCGGCGCGTTCCAGACGCAGGTCGGCGCGGGCGTTCAGGCCGGCGGTCTGCTGGGTCAGGCTGACACGCTGGCGCTGGATCAGGCTGGCGAGGATGGCGGGGCGCAGGGGGGCCGAAAGCGCCTCGAACCTGGAGCGCTTGCGGGAGGTGGCAAGGCTGAGGCCGCCGCCAAGGCGCTGGGTTGCGGCATCAAGGCGCTGACGTGGGGCTGCCAGAAGCGCGTCGAGCCGGGGCAAGGCGCGGGCGAGGTCGCGCAGGCGCTGGTCGCGGCGATCCAGCCCGGTGCGGCTGGCGCGCGACCCTCGGGCCGCAAGGTCGGCGAGGGTCGCCAGCAGGTCGGCGCGGACCGGCACGGCCATCTCGGCGGCGGCGGTGGGGGTGGGCGCGCGCAGGTCGGCGGCGTAGTCGATCAGGGTCGTGTCGGTTTCGTGGCCGACCGCCGAAATCAGCGGAATCTGCGAGGCGGCGGCGGCGCGGACCACGATTTCCTCGTTGAAGCCCCAGAGGTCTTCAAGGCTGCCGCCGCCCCGTGCCACAATGATCAGATCGGGGCGCGGGATCGCGCCGCCGGGGACGATGGCGTTGAAGCCACGAATGGCGGCGGAAACTTCGGCAGCACAGTTTTGTCCCTGCACCGCGACCGGCCAGATCAGGACATGACGCGGGAAGCGGTCGCGCAGGCGGTGCAGGATGTCGCGGATGACGGCACCGGAGGGCGAGGTCACGACGCCGATCACCGTTGGCAGGTAGGGGATGGGTTTCTTGCGGGCAGGATCGAACAGTCCCTCGGCCTGCAGCGCGGCCCTGCGCTTTTCCAGCATGGCCATCAGGGCACCGGCGCCGGCAGGGGCGACATCCTCGACGATCATCTGGTATTTCGACTGGCCGGGGAAGGTGGTCATGCGCCCGGTGGCTATAACCTCCATCCCCTCCTCTGGCCGCACCTGCATCTTGGACAGCTGCCCCTTCCACGAGATGGCGGCGATGACGTTGCGGTCATCTTTCAGGTCGAAATACAGGTGGCCCGAGGCCGGGCGGCTGACGCGGCCCACCTCGCCCCGCACGCGGATCAGGCCGAACTCGCCCTCAATGATGCGTTTGACCGCGCCGGACAGTTCCGAGACGGTGTATTCCGGGGAATTGCCGGGGCGGGCGGGGGGATCGTCGTCTTCGAACAGGGCCATGGGTCCGTTTTGCCTTGGGGCGCAGGGAAAGGCAACCTTGGGTTAGTCGCTGCTGCCGCCGCTGTCGCCCCCACCACCGCCGTCGCCTCCACCTGAATCGCCGCCACCGCCGTCGCCCGCGCCACTGTCGCCACTCCAGTCATTGGCGATGCCGTCGGCAAGTCCGCCGCCGAGGCTGTGGCCGTGGGCGCTGTGCGAGGTGCCACCGGCTTGGCTTCCTGGCCCCACAAGCCAAGTGTCCTGATAGCCGGTGCCCGTTTCGCTGCCCTGCCAGCGCCTGCCGCCGGGGCGGCGCAGCCAGAGCGACAGGGCAAGGCTGCCGACCGCCAAGATCAGGAGGAGACCAAGTCCGGGCCAAAGGCTTGCCACCGTCAGCAGACCGAGGCCTGACAGCGCCCACAGAATTGGGCGCGGGCGGCTGAGCCATGCCCTCGGGCTTTCGCCGCGGCGGGTTCGGGCTTTGCTCATCGGACGACCTCGCACACTTGCCCCTTGGACGGCTTGACCTTATGAGGCCCCTATCCCTTTGCCAAGACGGAGCGCGCCCATGAACATCCTCATCCTTGGAAGCGGCGGGCGGGAACATTCCCTGGCCTGGGCAATCAAGCAGAACCCCAAGACGGATCGTCTTGTGGTGGCGCCGGGCAATGCCGGGATTGCCATGCTGGCAGAGGTGGCGGACTTCGACATTCTGGACGGGGCGGCGGTGGTCGCCTTCTGCGCGGAAAACGCCATAGACTTTCTGGTGGTGGGGCCAGAGGCGCCGCTGGCCGCCGGTGTGGCGGATGCTGCGCGGGCGGCGGGCATCCTGACCTTCGGGCCCAGTGCGCAGGCGGCGCGGCTGGAGGCATCGAAAGCCTTCACCAAGGAAATCTGCGATGCCTGCAAGGCGCCGACGGCGGGCTATGCGCGGTTCACCGAAAGCGGTCCGGCCAAGGCCTATATCGCGGCACGGCGCGCGCCGATCGTGGTCAAGGCCGATGGACTGGCGGCGGGCAAGGGCGTCATCGTGGCGATGACCGAGGCCGAGGCGCTGGACGCCATCGACGACATGTTCGGCGGCGAGTTCGGGGCTGCCGGCGCCGAAGTGGTGATCGAAGAGTTCATGACAGGAGAAGAGGCCAGCTTCTTCATCCTGACGGATGGCACCAACGCCCTGCCCGTCGGCACGGCGCAGGATCACAAGCGGGTGGGCGATGGCGATACCGGGCCGAATACAGGGGGGATGGGGGCCTACTCCCCTGCCCCGGTGCTGAGCGAGGCCATCCAGAAACAGGCGATGGACGAAATCGTGATGCCCACCATCCGCGAGATGGCGCGGCGCGGGACGCCCTATCAGGGTGTGCTTTACGCAGGCCTGATGATCGAGAACGGCCGGGCACGGCTGGTGGAATACAACGCCCGGTTCGGCGATCCGGAATGTCAGGTGCTGATGATGCGGCTGGGGGCGCAAGCGCTGGACTTGCTGCTGGCCTGTGCCGAGGGGCGGCTGGATCAGGCGCGGGTCAACTGGGCCGACGATCATGCCCTGACCGTGGTGATGGCCGCCAAGGGCTATCCGGGGGCCTATCAGAAAGGCTCGATCATCCACGGGCTGAAGCGTTTGCCAGAGGACAGCCGGCATATGTGCTTTCATGCCGGCACGGTCGAGAAGGACGGGCAAATCCTGTCCAACGGCGGACGGGTGCTGAACATCACGGCGCGGGGCGGCTCTTTGGAAGAGGCGCGCAACCGGGCCTACGCGATGCTGGATCATCTGAACTGGCCCGAGGGCTTCTGCCGCAGCGATATCGGCTGGCGGGCGTTGTAAGCGCTGGCCGGCTGACCAGATTTCGACACCTGCGATTGCGCAGGATCGATTGCGGCGGACGGACACGTTCGGTTTGTGGACCACGAACGCCACACCGGGTGTGGCCGGGTGGATAGGGCCGCACTGACGGTCGGCGAGGTCTTGATCAAACCGCACACAAGCCTCTTGATGTCTTGCGTGAGGATGTCAGGGTAAAATTCTGGAAAGGCTGCAATTTTCAGCCGCCTGTCGCGTCTGCGCGGCCCGTCTGGGTCTTTCGCGCGCGGCAGTCCCTGCGATAGTCTTCAAAAGATCACCGTCGGAAAGGAGCCTACCATGATCATCCGCGACAAGCCGGGCCTGATGCAGATCCTGTTCGCCGTGCGTGGGTCGGTGCTGCCACACATCGGGCTGTCGCTGATCACCTTGGCGGCAATTTCCGCCGGGGCTGTGGCCTTTGACCATTGGGTGATCGCCTTGCCGCAATCGGCAGCGACACCCTTTTCGGTGATGGGGGTGGCGCTGTCGCTGTTTCTTGGCTTTCGCAACAACGCCGCCTACGACCGCTGGTGGGAAGCGCGCAAGCTGTGGGGCGGGCTGCTGGTCGATCTGCGCGCCCTGTCGCGCGAGGCCGAACTGTTCCTGCCCAAGGCCGAGGCCCGGCAGGTGCTGCGTCTGGCGCTGGCCTTTGCCCATCTGCACCGCTGCCAGTTGCGCGGATTGCCGCCCGACGCGGCGGCGCGGGCCTGGAGTGGCGAGGTGGCAACCTCGGGTGCGGCCTTGGACGCGATCAATGGGGTGCTGGCGCAGGCGCGGCGCATGGGCGGGCTGGACGGCTTTGGCGCAAGGTCGCTGTCGCAGCGACTGGGCTCGATGGAACTTGGTCAGGCGGGGGGAGAGCGGATTGCGGCGACGCCGCTGCCTTATGTCTATTCCCTGCTGATCTTCCGCACGATCTATTTGTATTGCCTGCTGATCCCCTTGGCGCTGATCGGGTCGGAAGGCTGGATGACCCCGGTCTTTACCGGGCTGATCGCCTATGTGTTTCTGGGTCTGGCCGAGGTGACCGAGGAACTGGCCCATCCTTACGGTGCCACCTCCAACGCGCTGCCTTTGGACGCAATCTGCCGCACGATGGAAATCAGCCTGGCGCCGCATCTGGACATGGAACCGCCCAAACCCTTGGCACCGAAAGATTTCTTCCTCAGCTAGGCCTCTTGCCCGCGCCAGACGCGCAAGGGGCCAAGGCGGGGGCTTTTCTTGGTCTGGTGGCGATCCATCCGGCTGAGGATGTCGCGCAGGAAGGCCACCGCCTCGACCGCGTGGGGGCCCTTGTTCAGCATGACGCATTCGGCGCGCTGGCTCATGGCGGCATCGGTCACCTCGGCGCGGCTGGCTTGGCCGTCGCGCACCATGCCCTCCAGCACCTGCGTGGCCCAGATCACCGGAACCTGGGCGGCTTCGCAGAGCCACAGGATTTCCTCTTGAATTTCCGACAGCCGGTCAAAGCCGATTTCCACGGCCAGATCACCGCGCGCGATCATCACGCCCACCGGCAAGGTGCCACCGGCTTCCAGGATCAGTTCGGGCAGGTTGCGCAGGCCCAAGGGGGTTTCGATCTTCAGGACAATGCCCGGCAGCGTCCGGCCCGGAGGGGTGCGGTCCGTCATGGCGGCGATCAGGGCGCGGACATCCGTCACGGTCTGCACGAAAGAGAACGAGACGACATCGGCGTGGCCGACCACGAAATCCAGCGCCGCCAGATCGTCTGGCGTCAGGGCATCCACGCGCAGATTGGCGCCGGGCAGGTTGACGCCCTTTTCAGGCTTGATCTTGCCGCCCTTTTCCGGCGCCCGCGTCACGGTCAGCACCGCGGCCCCGTCCTTGACGTGATCCACCTTGGCCCAGATCCTGCCGTCGTCGATCGAAACCTCGGCTCCGGGTTCGAGGGCATCGACCAAAGCCTCGTGCGAGAGGGTGGCGCTGAACAGCGCCTTTGGCGCGTGTTTCAGGTCCCGGACGAGGGCGAACTGATCGCCCGGCACAAAAGCATGCTTGGCACCGCCCGCCTTCTTGCCCGCAGAAATCGCCGTCACGCGGAATTTCGGCCCGCCAAGGTCCATCGAGATTGGGAAGTGCCGCCCTGTCGCAGCTTCGATGGCACGCAGATGGGCCACTATGGCGCCCCAGACTTCGGGGCTGTCGTGGGCGCAGTTGATCCGCACGCAGTCCAGACCGGCATTGACAAGCGCAGCGATCAGCGCCCCGCCGTCGGTGCCCGCCTCGGTCGGCAGGGTCACCATGACGCGGGTGCGCGGGTCGCCCGGCTCTTGCGCGCCAAACAGGGCGTCGCGACGGGCGGCCAGCACGCTGTCGCCCTCGGAAAAGGCCTGACGCGGCGGGAAATCGCGCGGCGGGGCGCCAGCGATGCGCGACAGCGCCGCCACCACCGCCTGAACCGAGGCACCGACATGCGCATCCAGCCGCCCCAGCGTCGAGAGGCCCAGCGTGGACAAAGGGCCCTGCAGGCTGGACAGATCGGCGCGGCGCAACGCCAGCCAATCGGCCATGTTGGCCGCCGAGGCGGCAAACTCGGGCCGCCGGATGCGGGGGGTCCATGCCGCAACGCTGGCCGCGGCCTGCGCCTGCATCCGGGTCTGCAACAGGGTCAACTCTGCCAAAAGCGTGCGGGCCAGATCTTGCGGGTCGGTCGAGGTCAGGGTCATCGGGGTCATCCTTGGCAGGGGCTGCCCCGGTCTAGGCCGGCTGGCACAGGTCCGGGTTGCGCCAGATCAAGATCGGATGCGATGTCACGGAAGTT
This sequence comes from Stagnihabitans sp., assembly GCF_964946895.1. Classification (NCBI taxonomy): domain Bacteria; kingdom Pseudomonadati; phylum Pseudomonadota; class Alphaproteobacteria; order Rhodobacterales; family Paracoccaceae; genus Stagnihabitans; species Stagnihabitans sp. Next base: position 154,537 of record NZ_CBBQHX010000003.1, on the reverse strand, counting down.
TCACACATCATCATTGCGGTCCGGTCGGGCGCTTGCCCCTGCCCCGGCTTCTGCTATGAAGCAGCCGATTTTGGACGAGACCGCTGCAAGGCGGAACACGGGGCGAAAACATGCCAGTTCTGGTGATGAAATTCGGAGGCACTTCGGTAGCGGACCTGTCGCGCATCGAAAATGCCGCCAAGAAGGTGCAGGCCGAGGTGGCCCGTGGCTATGACGTGATCGTCATCGTCTCGGCCATGTCGGGCAAGACGAATGAACTGGTCGGCTGGGTCGAGGGCACTTCGAAACTGTATGACGCGCGCGAATATGACGCCGTGGTCGCCAGTGGCGAGAATGTCACCGCTGGCCTGATGGCGCTGCGCCTGCAGGAAATGGGTGTGCCGGCCCGGTCCTGGCAAGGTTGGCAAGTGCCGATCAACACGACCTCGGCCCATTCCTCGGCCCGCTTCGTGTCGATCCCGCGCGAGAATATTGACGCGAAATTTGCCGAAGGCTTCAAGGTCGCCGTGGTGGCAGGCTTCCAGGGCGTCAGCGCCGAGGGGCGGATCACCACGCTGGGCCGGGGTGGGTCTGACACCACCGCCGTGGCTTTCGCCGCCGCCTTCGCCGCCGAACGCTGCGACATCTACACCGATGTGGACGGCGTCTACACCACCGACCCGCGCGTGTCCGAAAAGGCCCGCAAGCTGGACAAGATCGCGTTTGAGGAAATGCTGGAACTGGCCTCGCTGGGTGCCAAGGTCCTGCAGACCCGTTCGGTCGAACTGGCGATGCGCTACAATGTGCGCCTGCGGGTGCTGTCCTCATTCGAGGATACTGACGAAACTTCCGGAACTCTGGTCTGCGACGAGGATGAAATCATGGAATCGAAAGTCGTCTCTGGCGTGGCTTTCAGCCGCGATGAAGCGAAAATGACCCTCGTGCGGGTGGAAGACCGGCCCGGAATCGCGGCGGCGATCTTCGGGCCGCTGGCGGATGCCGGCGTGAACGTCGACATGATCGTGCAGAACATCTCGGAGCAGTCCGATCCTTCCGACAAGCGCGCCTACACCGACATGACCTTCTCGTGCCCGACCAATCAGGTCCTGCGCGCCAAGAAAGCCATCGAGGATGCCCAGGCCGAAGGCAAGTTCGCTTATGCGCAGCTGATCACCGACAGCGATGTGTCCAAGGTTTCGGTCGTGGGCATCGGGATGCGCAGCCATGCGGGCGTGGCTGCCAAGATGTTCGCCTCGCTCGCGGCAGAGAATGTCAACATCAAGGTCATCGCCACGTCCGAGATCAAGATCTCGGTCCTGATCGACCGCAAGTACATGGAACTGGCCGTGCAGGCGCTGCACGATGCCTTTGATCTGGACAAGGCGGGCAACTGATCCCGTTCGACAGATCGCAAGGGCCGCAGCCTGTCTGCGGCCCTTTTGCTTTGCCTCAGACCCCGGCAGCCATGGCCTTGTAGGCGGCGCTGCGCTCTTTCGACCCCTCGGCCGAGCGCAACAGGACGACCTTGGTGGCGCTGACGATGGCGGCGGCCTTGGCGTTGACGGCACCGGGATTGGCCACCGGGGTCAGGGCGCGGTGGGAATGGCTTTTGCCGGAACTGACCTTGGCCGCCGGTTTGGCCGCATCCGCGTTCGAGGTGGCCAAGGCGTGCAACTGGGCCGAGGCGTCAAGCAGGGCCTTGCGTGCGGCAGCGTAGCCGCCTTTGGCGGGCAGGGATTTGGCGGCAGTGGCGAATTGGTCGCTTAGGCAATCGGCCTTGAAGCTGGGGTCCGCCGCGCCGCAGAACCGTCTGCCCGAAGACAACGCGTCCGTCACGGTGGCAGTTTCTTCATCGGTGATGTCGATGGCGTCATCGGGAACATCGGCCGTCATGTCCGCCGTATCGGCCGGCGCGGCATCGCCCGCCGAAGGGTCAGCGCCGTCCGATCCGTCATCCTGCACCAGAACAAGGGGCAACATGGACAACCCGTCAGCCCGTTGGCGTCCGACCGGGGCCTGAGCAACAGACGACAGCGGCCAGGCCAGACCTGCGGCCAGACACAGGATCAAAAAGGGCTTGTGCAACATTGATTTTCACCTTGAGCATAAGAACCGGCGTGATGCGACAAAGGGCAAGGCGGAGGAACAGGCAGCGGCGGGGATGATCCCTGCCCGGAAGCTTAAGAGCAGACAGGTCATCACGCAATCGGGCATGGGTTCGGGGCCTGCGGCGACGCTTTTTCCTGCGGCAGACGGCTGGCGTTCCGCCTTCAACAGGGATTTGACGGCGGGCAGGATAAAAACTGTGCCCCGGCCCCTTTCGCAATTGTCAGAAGGCGGCGATAACAGGGTTAATGCTCCGCGGGAATGCCGGGGCGAGGGCAAGGGAACCAGATGGGCGAACGGAAGGAAAGCGACAGCCGCAAGCTTTTGCGCCGTTTGCGCGATGTCCTTGGCACGCCGGCCAAGGGTCAGGACCGACTGGACCGCATCACCCATATCATCGCGGATTCGATGGGGACCGAGGTCTGCTCGATCTACCTGTTCCGCGACGCGGAAACCCTGGAACTCTGTGCCACTGAAGGGCTGAAGAAAGACGCCGTCCACAAGACTCGGATGAAGCTGGGCGAGGGGCTGGTGGGCCGCGTGGCGCGTCTGGGCCAGCCGGTCAACACCGCCAATGCCCCCGCCGAAAAGGGCTTTCGCTTCATGCCGGAAACGGGGGAGGAAATCTATTCCTCGTTCCTGGGGGTGCCGATCCAGCGGGTGGGCGAGAAGCTGGGCGTGCTGGTCCTGCAATCCAAGGACGCACGCAGCTATGCCGAAGAGGACATCGATGCGATCGAGGTCGTGGCGATGGTCCTGGCCGAGATGGCCGAACTTGGCGCATTTGGCAATGACGCCGGTCTGGCCCTGCACCGCCAGCCGATGCTGTTTCGCGGCACCACCGGGCAGGAAGGTGCAGCCGAGGGCCGGGTCTGGCTGCACGAGCCGCGTGTCGTGGTCACCAATCCGGTGGCCGATGACCCCCTGACCGAAATTGACCGCATCCGCGATGCGGTCGGGGTGCTGCGCGTCTCGGTCGATGACCTTCTGGCGGCGGAAAGTCTGGACAAGGAACAAAAGGCCGTGCTGGAGGCCTATCGGATGTTCGCCCATTCGCGCGGCTGGCTGCGCCGGATGGAAGAAGACATCCAGCGCGGCCTTTCGGCTGAGGCTGCAGTGGAAAAGGAACAATCCGCCGCAAGGAACCGGCTGGAGCAGGTCGAGGACGCCTATCTGCGCGAGCGGCTGCATGATCTGGATGATCTGTCCAACCGGCTGTTGCGCATCCTGACGGGTCAGGGCCGCGACACCGGCGCGTCGATGCCGGAAAACCCGGTGCTGGTGGCGCGCAACATCGGGCCGGCGGAACTGATGGACTATGGCCGCAAGCTGAAGGGCCTTGTGCTGGAAGAGGGCTCGGTCGGCTCTCATGCCGCCGTGGTGGCGCGGGCCTTGGCCATTCCGATGGTGATCCATGCCAAGGGCATCATCAGCGAGGCGCTGAACGGCAATGCCATTCTGGTCGATGGCGATCAGGGCATCGTGCATCTGCGGCCCGAAGAAACCATCGCCCGCAGCTTCCGCGACAAGATCGCCATGCAGGCCGAAGCACAGTTGCGCTATGCCAGCTTGCGCGATCTGCCCGCCACCACGCAAGACGGGGTGACGGTGGAACTGCACATGAACGCCGGGCTGATGGCCGATCTGCCCTCGCTCGTCGGGTCTGGGGCCGAGGGGGTGGGTCTGTTCCGCACCGAGTTGCAATTCCTGATCCGCAACAAGATGCCGCAGCGGTCGGAGCTGGCCTCGCTTTACGCCCGCGTGATGGATGCCGCCAAGGGACGCCCCGTGGCTTTCCGCACGCTGGACATCGGGTCCGACAAGGTGCTGCCCTATATGAAGCCCAATGACGAGCCCAACCCGGCCATGGGCTGGCGGGCCATCCGGGTCGGGCTGGACAAGCCGGGCGTCTTGCGGATGCAGGTGCAGGCCCTGCTGCGGGCGGCCAATGGGCGGCCCCTGCAGGTGATGTTCCCCTTCGTCAGCGAGTTTGGCGAGTTCAAGGCGGCGCGCAGCCATGTGCTGCGCGAGATCCACCGCGAGCGCAGTCTGGAGCATGTGGTGCCCGAGGATGTGAAGATCGGTGCCATGCTGGAAATGCCCTCGCTGGCCTATGCGCCCGACGAGTTCTTCCGGCTGGCGGATTTCATCAGCATCGGCGGCAATGACCTGAAGCAGTTCTTCTTCGCAGCGGACCGCGAGAATGAACGGGTGCGCAAGCGCTATGACGTGCTGAACGTGTCGTTCTTGTCCTTCATCGAACATGTGGTGCGCCGCTGCGCGCCCTATGGCACCAAACTGTCGTTCTGCGGCGAGGATGCCGGTCGCCCGATCGAAGCCTTGGCGCTGGCCGCGATGGGCCTGCGGGTGATGTCGATGCGTCCGGCCTCGATCGGCCCGGTCAAGGCGCTGCTGCGCGTGGCTGATCTGGGCGAGGCGCGGGCGGTGATGGATCGGGCGCAGGCGGATGGCGAGGAATCGGTGCGGCCTGCGCTGATGGAATATCTGGCAGGTCTGGATATCTGAGCCTTGCGCTTGCGGCCAGCCGCCGGGGGTTTCACACCCCCGGACCCCCGTGGGATATTTGGACCTGGATGAAGGGGGTTCGCGGAGGGGGATTTTCATCTGCCGCGTGATTGTGCTTCTGGTTTCCGGGCGGCAATCGCCAAGGGGCTTTGCTTGCGGTTTTGTGCGGAACCCTGTCTGATATCCCTGCCCTATCTGGAGATGTGCCATGGCCCGTGTGATCCGTGCTGAGCTTGCGGTGGAAGATGTTCTTGCCCGCTTTGTCGAGGAACAGGCCTTGCCGGGATCTGGGGTGGAGGCTGCGGCGTTCTGGGCCGGCTTCTCGGCGCTGGTGCATGAGATGGGGCCGGTGAACCGCGCCCTGCTGGCCAAGCGCGAGGATTTGCAAGGCAAGATCGACGCCTGGCACATCGCGCACCGGGACCGGCCGCATGATCCGGAGGCCTACGCGGCCTTCCTGCGCGAGATCGGGTACCTGTTGCCGGAAGGCGCGCCGTTCCAGATCGAGACGACCGGGGTGGACCCCGAAATCGCTTCGGTTCCCGGGCCGCAACTGGTGGTGCCGATCACCAACGCCCGCTATGCGCTGAATGCGGCCAATGCGCGCTGGGGCAGCCTGTATGATGCGTTCTATGGCACGGATGCGATGGGCAGCCAGCCGCCGGCGGGCGGCTACGAGCGGGGGCGCGGGGCGCGCGTTGTGGCGCGGGCGCGGGTCTTTCTGGATGAGGCGTTTCCCATTGCCGGGACCAGCCATGCCGATGTGCGGCGCTATCACGTCAAGGACGGCGCGCTGCTGGTGGACGAGATGCCGCTGGTTTCGCCTGAGAAGTTCGTCGGGTATCGGGGGAATCCGAAGGCTCCGGACTCGATCTTGCTGCGCAACAATGGCTTGCATGTCGAACTGGTCTTTGACCGGGCCCATCCGATTGGCGCAAGGGATCAGGCGTTGCTGGCCGATATCGTGCTGGAAAGTGCCGTTTCCGCGATCATGGACTGCGAAGACTCGGTGGCTTGTGTCGATGCCGAGGACAAGGTGCAGGCCTACGCCAACTGGCTGGGGCTGATGCAGGGCAGTTTGGCGGCCGAATTTGACAAGGGCGGGCGCAAGATGATGCGCCGGCTGAACGAGGACCGGACCTTCACCGCCCCGGACGGGGGCACTGTCACGCTGAAGGGACGCGCGCTTTTGTGGATCCGCAACGTGGGCCATTTGATGAGCAACCCCGCGATTGTGGACCGCGACGGGCTGGAGGTGCAGGAAGGCCTGATGGATGCCGCCATCACCGTGCTGATCGGCAAGCATGATCTTTTGCGGTCGCAGGGCCTGCGCAACTCGCATCACGGCGCGATCTATGTCGTGAAGCCGAAGATGCATGGGCCGGAGGAAGTGGCCTTTGCAGATGCCGTCTTTGCGCGGGTCGAGGATTTTCTGGGCCTGCCGCGCCACACCGTGAAGATCGGCGTGATGGACGAGGAGCGTCGAACCTCGGTCAACCTGAAGGAATGCATCCGGGCGGCCTCGCATCGCCTGGCCTTCATCAACACCGGGTTTCTGGACCGGACGGGCGATGAGATCCACACCTCGATGGAGGCGGGGCCGTTCAGCCGGAAGGACTTCATCAAGCGCAAGTCGTGGATCGGCGCCTATGAGAACCAGAATGTCGACATCGGGCTGGAATGCGGCCTGAGTGGCCGCGCGCAGATCGGCAAGGGCATGTGGGCTGCACCGGACCTGATGGCCGCGATGCTGGAGCAGAAGATCGAGCATCCCAAGGCCGGGGCCAATTGCGCCTGGGTGCCCTCGCCCACCGCGGCCATCCTGCATGTGTTGCACTACCACAAGATCGACGTCTTTGCCGTGCAGCGCAAACTCGCCGCCGGGGGCCGCAGGGCTTACGTGGAAACGCTGCTGGAAATTCCGCTGGCCAGCTATCGCAAATGGAGCGAAGCCCAGGTGCTGCGCGAGGTCGAGAACAATGCGCAGGGCATTCTAGGCTATGTGGTGCGCTGGATCGATCAGGGGGTTGGCTGTTCGAAGGTGCCGGACCTCAATGACGTGGGGTTGATGGAGGATCGGGCAACCTGCCGGATTTCGTCACAGCACATCGCCAACTGGTTGTTGCATGGCGTGGTGACTGCGGCGCAGGTCGAGACAGCCTTGCAGAAGATGGCCGCGCTGGTCGATCGGCAGAACGCGGGCGATCCGGTCTATCAGCCGATGGCGCCGGGGTTTACGGGCATCGCTTACAAGGCGGCGCATGATCTGGTGTTCAAAGGGCGGGTGCAGCCTTCGGGCTATACCGAACCCTTGCTGCATGCCTATCGGCTGGAGCGCAAACGCGCCTGAGGGGAAGGGTCCCGCTCTATTCTGCGAAAGACCGGGACCCCGTCAGCCAAGGTCCAAGGCCAGCGCATGCAGGCGCTTGTAGACGTCGCCCAAAGCCGCCTGCACGGCGCGGTGGCGGGCAAGGCGGCCCATGGGTGCCAATTCGGCGGCCCGAAGCCTGACGGCAAAGTGGCTTTCGCCTGAACCATCGTCGCCCGAATGTCCGGCGTGGCGGTGGCTTTCATTGACCACGTCCAGTTCCGACACGGTGAAGGCCGCCCGCAGCCGAGCCTCCATTTCATCCTTTATCGCCAATTTCGTCTTACCCCCTTCAATCCGCTGCCAAATGCCCTATCCTTGACGCCCCGAGTCGGAAAGGCCTTACGATGTCCAGTCGCCCCCCGTTTGAGTTTGATATCCGCGTTTCGTCTGACAAGGCGAAGCGCAAAACGGGCCGCCGCGGCATGTCCGGCGCGTCGGAAGCGGCCAACCGGGCCTGCGATTTCCCCAGTTGCAAGGAAAAGGGCGCTTACCGCGCCCCCAAGTCGCCTGACCATCTGAACGAGTTCTTCTGGTTCTGCCGCGACCATGTGCGCGAGTATAACCTGAAGTGGAACTTCTTCGGCGCGGCCACGGATGAGGAATTCCAGAAGCTGCTGGAAAAGGACCGGCTGTGGGAGCGCGAGACCACGCCGTTCAGCCGCAAGGACGATGGCCGCTCGTGGGCGCGGCTGGGGGTCGAGGATCCGTTGGACATTCTGGGCGACAAGGCCACGCAGAACGCAGCCAAGCCGACCAGCAATGCCACGCGCAAATTGCCGCCAACCGAGCGCAAGGCGCTGGAGATCATGGACGCGCGCGACACCTGGACCAAGACCGAAATCCGCAAGCAGTACAAAAGCCTGGTCAAGGACCTGCACCCCGACATGAACAAGGGCGACCGGTCCGACGAGGAGCGGTTGCAGCAGGTGGTCTGGGCCTGGGACCAGATCAAGGACAGCCGGTACTTCAAGGAGTAGCGACAAGCCCCTTGCCTGCCCGGGTGGATGTCAGTCCTGCGCCGGTGCCCTTACGCCTCGCATGGGTCCCACGGGTCGGCCGCACGGCCTGTGGCGCGAGGCTGTGGGCCGGCGCCCGGTCAGGCGGTCCTGCGGACGAAGTCGTATTTCAGCAACCACATCAGCACCCGCTCGACAAAGATGTCGCGCAGTTGGGTGGCCTTGCAAAGCGCCTCGACCGTGTCATGACCGGACTGGACGGCGGCGTAGATCGCAGCGATCTGGGCGGGCTCGGCGAAGATGCGGTTGAGGCCCTGATAGTTGCGCAGGGCCAGCACCTCGGCCAGATCGGGCAGGCCGCTGCGGTCCGGGGCATGGAAGCGCTGGGTCAGAAACTGGGCGGTTTCCGTGGGGTACCCGGCAAACAGCAGCGAGGGCGAGGGCGCCACCGGCAACGAATAGCCCCGGATGCGCAGGGCCTTGGACGTGGCCGCCTTTTTGCGGGAGATCTGTTCGGCCCACAGCGCCTGCATCTGCGGAATGACTGCTTTCCAGTCATAAAGGCCTTGCGCACGTTTCAGCGCCGCCTGCCCCATCTGCGCCCGCAGCGCAGGATTGGCGGCAAGCGCCACGATCTTGGCCTTCATGTCCGCCATGTCGAGTTCGGTCATCGCCGAGACGGCAGCACAATATTGCGGATAGTCGTCGATGCCGCCCTGCAGGCGCAGGCTTTCGTTGGCCAGATGCTGGGGCCCCAGCATCCGGGAGGTGACGCGCAGGCCCACGTCGGGCGTGATCGTGTCCTTCAGACCATCCCAGTCCGAGCCAAGGACCGGCAGTCCCGCCGCCATCCCCTCCAGCGGCGCAAGGCCGAAGGTTTCCTGAATGTTGTCGATCATGAACAGGAAGACATCGGCGCCAGACAGGGTGGCGCGGCGTTCTTCCGCCTTTTCGCCGTCCAGCAGAAGGAAGCCCACATCGGGCATCAACCGGGCAGCGCCCTCTTCAAAGACCTTGCGGGCATAAGGCTGGCGGAAGATGCCGCACATCGCGACGTGCATCTTCACGCCTGCCGGCACCTCGCGTGCTGCGGCCTGCATCGACAGGAAAATCGGGATCGGGTCGAACTTTTCATGCGGAGACAGCCGGGCGATGGTGGAGAAGACCACATCGGTCTCTGCCGCGCCCAGACGTTGGCGCAGATCGGCGCGGGCGGCCGGATCGCGGGCGAAATCCTGGGTGTGGATGCCCAAGGGGATCACCGGGAACATCGGGCGGGCGGGCGGCACGCTGCCGAACCGGTGGCGGATGTGGTTGTCGATCAACTCCATCTGGGTCAGCACCGCGCCCTGCACCGCGTTGGAGGTGCAGATCACCGCATCCCATTCCATCACCGGGGCCATGCGGGCATCGAAGAACCCCTGCATGATGCCCGGAGTCGAGGTCGTATGGGTCAGCCCGCAGATCGCCCAGGCCCCCGAGCCGTGATCGGCCCGGCGCCAGGCCTCGCCGGCGATGTTGGCGGCGGGGTAATACAGCGCCTCGACCGGGGCGATGCCTTGCGGGCGCACCAGACCCACCGGGCGCAGGGCCTTGTCCGGGCGATGCGCCTTGATCAGCGCTGCCACCTCATCGGCTTCGCTGCCGGATTTGGTCAGGATGACAAACTCGTCAACCTGACCGTGCCTGAGAAACCCCTTCAGGAAGGACTCCCCCGCCACACGGCGGCCGTTGATGCCTTTGACATCGGGACGATAGCCGTCGGAGGCGTAAAAGATTGCCGCATTTGCCGTCATTTGGGGTGCATCCAAAGCCAGGGGGTCGGGCCGGCCCGCCATTCCCAAAGGGCAAGCAGGCGGTCAAGGTCAGAGAGCTGTTCCATCCAGTCCGGCAGCGCCTGCGGCGCAAGGCTGCGGTCGATGCGCCGGATGTGGTGGGTGGCAGCAAAGCGGGCCGTCAGCGCGGTGCTGATCCCGGGGGTGAGGCAATCATGGCATTCCACCAGAATGCGGGCATGGCGCAGGCCCGGCGCAGCGGCAGGGTCCAACAGGTCCATCTCGGCCCCTTCGATGTCGCAGATCACCACGGTGTCGGCGGACGCGGCAACGTCGAATGCGGCATGCGAAACCAGTCCGCCCACCACAACCCGGTCCGCCACGCCATTCAGCGCGATCAGGGCCTGACACCGTTCCCGCGCCGCAGGATCGGCGTCGTGGGCCATGATGCGGGCCTGTGGCAGGCGGCGGGCCAGACCTACGGCGTAATAGCCCTCGGCACAGCCCACATCGAGGATCAGGCTTGGGGCGCTGGCGACGATCTCTTCGATCACCGGGGCAAGGGACACCTCGTAACAGCCCAGCAGGCGGGTGCATTGCGACCCTTCCGACGCCGCCACGGCATAAATCATCCCGGCGAAGGGACCCGACAGAACCGTCGTCCCGGACTTGCGCACCAGCGTGTTGACGATCAGTTGCGCCCGCCATTTCGCCAGATGACGCAAGGCGAGATACAACGCGCGCTCTGACACGGGCTGGTCAGCCAGAGTGCGCAGGGTCTGTGTGGTCAAATGGGTAAAGTCTGAGACGGGCAAGGCGCTTGCTTCAAGTTGTTTGCCTATCGTTAGCCGCAGCCTTGCGGCGTGTAAACCGCGGCGCGCAGGCGCCCTCGCCCCTTGCAGCCCGTCCCCTAATGGTTCACAGATGACGGGCAACTTATTTGGGCCGAAAACGATGCTGGATACCGCTGTGAAACCCACCGAAGAAATCTCTGTCCGCGAGGTTTTCGGGATCGACACCGACATGAAGGTCAAGGGCTTTGCTGACCGCACCGATCGCGTGCCCGAGGTGGACCCGACCTACAAGTTCGACCCCGACACCACCTTGGCCATTTTGGCGGGCTTTGCCTATAACCGCCGCGTGATGATCCAGGGCTATCACGGCACGGGCAAATCCACCCATATCGAGCAGGTCGCCGCCCGTCTGAACTGGCCTTGCGTCCGCGTCAACCTTGACAGCCACATCAGCCGGATCGACCTGATCGGCAAGGACGCCATCAAGCTGCGCGACGGCAAGCAGGTCACGGAATTCCACGAAGGCATCCTGCCGTGGGCGCTGCGCAACAACGTGGCCATCGTGTTCGACGAATACGACGCCGGTCGCGCCGACGTGATGTTCGTCATCCAGCGCGTGCTGGAGCATGACGGCAAGCTGACCTTGCTGGACCAGAACGAGATCATCACGCCCTCGCCCTATTTCCGCCTGTTCGCCACCGCCAACACGGTCGGTCTTGGCGACACCACGGGCCTGTATCACGGCACCCAGCAGATCAACCAGGCCCAGATGGACCGCTGGTCGCTGGTCGCCACGCTGAACTATCTGTCCCATGATGCCGAAGCCGCGATCATCCTTGCGAAGTCGCCCCACTACAACACCGACAAGGGTCGCAAGACCATTTCGCAGATGGTAACCGTGGCCGACCTGACCCGGACCGCCTTCATGAACGGCGATCTGTCCACCGTCATGTCGCCGCGCACGGTGCTGAACTGGTCGCAGAACGCCGAGATCTTCCGCAATGTCGGCTATGCCTTCCGCCTGTCCTTCCTGAACAAATGCGACGAACTGGAACGCCAGACCGTGGCCGAGTTCTATCAGCGCTGCTTCGGCGAAGAACTGCCGGAAAGCGCTGTCAGCATGGCGATGAAGTAAGGGGCTCAGGCCCAGTTGAAATCCTCGGACAGACCGGGATGCGCACTCCATGGCAGGAGCGCCGCATCTTGGTCTGCCTGTCCTGCGGTCGGCGGTTCTGCATCGGCAAAGATCAGGTGGGCGGCCGGCAAGACCGGATGGGATGCCGGGCCCAGCACCGGATTGCTGCCGGACTTGCCGTCGGACACAATGCTGAACGCATTGCCCGCCAGATCGCCCGCCACAGGCAGCCAAAGTCGCCGCCCTTGGCGCCGGTCACGGTCAGAACGCCGTTCACCAGATCTGCGCGGACCGCCATGACACCGGAAAGGTCGATGACGTCCTCGGGCGCAAGCTCGGTGATATCGCCGCTGAACCTGCCCGGAGCCGCAAGGTGCAGCACGCCGTGACCGGCTGCGCAATGGATGGTGTTGGCAGAGCCTCCGTCAAGCACCAGCGTCGCGCCGTCCGTGATCGTCAGCCTGCCCCCACCCGTCACGGCTACCGTCATGGTCAATGTGCCGTCTGAGGCCGAAACCGTGCCATCCGCCGTCTCTTGGACGGCCCCAGTCAGCGTCCCTGCCCAGCTTAGCCTGCGATGCAGCCCACACCCAACCGTCCCACCACACCGGACGGCACCGCGTCTACCGCAAGCCTTGCGAGCCACACATCCACCTCGGCCCCGTCGCGCATCTCAAGGCTGCCAGTGACGTGGATGCGGTCGGCATCCACCCAGAGCACCGGCGTCTCAACCTGACCCGAGGTGACCTCAAGGCTCATCTGCGTGTCGGCACTGCCCCGAACCGTCAGCGCCGAGGAGCCCATACCGGCATCGCGGGTCGTCAGGTTGCGGCCTTGCAGCCGATAAAGGCGGAACTTGCCCTCCGCCTGCCCGATCACCAGATTGTCCGCCGTGGTGGGCGTAAAGCGCGTCGCCACCCGCATGGGTCAGGCTGCCACCACGCATCAGGACATGTCCCTGGGCGCCTTCAAACAGGCCGCTTTGCAGGTTGGTCTGCAGGCTGCCCTGCCGCAAGTCAAAGTCACTAGTGCCGTAATATCCGGCGATCAGGCTGCCGCTGATGATTTGCAAGGCGCTGGCGCTGGCCTCGCCCAGGATGAGATGGCCATGGGCGGCTTGTGCGGACTGGGAAAGGATCAGGGCTCCGGTTGCGATGGTCAGGGTGCCACCAAACGGGCGATAGGTGCCATGGCTGTGGGCCGCATCGCCCACCACCAGATTGCCCGACATCACCGTGTTCTTGCCGTGGGTCTGAACAAAGGTGCCAGAGGTGGCCGCCCCGATCACCTCAGCCGTGGCGTGCAGGGTGCCGCCGGTCAGATCATAGGTGCCACTCTAGCCCGCGGCCCCTGCGCCAAGGACAAGGCCTGACCCGGTCACGGCATCGACCCCACCGTTTTGCGTCAGATGCCCCCTACGGAAGCCGCCGACCACCTAGGTGGCCACGTTCAGCGCCCCTTCTGCTGGACAGAGGTGCCAAGGCCGCTGGCAGACAGACCCAGCGTCAGGCCGGTGCAGGCGGCGGTATAGGTGCCACGGGTTCGGGTGTCGGTGGCCGCACTCCCCGGCTGCACCACAATGAACGCGTTGAACGCGCCCGCCGTCACGGTGCCGCCCGACTGGGTCAGCACGCCGCCCACAAGGTCCAGGCCCTGCACGTTCAGGCCGGTGCCGGTATTGACGGCCAAGGGACCGCTTGTCATTGCCTCCAGTCCGCCGCTGATGATGCTGCCCGCCAGATCAAGATCGGCCGCCGGGCCCCTGCAGCCCGCGCCAGCCCTGCCGTTGTTCTGGCTATTCGGTCCGCCCATGGTGCGGCCCCGCGTCCTGCGGGGCTTGGGTCAGGCTACTGGACTGTCACTTGGGCCCGAGCCCAACCTTGGCCGATTGAGTTGGGTCGGCTGGCGATCTTCAGCGCCTTGGCTGTGTCCGGTTCAGGCGGGACAGCCCGTGGGACCGTGCCGGTGCGACGTGCTGCCGGGAGGCGTTCGCGGGGCATCCGGTGCCCGACAAGGACCTGCGGCCCGCAGGACGGCACGGCCGATCGGCGACCGCTCCCGCCTCCCCGGTCGATCCTGGCAACGGGGTCCACCGCAGCCCGGATCAAACTTGCGGAAAATCCGCGGCGGGTCTAGGGTTTTTGGGTCAAGCACATGGTGGTGAAACGGTCCGGGCCCGCGCAGGCGAGGAGCGATGATGGCAATCTCGGGTGACGGCGGCGACAATCATCTTATCGGCGGGGACGGCGTGCCCCCCGGCGCGGATGACGATATCTTCGGTCTGGGCGGCGATGATCTGCTGGAGGGTCTTGGCGGCGACGACCGGCTTTATGGCGGCGACGGCGCCGATGTGCTGATCGGCGGCAATGACCATGACGAGCTGTACGGTGGGGCGGGCGACGACCTGCTGAACGGCGGCGGCGGCACCCACACCCAGTTCATCAGTCATCCCGGCCAGCAGCCCAACCCGACCGAGGTGCTTGACGGCGGCGCGGGCAATGACACCATGGTGATGCACTACGCCAACTATGTGCTGACGGATGCGCCGGACAAGGCGCTGGCCTTCGCGCTCGACATTACGACCGGCGCGAGTCAGGCCGTGGTCACCTTTGGCCCGCACAGCGCCGCGCAGAAGGCCGAGTCCTTCACCAGCATCGAGGCGCTGGATTTCAGCGGGCCGGAAGGCTCTGACGACATTCACGGCGGGGCCTTGGCCGATACCATCCTGGGCAATGGCGGCAATGACACACTCTACGGTGGCGCGGGCAATGACCTGATCGGCGACAGTTCCGGGCGCATCAAGGCCGATGGCGGCGATGGCATCGACACGCTGCAGCTGGTCCGGACCGACACGCTGGCCATAAGTGTCGTCGCAGCGCAGGGCAGCCTCGTGGTGGGCGGGATCAGTGCGGGCCGGTTCGTGCATTTCGAGAACCTGATCCTGTCGACCGGCATTGGCGACGACACGATCACGGGCTTTGTCAACGGCACCAACATCCTGTCCGGCGCCGCTGGCAATGATCAGATCACCGGCGGCGCCTTGGCGGATCAACTGTATGGCGGGGGCGGCGATGACCTTTTGACGGGCGGGAACGGCGCTGATGACATGGACGGCGGCACCGGCAACAACACGCTGTACGGTGGCGCAGGCAATGACACGCTGGGCGTTTCGGGTGGCGGCGCGCTGGATCATCTTTACGGCGGTGCTGGGAACGATCTGCTGCTGATCGACCTGACCACGGTGCAGGCCGGGGCCAGCTATGATGGCGGCACCGGCCATGACATCCTGATCACCCGGGCGTTCGACACGGCGACGCATGACCTCACCGGCGTCTCCTTGGCCGGGGTCGAGCGGCTGGAGGACGGTCAGGGCTTTTTCGGATCGGGCTTCGTCGTCAGACTGACGGTGGCGGAGGTCGAGCAGGTCACCTCCATCAGCTATGCCAACGACGGCATCGCCTTTGCCGACAACGCTGCCGCCGTGCTGGCAGGCGATATCACCGTGCGAAACCTGTACCTTGCCGATGGCGGGCAAAGCCTGGATCTGACGGGCCTGACTGGCCGGGTGAGCCAGATCTATGGCGGTGGCGGCAATGACACGGTGAAAGGCTATTACGGCGCGACGGTGCAACTGGGGCTGGGCAACGACAGCTTCGCGGGCGATCTGGGCGGCGATGTCGTCTATGGCGGCACCGGCAACGACACGCTGAGGGCGGGCGCGGCGGGACAGGACTTCTCGGGTGATGACGGGCGCGACCTGCTGTTCGGGGCGCTGGCGCGCGATACGTTGCTGGGCGGTCTGGGCGGGGACAGGCTGTACGGCGGGGGCGGCGATGACCGCCTGACCGGGGGGCAAGGCCATGACAGTCTGCACGGCGGCGCGGGGTCCGATACCTTCATCTACACCAGCCCGACCGAGGGCGGAGACGTCATCTTCGGGCTGGAGGTCGGCGACCGGCTGGCCTTCCAGTCGGGCGCCTTTGGGTCCGTGCCGCTGGGCGCGCTGGACCCGTCGATGTTCGTGGCCCGGCCTGACACGCAGGCGCAAGACAGCAACGATCACTTCATCCTGCGCACCACCGATCACACGCTGTGGTATGACGCCAACGGTTCTGCATCGGGCGGCCTGACCGAGATTTCGGCGTTTTCGGGCGGAACCGAGCTGACGGCGGGAAATATTCTGCTGATCTGACCCGGGGCAGCTTCCACCCGGGCCAAGCCGGGCGTGGCGGGAGAAGGACGGGTCTCGCGCGCCAGATGGGGCGAAGGGGTTTGGCATGCTGCATCCCCACGTGGGGCCAATCCCGGATCACAAGCCCATCGCCCCGAACCGCTTCGGCCCCTACCGCTTCACCGTGACGGAACCCGGTCGTTGCGCGGACCCCGCGCCTCCGGCCTGGTTGGGTCACGCGGCATAGAACGCCAGGAACATGGCGACCGTCGCCGCCGCGTTCCGGGCGATTTCGGCGTCGTTTGGCGGTTCGGCCATCTGCCCGAACAGACGGCGGCGAAACAGGCCGGCGGTGGACAATTCAACAAACTGGGTGGCGGCAAAATGGGTATCGGCCATGTCGAGCGTGCCCTTGGCCGCTTCGGTCGACAGAAATGCTGCCAGCAGACGCGTGGTGCGCATCGCGCCCCGGTCAAAGAAGCGCAGTCCAAGGTCGGGCATCCGCTCGCTGACGCCGATGACGATGCGGTGCGCCCGGATCACGGTGTCCGAACACAGCACCCGAATGATCGCCTCGGCGAGCGCGTGCAGTTTGTCGGCCATCGGCCCCGGCACCTCCAGCGCGGCTTCGATCCCGGCGAACAGAGCGCTGCGTTCGCGTTCGATCAGCGCCTCGAACAGGTCTTCCTTGCTGGAGAAGTAGACATAGATCGTGCCCTTCGACACGCCGGCTTCGCGCGTGATGTCGTTCATGCAGGCGGCATCATAGCCCATGCGGGAAAACACCCGATGCGCGCCCGACAGGATCTGGTCGCGCTTGGTCTGATCATGCCCGGCCGCCGGGCGACCGGAGCGGACGCCACTTTGTGATGCACCTAGATCATCCGCCGGGGTCATTTACGTCTCGATCCAAATAAATCGAACCGTTCAGTTCGATTCCAATTGATTTTGCGGCGGGAGCGTCCTAGCTGCCCTATCGAACCAACCGGTTCGATGCCAATTCAGAGATAGTCCCATGTCGCTTGACGATCAACCCCAGCCTTCCTTCGCATCGGCCAGCGCGCAATCTGCCGCAGGTCGGGCCCCGACCGGCGTTGCAGCTCCGGTGAAAAGCCGTCGCAAGCCGATCCTTCTGGCGGGGGTGGCCGTGGTTCTGATCGGACTGGGTGCCACTTATGGCAGGGCCTACTGGCAGGATGGCCGCTTCATGGTGACCACCGATGACGCCTATGTGCAGGGCAACATCGCGCAGGTGTCGGCCAAGATCCAAGGCTATGTCAGCGACATCGCCGTGTCGGAAAACCAGATCGTCGCGGCAGGCGATGTCTTGGTGCGGCTGGACGATGGCGATTACAAGATCGCGCTCGATCTGGCGCAAAGCAAGATCGCCACCCAGACCGAGACGCTGAAGCGGATTGATGCGCAGACCGCTGCGGCCAAGGCGGCGGTGGAGCAGGCGCAAGCCCACAAGGATGCGACCGACGCCGCCCTGCGCAACGCCAAGACCGTGGCCGACCGCGCCCACAACCTTGCCACCACCAAAGCCGTGGCACAGGCGCAGGTCGATACGGCGGATGCAGCGCTGGATCAGGCGGTGGCCGATGTTGCCGGGGCCAAGGCCCAGATCGCCAGTGCGCAGGCGAACGTCGCCGTCATTCAGGCCGAATACACGGAAACCCAAAGCGGCATGAAGGCGCTGGAACTGGCCGTGCAGCAGGCGCAGCGCAATCTGGACCTGACGGCCTTGCGCGCGCCCTATGCCGGCACCGTCACCCACCTGACCCCGCAGCGCGGGGATCTGGTCAGCCCGGGGCAAATCCTGGGCGCTATCGTGCCGACCGATCAGCTTTACGTCGAGGCGAACTTCAAGGAAACCCAACTGGCCGGCATCAAGGCCGGGGCCACGGCCCAGATCACCGTCGATGGCATCGCGGGTCAAAGCTTTACCGGCACGGTCACCTCGATCTCTCCGGCAACCGGGGCGATGTTCTCGCTGCTGCCGGCGCAAAATGCGACAGGCAACTTCACCAAGGTCGTCCAGCGCGTGCCGGTGCGGATCAGCCTGCCTGCGGCGGTTCTGGCCAGCGGCCAGATGCGTGCGGGCCTTAGCGTGGTGGTCGACGTCGACAGCCGCACCCCTGCCGGCAACTGACGCATCGCCATGGCCCGTCCCGCACCCGTCACCACGATCAGCAAACGCCGGGTCTTTGCCTTTTTGGCGATGGTGTTCGGCATGTTCATGGCCATTCTGGACATTCAGGTCGTCTCGGCCTCTTTGGCCGAGATTCAGGCTGGACTCAGCGCCAGTTCGTCTGAAATTTCTTGGGTACAGACCGCCTATCTGATCGCCGAGGTGGTGATGATCCCGCTGTCGGGATTCCTGAGCCGGGTCTTGTCGACGCGGCTGTTGTTCACGATCGCGGCGGCGGGCTTCACGATGTCCAGCCTTTTGTGTGCCACGGCCACCAGCCTCGATCAGATGATCGTCTATCGCACCCTGCAGGGTTTTCTGGGTGGCGGCATGATCCCCAGCGTCTTCACGGCAGCCTTCACGATCTTCCCGAAGTCGAAACAGGCCATCGTCTCGCCGATGATCGGGCTTGTGGCCACATTGGCGCCGACCATCGGCCCGACGATCGGCGGCTATCTGAGCCACACGCTGTCCTGGCACTGGTTGTTTCTGGTGAATGTGATGCCGGGCATTCTGGTGACCATCGCCGTCTGGCTGCTGATCGACTTCGACAAACCGAACTTCGCCCTGTTCCGCAAGTTCGACTGGATCGGCCTTGGGGCGATGATCGCCTTCCTCGGCTCGTTCCAATATGTGCTGGAAGAGGGGCCGAACAATGACTGGCTGAACGACCCGACCGTCTTCAGCTTTTCGGTGGTGCTGCTGCTGGGCGGTCTGGTGTTCTTCTGGCGGGCGTTCGCGGTAGAGGAGCCGGTGGTTGACCTGCGCGCGTTCAAGGATGTGAACTTCGCCTTCGGGTCGCTGTTTTCCTTCGTGATGGGCTCGGGACTTTACGGGCTGACGTACCTTTACCCGCTTTATCTGGGCCAGATGCGCGGCTATGACAGCCTGATGATCGGCAAGACCATGTTTGTCAGCGGCTTGGCGATGTTCTTCACCGCCCCTTTCGCAGGCTTTCTGTCCAGCAAGGTCGACACGCGGATCATGATCATGGTCGGCTTTCTCGGCTTTGCCTACAGCAGCCTGATGCTGACCGGCATCACGCCCGATTGGGACTTCACCGAGCTTCTGGCACCGCAGATCCTGCGCGGCGTGTCCTTGATGCTGTGCATGGTGACGATCAACAACCTGGCCCTTGGCACTTTGCCGCCCGAGCGGATGAAGAATGCCTCGGGCCTGTTCAACTTGACGCGGAACCTGGGCGGCGCGGTGGGGCTGGCGTTGATCAACACCGTTCTGATGCAGCGCGGCAAGCTGCATTACACCCGTCTGGCCGAGGATGTCAGCTGGACCAACGCCGAAGCGGTGCGCCAGTTGAACATGATGGCGCAGGGTCTTGCCGCCAAGGGCGTGAACGGCCCCACCGGGGCGGTCGCGCAGATGGTGGGCCGTGTGATGCAACAGGCGCGGATGCTGTCGTTCATCGATGTGTTCTATGTGCTGGCCGTGCTGTTCGCCTCGCTCGCAGGCTTCGCGCTGATCCTGCGCAAACCCGGCGGACGGGCGGCAGCCGGACACTGATCCTTAGGCGCTGCACCCGTCCTGGCCGACCCTGCGTCGGCCAAGTCGCTTCGGGTCAGCTTCGGGTCAGCTTCGGGCGGCCTGACCCGCGGCACGCAGAGCGGCTTCAAGCGCGGCAATGCGGGCGTCCTTTTCGGCGATCAGACGCATGGCATCCTGAACCTCGATCCGAAGCGGGATGTGTTGCGGGCAGTTCGCGTCCCAAGCATCCAGATGGAACAGGATCGCCCGCTCTGCCCGGGCGCGGGACCCCTTGGGCAGCAAACGGGCGACAAGGTCGGAGTCTTCGCGCATTTCGGCCCGGCCCCAAAGCTTGACGCGCTGGCGGGTGGCATAGTCGATCAGGAAAAGATGGGCCTTGGGAGAGTCTGCCAGATTGCCCAAGGTAATGTACTGCCGGTTCCCGGCATAGTCTGCAAAGGCCAGGGTGCGCGGGTCAAGGACCTTGAGGAAACCCGCCGGACCGCCGCGATGCTGGATATAGGGCTGGCCCGCCCTGTTGACCGTGGCAAGAAACACGCTGGTCTGGCCAGAGATGAAGGCCCCCAGCGCTTCAGGGATCTCGGCCTGCCAATCCTCCGCCTCCGCATAAGCCCGACGCGAACCCATGCGGGTCTGCAGCGCCTTGACGCTGGGGCTGAAGGCGATGTCGCGGATTTCCGTCAGATCCTCCACTCCGACAGGCCGAGGGGGCCCTTGGGCCTTGGCCGTGACGGCCAGTGGAAAAGGCGGCCCGCCCCGACAATCGGCAGTTCGCGGATCAAGGCGTCGCGGCCTGCGCTCCCATCCTGCGCCGCAGTGAACCGGATCGGGGCGGCGTGGCTGGGCTCCGTTCGGCCTTGGCGGTGGGGCCAATCACGGGCAAGGCGCGCGGCGGTGCGCGGGCGGTCTTGTGCGCAGACCGCGCTGGCGCGGCGATCGTCCGGCGCCAGCGCCGATGTGATGGCGCAGACGGCCCAGATGGCGGGACGAGCGGCCAGAACCTTTGCCCAGTTGCGTCCAAGGTCGCCTTCGGATCGGGCCAGCGCCCTCTGGGCGGGATCGCGGCTGATCCCGGAATCCGCGGTCCTGCGCGCCTGCGCTGCGTTGGTTTGGGCAAGACCGCGGGAGTGTTTGGGGCGGGTCATTGGGGCCTCCATGGCCCGCCCGAAGGGGCGGCGCGAGGGGTGCAAAGGATGGGGTTACAGCGCGCTGGCCAGCGGGAAGTCGATCTCGGTGCCGGCAACTTCGTTGATGTAGTTGGTCAACGTGTTCAGCGCGACGTGCAGAACCACTTCGATCACCTGACCATCGGTGAAACCGGCCGCCTTGACCAAGCCAAGGTCGGCATCCGTCACATGGCCGCGCGCTTGGGCCACAGCCACGGCAAAACGAAGCGCCGCATCGGCCTTGGGGTCAGACGAGCGGCCGCGACGGGCGGCAAGGATCTCGGCGGGATCGACCTTGAACAGGGCGGCGAAATGGCCATGGGCGGACAGGCAATACCGGCAACCGTTCACCTCGGCCACCGCCAGGGCGATGCGTTCGCGCAGCGCGGCCGAAAGCGTGCCCTTGGCCAAGGCGCTGTTCAGACCAAGATAGCCCTCCAGCCCCGCCGGGCTGTTGGCCATGACGCGGAACAGGTTCGGGACCGAGCCGATCTGCGCCTTGACCGCCTCCAGCAGGGGTTGGGCGGCAGCCGGCGCTTCGGCGAGGGAGGCGGGGGTGGATAGGCGGGACATCGGCATCTCCTGAGGTTGCGATATCCTTCAGATAGGGCCTTTGCCGAAACGGAAGTATCCGGCATATTCGGCAGACCTCCTACCGAAATATGGAAGGCCAACATGGACCATTTCGATGCGATGGCGCTTCTGGTGCAGGTGGCCGAGGCGGGCAGCCTTTCGGCGGCGGGGCGGCGGCTGGGATTGCCCTTGACCACGGTCAGCCGTCGGATCGCCGATCTGGAGGCGCATCTTGGCGCGCGGCTTCTGATCCGGTCGAACCGACGGGCCGAACTGACCGCGGCAGGAACCGCCTATCTTGCGGCCAGCCGCCGCATTCTGGCGGATGTTGCCGAGGCCGAGGCCGCCGCTTCGGGCGCCTATCGCGCTGTCCGGGGTGAGGTGACGGTGACCGCGCCGGTGGCTTTCGGCCGGTTGCATGTCTTGCCGCTGGTCGCGGAATTCCTGCGCGCCTGGCCCGAAGTCGTGGTGCGGCTGATGCTGTCGGACCGGCTGGTGCATCTGGCCGATGACCATGTCGATCTGGCGGTGCGGATCGGCCACCTGCCCGACAGCCGCCTGAAGGCGCTGAAGCTGGGCGAGGTCCGCCAGGTGACAGTTGCCAGCCCCGCCCACCTGTCCGCCGCCGGCACGCCGCAGACCCCGTCTGACCTTGCATCCCGGGCCTGTATCGCTTTCGCGGGCCTGGGCCTGCCCGAACGTTGGCACTTCCGCAACCAGACGGTCGAGATCCGCCCCCGCCTGACGGTGACGACGGCCGAAGCCGCATTGGACGCGGCAGAGCTTGGGCTTGGGGTGACACGCGTGCTGTCCTATCAGGCCGAGGGTCGCCCCCTGCAGCGCATTCTGGACGCCTTCGCCCCCGATCCCGTCCCCGTAAGCCTGGTCTATGATGCGCAGGGTGGCATGCCGATGAAGCTGCGCGCCCTGATTGGTGCCCTGCATCCGGGCTTGCGGCAAAGGCTGGCAGCGTCTGCCTGACCAGCACCGCAACGCGGGTCGGTCAGGCTGCGACGTGCAAGGCTTCGAAAGATGGATCCGCTGGGTACGATGACGTCCTGCGCCGGAACATGCCGGCGCAGGTCAGATGCGCTTACTGGCCCGGGCCGATCTGCTTCATGAAATCGGCATTGTCCCAATAAAGCCACTCGTGATCCATCTTGCCATTCGCCCAGTGGCCAACCGTGACCATGCCCAAGGCAAAGGCCTTGCCGCTGGCCGGAATGGTCTTGCCGCCGCCAATCGGCATCGGCTGGGTGAAGGTCCCGGTCATCACGCCCGTCGCCGTCGTCCAGGAGCCGGAGCCGAAGCGGATCGGATGCTCCTTGATCGCGATATCCGGGGCGAAGACGAACAGCGCCTTCAGATCCTCGATGTGCTTCTGGATGCCCTTGGTCTCGTGGCCATCGGGCCAGGTCACGACGATGTCGTCGGCGTGGCTTTCGCTCAGACGATCCCATTTCTGGTTCGAGAAGACGTCGAAATCCAGCGTATCGAAGACCTTCAGGTTGGTTTCCACCGCAGGTGCCTGCGCTTCAGGGGCGGGCGGCGGGGTGACCGGGTTCGGCCAAGGGCTGTCGGCCATGGCTTGGTTGGCAACAAGGGCGACAAGGCTGGCAAGCAGGGGCAGGGTTTTCATAGCGGTCTCCAGTTCGGCGGTTGATCTGCTGCCGATGAACAGAGCCTATTCGCTCGACCGGACCCGATAAATGTTGTCCACATTGATTGATTGCTGCGATTTGCGTAAGAATGCCGCGATGGATATCCTCAATGCAATGTCGGTTTACGTGGCGGTGGTCGAACAGGGCAGCCTTGTGCGTGCCGCCGAACATCTGGGCGCGTCCGGTGCAGCCGTCTCGCGCCAGATTGCTGCGCTGGAGGATCACTTGGGCGCGCGCCTGCTGAACCGCACGACCCGGCGGCTGTCTGTCACCGAGGCCGGGCAGGCCTATTTCAGCCGCGCCAAGCAGATCCTTTCGGACGTGGCCGAAGCAGAGGCTTTGGCCGGCACCAGTGTCGCGCAACCTGCTGGCCTTTTGCGGATCAGCGCGCCCCTGTCCTTTGGTGTGAACCGTCTGTCGCGCTGGTTGCCGGATTTCATGGCCGCGCATCCCCGGCTTCGGCTGGACCTTGACCTCACGGATCGCCAGATCGACCTGGCCACGGATGGGGTTGACGTGGCGGTCCGGATCGCGATGCAACCGGCCTTTACCAACGTGATCGCACGCAAGATCAGCCTGGTGCGCCGGGTGGTCTGCGCCGCTCCGGATTATCTGGCGCGCCGGGGCTGTCCGCTGCTGCCCGCTGACCTTGTACACCACGACACCCTCTGCTTTTCGCACCTGTCGACCGGCGACCTTTGGGCCTTCCACGACGGATCGGGCCGTCAGGTCGAGGTTCGCCTGCGCCCCGCCCTGCACGCCAGCAGCGGCGACATGCTGTGCGAACTGGCGGCGCGCGGGGCCGGGATCATCAACGAGCCCGATTTCATGGTGGCACCCCATATCGAGTCCGGCGCGTTGGTGCCAATCCTGACGGACTGGCAAAGTGACGGTTTCAACGTCTATGCCCTGTACCTTAGCCGCAAGTTCCTGTCGGCCAAGGTCCGGGTGTTCATCGACCATCTGCACCGGATGGAGGGTGTCACCGGTCCCTGAACCAGCCATTGCCCGGCACAGCTGCCCGCCACGGCTGCCCGAACTGGCATCTGCGAAAAGACCCATGCTGCAGCAAATCCGGACACCTCGCCGGAGTGCCTCCCGCAGCACGAACCAAGGCGAATGTCAGACCCCCGAGGATGTGCCACGGTGACCTTGCGCAGGTCAGCGCCTTGGCGTTGCGATCATCCCGCAAGCCAACCCCAGCTCGTCGTTGACAGGGGCGATATTCAGCATTACGCATTGTAATACAGATTACTGAAAGTAATATGAAATGACGGCGAAGCCCCGGCCATATCGTCAAGTCGCCCGCGCGGCATCAACGGAATTCACCCGCGACCGGGTTGTCACCGCTTTTGATGCCGCCATGCGCGACCGGCAGATGGATGACATCACGCTGGACCAGATCGCGGTGGCGGCAGGAACGACGCGGCAAACCGTGATCCGGCTGTTTGGTGGCAAGGACGGCCTCGTGCAGGCCTTTGTCGAACACTTTGACCTTGGGGTGAAACAGCGCCGGGTGATGCCCGCGGAAGCCTCGCACCATCACGTGGCAGAGGCGCTGTTCGAGGACTACGAAGAGATCGGCGATTTCGTCATCCGCATGCTGGCGCAAGAGGAGCGGCATCCGGTCCTCAGCATCTGGCATAACACCGGCCGCGCATACCATCGCATCTGGATCGAGCGCAGTTTTGCGGGCGCATTGCCGTCCGAGCCCGATGCCCGCGAGGCCTTGGTCACCCAATTGGTGATCGCGGGCGACGTCTACACCTGGAAGCTGCTCCGCCGCGACTTCAAGCTTTCGGTCGAGGCGGCCCTAGCCATCATGTCATCCATATTTGCCAAACTTTTGAAACAGGATTGAACTCATGCCCTATGATTTTCTACTGACCAATCTGGATGCCGGCGGCAGCGTGCCAACCTTCGCCACGGTGATCCGCAGGCTTCGGGCGCGGGGTCATACCGTCCGGACACTGATCGACGACTCCGCCAGATCCGAGATGGAAGCCGCAGGTGCGATCTTCGTGCCTTGGACAACGGCACCGAACAAGCGCGATCACAGTCTGGCAGAAGACCCGGTGAAGGATTGGGAGCCGGGTGAACCCGGTGGCGACCTTCTACGGGTTCTGGACCATATCACCATTGGCCCCGCAGCGGCCTACGCAGCCGATACCCTGGCCGAGTTGCGCCGCAAGCCTGCGGATGCGGTCATCTCGCTTGACCTCTTGTTCGGGCCGATGCTGGGCGCCAAGGCCGCCGGAGTGCCTTTCGTCAGTCTTGCCACGCAGATCAGCATGTTCGTGGCCATTCCCGGCGTGCCGCCCGTTGGCCCCGGATTGCTGCCCGCAACTTCGGACGAAGAGAAGGCCTCGGCCGCCGAAGTGGCCGGTTGGCTTGCCGGCCGGATCGACGAGCGCCTGCCTGTCCTGAACGCGGCCCGCACGCAGTTCGGCCTGCCCGCCCTGACCGAGGGGCTGGCCCATCCGCGTGAAGCCGACCTGATGCTGATCGCCACCAGCAGCGCCTTCGATTTTCCCGCCGAGAGCCTTCCGGACCGGATGGCCTATGTCGGCCCGCTTCTCGACCCTCCGACTTGGGCTGCGGACTGGACCTCGCCCTGGCCTTCCAACGATGCGCGGCCGCTGATCCTTGTGGCGATGAGTTCGACCTTCCAGAATCAGGCCCCCACCATTCAGGCCGTGCTGACCGCTGCCTCGGACTTGGCCGTGCGCGTGCTGGTGACGCTGGGTCCGGGGCTTGACGGCGCGTCGTTCGACGTCCCCGGCAATGCCGTCGTCGTCGCCTCGGCGCCGCATGACCAAGTGATGCGGCAGGCGTCGCTTGTCGTCACCCACTGCGGCCACGGCACCGTGATGCGGGCGCTTGCGAACGGCTGCCCGATGCTGTGTCTGCCGATGGGACGGGACCAGAACGACAACGCAGCCCGCGTTGCCGCCCGTGGCGCTGGCATCCGCCTGGCGCGGGATGCTGACGCAACCGCGTTGCGGACCGCCATGGGGACAGTGCTGGACGATCCCGCCTTCGCCCGCTCGGCCAAAGCGCTTGGCGCAGCCGTGGCCATGGCAGAGCATCCGGATGCGCTGGTCGAGTCTTTGGAGCGGCTGGTTCTTGATGCCCGGCAGCGTGCCGAAGTTGCATCACTGCAGACGGGTTTGGCCCTCTGATCCTTTGACCTCAAGGTTCGGTGCCGCTGGGTTGGGGCCCCTGCCCTGCGCCCGCCTGCGGCCCGCGACCGCAACGGCTGGCCAATCCAGCCACGTTGGCAGGGCAGGTTCTGCAGCGGGGATGGGAGGCGTTGGCTTGGCCGCAGGGCAGGATTACAAGGGTCGTTCGAAGAAGACGAGCCAATCTGCCACGTCTGGCGGCAGGTCTGCATAGGCCGGAATGGGCTGGAATCCCATATGGGAATAAAGCGCGATGGCTGCGGTTTGCGCCTTGCTGGTATCCAGACGCATCTTGTGGAAACCAGCCGAGCGGGCGGCGGCGAGGATCTGATCCGCCAGGTGCAGGCCAAGACCGCGCCGCTGGAACCGGGGCAGCACGAACATCCGCTTCATCTCGCAGACCCCCTGCCCCAGATCGCGGAACGCGACGCAGCCCGCGGCTTCGCCGGCAACCCGGCCCAACAGCAGCGCCCCTTTGGGCGGCGCATAGGGGCCGGGCAGATCGCGCAACTCGGCCTCGAACGCCACCTTGTCGAAATAGCGGTCGATCAAATGGCGATCTGCCACATGAGTCTCGCGATGCCACGCGACAAAAGCCCGGAACAGGCTGCGCACCGCATCCAGCTGGTCAGGACGTGTCGCCAGTTCGATGCGCAGCATGTCAGGTCCCTTTCGTGGGCAGCAAGCCTCAGGCAGTGGCCTCGAAGTAGAAGTAGGGGTCCAGCACCCGAACTTCGGCAATCGTGTCCACCGGCAGGCCGTTGCGGCCCGCCACACGGCGCACCGCCTCGGGCGAGGGGGCGTCGTAGATGCAGAAGGTCTTGCCCTTGTCCGAGGTCACATAGGAATGCACCCAGGTTACATGATCCTCGGCATTCTTGTCCACCACCGACAGGCAGGCCTGCGCCCCACCCGCGTTGGAGGGAATGTGCAGTCCACCCGGAAAGGTGCGTTCCACCATATAGCGCGGCATTCTTGATCTCCGTTCATTGATGTGTCGGTTTCAGGTTTTGTCGTCTTGACCTGCTGAGTGTAGGGCCGCCCATGCCCCGCCCGCATCCGCATCGCTCGCCCATTTTATCGGGCGGACTTGCCCATATTGCGTAACTTGGGTGATGCTTTTCCGATGGGACCACACGCTCGCACGTGCCAACCCCCTTCGGGCCGGGGCGGCAGCGCTTAGTTCGTCATCTTCATGGAATCGCAGGACACCGTGGGATTGTCGTCGGCGAATGTACCCATCGGATTGGTCTTCCAAGCCCAGACCTGCATCTCGTAGAACTCGGGCAAGCCATAACTGTTGGGGGCGCCGTTGTAGTTCATCATGTGGCCCTGCAAGGCAACCGGCCCCTTGAGGCTGATGTATTCGACGGCAATCAGCGCCAGCTTGCCGTCGGGCATCGGTTCATACATCACCGCCTGCGGCTTGGCGATGTCGAGCACGCCACCCTTGATCAGGTCGCCGTTGACGTAGTGGATGCCCATGCCGCCGCCCATCGGGCTCGCGTCGCAGGGGATCGGGGCATAGCCTTCCTTGACCGCAACGGCCACATCGCTGAAGCGGTCGTTCGCGGCGCGCACCGCGTCTGCCAGGGGATTGGGCGTCTCGGCCCGGGCCCCGCACGCGGCAGAGGTCACGGCAAGGATCATGGTCATCGCAAGGAACGTGTTGGACTTCTTCATCATGTACTCCTGAAGGATGTGCCCCTGCGGGCTCTGTCGGGTTTGACCGAATGTTCGGCGTCAGTGTGTGTGGCTTAAGTGTCCGGCCCAGACTCGGGCCGGCTGGTTCCGTCTTGCGCTGCCGTCATGTGCCCGGGCGTGGGACCGCCCGCAGGTGGCGATTGAGCCTGTCCCATATCCGTGCACACGGATGCCCGGCCCCGGACCTCAATCCGGTGCGGCTGCCATGGAAGACAGGATGGGACCACGGCCGAAGGTGCGTTCGAACCTGTCGCGCGGCATGTCAGTCTCCGGTTTTGGGTTGGGTCATTGCGACAGGACAGGTTTACCCCTTGGTCCAACCGCCGGCATCGGCAGGCCCCGCCTATTTTGCCGGGACGCCCTGCCCATTTTGTCGGACGACACCCAGTTCTGCGGCAGCGCGTCCCGCCTCTTGCCGGTTTTCCAGCCCAAGTTTGGCCAGCAGGGCCGAGACGTGATGGTCCACCGTCCGGATCGAGATCACCAGCGCGTCGGCAATTTCCCGGTTGGACAGCCCCTCCGAGACAAGGCCCAGCACCTGCACCTCACGCGCGGTCAGCCCCTGCGGGTTGGCCCGCGTGCTGGCGCGCTGGCCACGCGGAATGCTGCGCAGACCGGCCTCGCGCAGCTCTCGGCGCACCTTGGCCGCGACCCTTGTGGCACCCAGACCATCCAGCAGGGTCAAGGCGGCCACCTTGTCCGGCGGGCCACCTGTCAGCAAGGCCAAGGCCGCGTCATAGGGGCAGCCCTGCGCCACAAACGCCTCGGCCGCCTGCGCCACGGCGCCGCCTTGCAGCATGGCATGGGCCGGCGGAGCACCGTCGACCTGCACCGCCTCTCCGGCCAGCCGCAGCCAGAAGGCGAACCGGGCGGTATGAACGGGGTCCTTGCGGCGCAGCGACAGGTCAAGTCCACGCCGGGCCAGGATGCGCATCTTGTCGGTATCACCGGCAAGCCATGCCGCTTCGGCCAGAGCCGCCCGAACCGGATCGATCGTCAACACCGCACCCGTCGCCTCAGCCAGGGCATAGGCCTGCGCCAAGGCCTCCTCTGCGCCGGGGTCGCCACGCCGCAGCCGCACCAGCCCCAGCACCGTCAGCGGCACGATCCGCTGAATGGCCACATTGGTCGAACGCAGGATCGCCTCGGACAGATCGGTCGCCTCGGTCCACAGGCCCCGGTCAAAATGAAACAGGCAGGTGCCGCATCGCATGCAGTCCATCCAGGAATCGAGACCCTGTGCCGTGGAATAGGCCAGACCTTCCGCAAGATAGACCTTGGCCCGGTCATGCTGGCGATACAGGATCGCTGCGTCGGCAAGGTTGGAATAGGCCCGGCAGACATCCTCGCCCATGTCCATTTTCAGGCCCCGACGCAGGCTGTCCTCCAGATCCGCCCAGCCCTGCGGGTCGCCCATCTGCAAGCGCGAGCTGCCAAGGTTGGTCAGCGCGTGAACCCGGACCTCTTCCAGCCCCAAGGTGTCCGCAAGGACCAGGGCCCGGTTCGCCCAGTCGATCGCCTCGGCCTCCTGACTGCCCAGCATCAGAAGCTGTGAAAGATTGCTCTGTGCCCGGCCAAGCTCTCGGGTGGGGACGCCGCTGTCCAGCGCAGCCACCGCGGCTTCGGCTTCCACCATGGCTTCGGCGTTGCGACCCAGAAACCAGTAAAGCCTTGAAAGCCAACGGTGGTTTTCCGAGATCTTCCGTCTGTCGCCCATGGCCTGACGCAGCGCCAGCGCGGCCTTGCGCTGGGGCACGGCAGGCTCGATATCGCCCGACAGATAGGATTCATGGGCGTGAAATTCCAGCAGCGCCACGCGTTCGGCTGGCCCAAGCTGATCGGCATGCCGCAGCGCGCGGGCAAGGTGCATTGCCGCTTCACGATGCGCCCCCATCGCGGCGGCTTCCTGCGCGGCCGCGGCAGTATTGGCCAGTACGGTAACCACATCTCCCGCCCGGTCCGCATGGTGCAGCCTTTGGGACATCGACATCGGGGGCATGCCCTGCAAGGCCGAGACGGCAAGCACACGCGCATGCAGCCCAGCCGCCGTGGCCGCAGGCAGGGCCGCCTCAAGCGCCTGTCGGGCCAGGTCATGGCGGAACTGGGCATGGGTCTCGGTCACCAGCAACAAACCGGTGCGCAGGCAATCTTCCAGCGCATCCGGCCCGGGTGCCAAGGCACAGCGCAGCAGCGCCAGCGGCACCTGCCCCGGCACGACCGAGCAAAAGTCCAGCACATCGCGCGCGGCATCGCTCAGGCCGGTGGCCCGCGCCAAGGTCGCCGCGCGCAACGTCGGCGGCAGGTCTTTGGACGGGCTGGCCAGAAGTTCGGTGACAAAGAAAGGATTGCCCCGGGTCAGATCGTAAAGGTCGCGGGGACTGCCCCGCTGGTGCGCCAGATGATCCACCGCCGCCTTCGACAGCGGTGGCAACGGCACCTGATGCGTCAACCTGCTGGGCAAGCTGCCCAGAAGCGCCCACAACGGATGCCTGCGGTCCAGCGCGTCATCGCGGTAGGTCAGGATGATGACCCCCTGCACCCTGTCCAGTCTGCGCCCCAGAAACCGGATCAGGTCCAGGGTTGCCGCGTCCGCCCAGTGGACATCCTCAAAGACAAGAACAGTCCTTTCCCCCCGGACAGGATCGGCCTTCGGCCCGATCGCCTGCAAGACGGCCGCGAAGATATCCAGATGCGGCGCGGCACCCGTCAACAGCGCCGACAGTTTCCCCCCCCAGCATCGCGCCAATATCCCGCAGCGCCCCCAGGGGTTCGGGGGTCGTCAGGTTCTCGCACTGGCCCAGCACCAACCGCGCCTGGCCGGCCGTGCGTTGCTGAAAGCGTCGCAAGACCGATGACTTGCCGATCCCGGCCTCGCCATAGACCTGAACGATCTGCCCACCCGCGCGCCCACTTGCGGCCAGGGCCGCCTCCAACCGGGCAAGTTGGCCCTCACGTTCCAGCAATACATCCATGTACAGGACCTGAAATCCGGTTTCCGGGTCGGCTTGAAACGCCAAAGCAAAGGCCGACCTCTTGACACACTAACGCAGATTTCGACGCGGCCAACAGCAAATCTTGACGTGGTCCACTAGGGCCAGAAACGTTGTCAAGACCGGACCGGGCCGTGCATCCCCCGAACTGTCCAGACCTTTGCCATCGCCGCGCGCCCCGAACCTGACATTGACGAACTGCCCCCGGATGCCGACTGCGAACCCGGCGAAGCGCTTGACCCGCGTAACTGGCCGAACCAGTCCTGAACCGTATCTTTACCCAAAACGAAAGGCGTAGAGACCGTTGCGCAACGCAGGACAGGCGCTCGATGCAATCACGCGATTTCAGGTTGCGGGTTTCTTGTGGGGCAAATGCCCACATTTCCTAAATTGGTCCATGATTTCAATGGTGAATGGCGGACAGAGAGGGATTCGAACCCTCGAGACGGTTCCCCGCCTACACACTTTCCAGGCGTGCGCCTTCGACCACTCGGCCACCTGTCCGTTGGCGGGTTCTTACACGCGGCTTGATGGGGGATGCAAGGGGGGCAGGCGGGAAAGTTTGGGCTTTGGGCGGTGGTCATGGCACGGGTAACCTGACCTGAAGCGCCCAGATGGACGGACTGACCCGAGGGTTGCCCTTCGCCGCTGCAGCGAACCGAGGCTTGCAGTCATGGTGCGAGGGCGGCAGCTCCGGGCCAATGAGGTTTCGACGGGTTCAGGTCGCGCAGCCCAGCCCCGGCTATGCTTTCGGTCCGGATCGCGTCACGACGAGGGCAGAGGCCAGCCGTCAGGGCTGCCATGCCGCAGGATCAGGCGGCCGCGCCACAGGCCCGCATCACGCGCCGGCGCGCCCTAGACCAGCTCCAGCGTGACGCGGCGGTTCTGGCGGCCCTTCTTCTCGATCTTGCCGATTTCAACCCGCCCGATCTCGCCGGTGCGGGCCACGTGGGTTCCGCCGCAGGGTTGCAGGTCGATCTGGCCCGCCCCCTCGCCGATGCGGATCAGGCGCACCCGGCCCTGCCCCATCGGCGGACGCACCGACATCGTCTTCACAAGGCCCGGATTGGCCTCCAATTCGGCATCGGTGATCCAGTCTTCCGTCACCTTGAGGTCGCGGTCGACCAGCCGGTTGAGCGCCACCAGCCATGCCGCGACATCGGCGGGCGCCTCGGGCATGTCGAAATCCAGCCGCCCGCGCTCGGGTCCGATCTGGCCGCCGGTCACCGGCAGCGGGATCACGACCGACAGAAGATGCAGCGCGGTGTGAACGCGCATCAGGCGATAGCGGCGGTCCCAGTCGATGCGCTGCAGCAGCGGGGTGCCCACCGGTGGCATGGCCCGCGCTTCGGCCGGCACCAGCGCCACGCCACCGCCCTCGACCTTCACCGCCGTGGCGATCTGCAACTGGCCACCCTGCCATTCGATCATGCCACTGTCGCCGGGCTGCCCCCCCCCCGTCGGATAAAACACCGAGGCCGAGACCACGATGCCCCCCTCTGGCGTATGGGCGGTGACCGTGGCCTCGGCCTCGGTCAGATAGCTGTCGGCACGGAACAGAAGCTGGGTCATGGGGCGAAGGGGTCCTTGGGGGCGGCAGGCGGAACTGGGGCCGTCAGACGGCGGGCGGCATCGGGCAAGGGCGCGCCCAAAATTGCCTCGACGGCGGCGATATTGGCCGCTTCTTCGGCCACGGCATCGGCCTCAACGGCGGCATCATTGGCGAGGCGCTGCAGATAGTCGCGGTGCGCCGCGGTGAAGGGAATCTTTTCGGCGGCAAAGCGGGTGGCGATCTGGTGGTTGATCTCGGTCCGCACCTCGACCTGAAAGTTCACGTCGCGCAGGATGACGCGGATTTCGAACTGCATCACCTCGCCGACAAAGCCCATGAAGGCCACCAGCGGCGGCGGCGACAGCAAGACCAAGGGCTGGGCCTCGGCAATCTCGCGCAGGATTTTCGCCACGCGGCGGCTGTCCTCGGTATAGGGCACGCCGACCACCACGATCAGCCGTCCGGTCAGGCTGAACCTTGTCCAGTTGGTGACCCGGCCCGAGATCAGGTCAGAGTTCGGCACGATCACATCAGACCGGTCAAAGGTCTGGATGCGGGTCGAGCGCACGGAAATGGACGCCACAATCCCCTGCACCGGTCCCACCTCGATCCAGTCGCCCTCCGACACCGGGCGTTCGATCAGCAGGATGATGCCGGACACGAAGTTCGACACGATGGTCTGCAAACCAAAACCGATGCCGACCGACAGAGCGCCAGCAACGATCGCCAGCCCGGACAGGTCGATCCCGGTGGAGTTGATGGCGACCAGTGCCGAAATCAGGATGCCGACATAGCCAAGGCCTGAGACGATCGCGTTCTGCCCGCCCTGGTCCAGACTGGTGCGCGGCAGGATCGAGCTTTTCAAGGCGCCCTGAAACAGCCGGGTCAGCGACAGGCCAATGGCGAAGATGACGGCGAAGAACAGGAAATCGGTGGGCGAGATCCGCGTCTGCCCCAGTTGATAGCCTTCCTGAAACCGCGTCCACAACTCGGTCAGGTCCGACGTGCGCGCGCCCCAGATCAGCGCCACCACAGGCAGCGTGGCCAAGGCCAGACCGAAGCTGATCAGCACCGGGGCCAGCGCGTCCTGATCGGTCTCGGTCCGCATGACCAGCGCGTAGACATCGCCCACCAGCCGCTGCACCAGATACAGCATCGCGGCCAGACCCAGCGTCATTGCCGCCGGAAAGATCACCGCAGACGCCGCCGAGATATAGCCGACGGCCGCCAGCACCGGACCCACCAGCCCGAAAATGATCACGCCGCGCGCCAGCAGGGACACCAGCCTTGCGCGGTAATTGGCCCGGCCCTCGTCCCCCTCGCCCGCATAGGCGTGGCGCATCAACTGGCCCAAGCGCACCAACAGCAGCGCGCCAATCAGGATGATCGGCAGGCTCAGAACCGAGGTGGCGGCATCCGTCACCTCGATTTCCGCCATCGCCACCCGCCGCAGCAAGGCCACAGCCAACAGCACCCCGAAAGACGAGGTCAGAAACCGCCCCTCGGCCCGCCGGTCGGGGGCCAGATCCATGATCGCGCCGGCCGTGTCATTGACCGGAAAGACCCGAACGCCCAGCCAGACGGCGGCAAACAGCGTCAGCCCGATCTGGCCAAGGGACCCGGCAATCTGCAACCCCACGGGCCCCAGCATCGACGACAGCTTCAACGCCTCGGCCAGTGCGATAAAGCCCAGCACCGGCACGAAGATCACCGCCAGCGACGCGACAAAATTCCAGATCCGCCGCCCCCGCGCGCTGGCGGGGCCGTGCAACATCAACAACAGCCGCTCGGTCCAGTCGCGGCCACGCCACAGGATGGCTACGGCAAAGACCAGCAACGGCAGGATCAGCAGCAGATTGTCGAAGAACTTGGCCCGCGCCAGCGAGTCCAGCGCCCGGGTCGAGGTCTCATCCCACAGCGTCATCGCGGTCTGGGTCAGCGCGGCCAGCGCGTCGCTCCAGTTGCCGGGATAAAGCGGATTGGGCCACAGCTTCAAAAGCTCGTCGGCCTGACGTTCGCGCATGACCCGGTCGATCTCGCGGATCAGGCCATCGGCACGCCGATAGGCCTCGTCCGCCGCAATGCCGGGGGCCTGCAGGCGGCCCATCTGCGCACCAAGTTCCGCCCGGCGCGAGGCGATTTCCGGCTCTTCGGTGGTGCCATCGGCGGGCACCGGACCCAGCGCCGCGATCTGGTCCTTCAGCGTGGAAATCCGGGCAGAGTTCGCACTTTGCGCGCCCAGCAACTGCTCGCGCCAGCGCGTCAGTTCAACCCGCAGGTTTTCCAGCGCCTGATTGGTCAGGCTGGTGTTGGTGATGGCGGCCTCGGCCCGCGTGGCCATCCGTTCCCAGCCCTGATAGTCCAAGGCCCCGCTGCTGGCCCCCCCGCTGGCCACCGGCTTCGGCTTGGCCCCGCCCTGCGGCGCAAAGCCGCCCGAGGTGGGGGCATTGGTCGCATCCGGCGTCGTGGTCTGGTCGGTGGCCTGCGGCGCGCGCTGTTTTTGGGGAACCAGCGCCCCGGAACTGTCGGCCTGCACCTTGACGGCAGGCTGTCCCGGCGCCGCCCCGCCCGAGACGGCGCCGCTGTCCTGCGCCAGAACCGGCGCGGCCAGCAGCACGGCCAGCACGCCGCCGGCCAAAGCCCTGGCCAGATGGCGTCTCATCTGGCCGGGCCCTGTCATGCGTCCTCAAACACCGTCGGAATGTTCGACGGCGCCCGGTCCAGCCATTTCGGCACCGGCAGGCCCTTTTCCTTCAGGAAGGTCGGGTTGTAGAGCTTGCTTTGATAGCGGTTGCCATAATCGCACAGGATGGTGACGATCGTCTTGCCCGGCCCCATCTCAAGCCCCATGCGGATCGCGCCGGCAATGTTGATGCCCGAACTGCCGCCAAGGCAGATCCCCTCATCCTCCAGCATCTCGAAGACCAGAGGCAGCGCCTCGGCATCCGGAATGCGGTAGCTGTAATCCGGCGTGAAGCCTTCCAGATTGGCGGTGATCCGCCCCTGCCCGATGCCTTCGGTGATCGAGGTGCCGGGGCTTTCGAACTTGCCGGTGGTATAGAAGGCATGCAGCGCCGCACCTTCGGGATCGGCCAGACCGATCTTCACGCCCTTGGGCTGCAATGCCATGCCGACACCCGCCAGCGTCCCGCCCGAACCCACGGCGCAGATGAAACCGTCGACCTTGCCACCGGTCTGGTCCCAGATCTCGGGGCCAGTCGTCTCGATATGGGACTGGCGGTTGGCCACGTTGTCAAACTGGTTGGCCCAGATTGCGCCATTGGGTTCGGTCCGCGCCAAGGCCTCGGCCAGACGGCCCGAATAGCGGACATAGTTGTTGGGGTTGCGATAGGGAACGGCCGGCACCTGCACCAGTTCGGCCCCGGCCAGCCGCAGCATGTCTTTCTTTTCCTGAGATTGCGTCTCGGGAATGACGATGACGGTGCGGAACCCCATGCTGGCACCCACCAGCGCCAGGCCAATCCCGGTGTTGCCCGCCGTGCCTTCGACAATGGTGCCACCCGGCTTCAACAGGCCCTTGGCCACGGCGTCCTTGATGATGTAAAGCGCAGCCCGGTCCTTGACCGACTGGCCCGGGTTGAGGAATTCACATTTGCCAAGGATGGTGCATCCGGTCAGCTCCGACGCCCGCTTGAGCTTTAGAAGCGGCGTGTTGCCAATCGTGTCAGCCAGATCGCTATGGATGCGCATGGAAGTCCCCTCAATCCTTGTCCCCTGTTGTGTAGCCACGCCTTGGGCGAAACTCAAGCAAGCGTGGCCATTTGTTGCCGGCCCCGGATCCAAAGGCGCGCGCAAGGCGCGCAAGGCTTTTGTCTCGCCTCTGGCGTGCCGCCAACCGGCTCGGGTCAAGACGCTGGGCGGGGCGTCATTGGCAAGGCGCAAGGGCACAGGTTCTGCCCTTGCGCCTTGCCAATGGCGCGCAACGGGGTCAGCCTCAGGGGATCGCAGGCCCGCTGCGCTGCGACCGGGATCGCACGACGCCGCAAGACCGTCGATTCGCAGCCGCCGGTGCCTTTGCCACCGATGCGACGCCTCTGGGCGGGATCAGACCTGCGCAACCACGGGCAAAGGCCGCCATTGCCCCTTCCCATCCCGCGCGTTCCCCGCTATAGCGCCCCGGTCGCGCCATGCACCCTTGGAGGATGGCGGACTATAACAGGAGAATACCTATGGCACGCCAGATCAATGATCTGAACGTCGAGGTCCGTGCGGGGACAGGCAAGGGGGCCGCCCGCCAAGCTCGCCGTGATGGACTGGTACCGGGAATCGTTTATGGCAACGGCCAAGAGCCGATTGCGATCAACGTCGGGTACAACTACCTTGTGAAACACCTCAGAGCCGGTCGCTTCCTGCAGACCCTGTTCAACCTGAAGGTTCCGGGCCATGACGACGTGCACGTCGTCTGCCGTGGCGTTCAGCGCGATGTGGTCCGCGATCTGCCGACCCACGTGGATTTCATGCGCCTGAACGATGCCTCGCGCATCGAACTGCACATCCATGTGACCTTCATCAACCACGATGCTGCCCCGGGCCTCAAGCGCGGCGGCACGCTGACCGTGGTGCATCCGGAAATCAACCTTGAAGTGCTCGCGGGCGATATCCCCGATCACGTCACCGTCGATCTGACCGGCAAGAACATCGGCGACGTCATCCACCTCAGCGACATCATCCTGCCCGAAGGCGCCAAGCCGATCGTGGAGAAGAACTTCGTGGTCGCCAACATCGCGGCTCCGGCCGGTCTGGTGTCGGCGGAAGCCGAAGCCTGATCGCTTCAGGATTGATCGTGACAACGGGCGGCAATTCATTGCCGCCCGCTTTCTTTTGGCTAAACTGGCTTCGGCCAGACTGGCCTTGGCTAAACTGGCACCCAGCGCAGCCCGCATCGGCAGGGGACACATGAAACTCTTCGTTGGTCTGGGCAATCCGGGGCCCGAATATGCCGGGCACCGCCACAACATCGGCTTCATGGCGCTGGACCGCATCGCCGCCGACCATGGCTTCGGCCCCTGGCGGAAGGCCTTTCACGGGCTGGTGTCCGAGGGC
Source organism: Stagnihabitans sp. (assembly GCF_964946895.1). Taxonomy (NCBI): domain Bacteria; kingdom Pseudomonadati; phylum Pseudomonadota; class Alphaproteobacteria; order Rhodobacterales; family Paracoccaceae; genus Stagnihabitans; species Stagnihabitans sp. The sequence continues at coordinate 117,138 of NZ_CBBQHX010000003.1, read as the reverse complement.
CGACTGGCGGGCGACAAGGTCATCCTGCTCAAGCCCGACACCTTCATGAACAACTCCGGCCAAGCGGTGCAGGCCGCGGTGACCTTTCACAAGCTGCCGCTGGCCGATGTCGTGGTCTTCCATGACGAGTTGGATCTGGCCCCCGGCAAGCTGCGCCACAAGCTGGCGGGCGGACATGCCGGGCATAATGGCCTGCGCTCGATCCACGGTCATCTGGGTGAGGCCTATGCACGCGTGCGCCTTGGCATCGGCCATCCCGGCCACAAGGACGCCGTCGCGGGCTATGTGCTGCACGACTTCGCCAAGGCCGATCGCGACTGGCTGGAACCGCTCCTGCAAGGCCTTTCGGACGGGGCCGAGGATCTGGCGCGCGGCGACGAGGCCAAGTTCATGAACACCGTCGCCCTGCGCACCACACCACAGCGCAAGCCCCCCCGCGAGGCGCCCGAAACGGGACGGCCCGCGCCGGTCAAAGTTCAGGCCCCGGTGGAAGAACCCACGCCAAGCCCTTTGTCTGCCTTGCAAAAACTGGCGCAGAAATTTCGCAGCTGATGGCAAGGCACGGCCGCTTTGCCGCTCCTGCCTCTTCCCAGCCGGTCGCCCTTTGACGCCGGCGGGGGCCGTCTGCCCCCGTGCCCCCGAGAGTATTTGCCAAGGAGCAAGCGCAAGAAAAGGGCCCTTTTCCCTTGCACCGTGCCAAATACGCTGCGGCAGTTCGCCGGGCGCCGCCCGCGGGGGGGCGCTACGGGTCCCCCCGGCCGCAGCCGGAAGGGACAATCCGCCCCCATGTCCTCAAGCGCCATCCTTGGCGCCGAACAGGCCCGCCAAGGCGCGGCTTACCGTGGCCGACACCCCCGGCCGCTCCACCGCGACAAAGGGCAAGGGCCGGCAGATCTCCATCGCGGCCACCCCCACCCGCGTTGTCAGCGCGCCATTGACCACGCCCTCGCCAAAGCGCCTTGACAGCCGGGACAGGATGCCGCCCCCGGCAAAGGACCCCAGCAGATCATCGGTCAGCGCCACCGCCCCGGTGGCCACCAGCGACAGGAACACCCGCCGCAACAGGCGCCACGAGCCCAGCGACCCTGCCCGTCCGCCATAGATCTCGGCCACCCGGCGGATCATCCGCAGGTTTGACACCAGCGCCGTCGCCACATCCGCCAGCGCCAGCGGGATCAGCGCCGTCACCGTCGCCACCTGCCGCGCGGCCGCCTCCACCTCGGCCTTGGCAAGGTCATCGAGGGGCAGGATCAGTTCGACCTCTGCCAGCCGCAACAGCGCGTCGGCGTCCAGCACCTCGCCCTGTCGTTCGGCCAGCCGCGCCCGCGCCCAGGCCATCGGCTCGCGCTTGGCATAAAGCGCCTCCAGCCGCCCCAGCACAGCGCGCGCCGCCGCCAGATCGCCCGCCTCGGCCGCATGGATCGCCTGCAGCCGGATGCTGTCCAGCCGCGACAGGCGCAAGAAGGCCAGCACCTCTCCTGCCACCAGCACCAGAACGATCCCCAAAGCCAGCACCAGCAGCACGGTTGCCAAGCCGCCCAGCCAGGGATTGGCGGCAAAAAGCCCGGCGACAAAGTTCCACGCCGCCACCGTCAGCACCAGCGAGAACAGACTGCCGAACACCCATCCCGCAAAGCGCGTGAACGCCGAGGCGCGGCGCGAGGCCAGACGCCGCACACCCTCCATCGCGCGCCCCTGCGGCGTCTCGATGAAGCTTTCGGGCGAAACGTCGCCCTCGACCTCGATCAGCGCCGGGCCTTTCAGCTTGTCTTCAGGATGCAGCGCCATCGCGTCTCCATTCCAGCCTGACATCGGGCAGGCCCTCGTCATTGTCGCCATCGGTGCGGCCAACCTCGACAAAGCCCAGCGCGGCATAAAATGCCCGCGCCGCATGATTGGCCTCAAAGGCCCAAAGCCGCAGCACAGGTTCCTCAGCCATGGCCTCTGCCATCAACGCCCGACCGTAGCCTTTCCGCCGGGCCTGCGGTGCCAGATACAGCGCATCGACCTCCGCCCCCTGCCGTGACAGGAACCCCAAGGCGGGCCGCCCGATCACCCGCAGGGTCGACAGGCGGAAAAGTTCGCCCAGGAACCCCAAATCCTGCGCCCGCGTGTGCCGTTTCGGCAGCCAGGACGTATCGCGGCACCAATCGCCCAGGATCTCGGCCAGCCTGGGCAGATCGCTGTCTTCGGCGGCGCGGATCACAGCCGGTCTCCGATCAGAAACTCCGCCGCCCGGTCCAGCCGGATATGCGGCGGCCCCTCCCCCGGCTTGCGCATCGCCCGCGACGGCGCAAAGCCCATCAGCGCGAAATCCGCGTCCAGCCAGGTCTCGGCCCCGTCCCGCGCCGGGGCCAGGATGCGGCCGGGATCGCCCGGCAATTCCCCGGCATACATCGCCACCACCCGGCCATCCGCCAACCGCCCGCGCACCGCGTCCAGCGTCTCGCCCACGCGTGTGATCTCTTCCTCTACCGTCGTGCGCAGGCTGGCCAGCGACAGGGCCATTGTCTCGGCCCCGGCGAAATCGGCCCGCGCCTTGGCATCGCGCAGCAGCGCCCCGGTGATCGCCGTCAAGGCGGCATGCTGACGGTGGTGCAGATGGTCCGCCTTGGTCGCGGCAAACAGGATCCGCTCCACCCGCCGCCCGCCCAGGATCCAGTCCAGCCAGCCATTCTGCCCGGGCCGAAACGCCGCCAGCACCTCGGCCATGGTGCGCCGCAGGTCTTCCACCGCGCGCGGCCCCTGATGGATCGCGCCCAGCACATCGACCAGCACCACCTGCCGGTCGATCCGGGCAAAGTGATCCTTGAAGAAGGGCCGCACCACCTGCGCCTTGTAGGCCTCGAACCGCACCTGCATCTCGGCGTAAAGACTGCCGCGCCCCGCCGTCGCGGGCCGGGGCAACGGCGCAAAGGTCAGCACCGGAGACCCCGCAAGATCGCCCGGCAGCAAGAACCGCCCCGGCGTGCAATCGGCCCAGCCCGCCGCCCGCGCCGCCTCCAGATAGCCGGTGAAGCTGGCCGCCAAGGCCATGGCTTTGGGCTCGTCCAGCGCCAAAGCGCCATCCTCGGCCCGCGCCAGGGCCATGAACGCCGCCGCCTCCGCCCGCTTGGCAATCCGGCCCAGCACGCCTTCCGCCCAATCCTCGTAAGACTTGTCCAGAAGCGAGAGGTCCAAGAGCCACTCGCCCGGATAATCGACGATATCAACATGCAGCACCCTTGGCCCGGTCAGGCCGCCCAGAAACCCGCGCCCCCGGACCCGAAAGCTCAGCCGCAACTCGCTCACCGCCCGCGTCGACTGCGGCCAGCGCGGCGTATCGCCGGTCATCGCCGCCAGATGATCTTCAAAGGCAAAGCGCGGCAGCGTCATGTCAGGCTGCGGCTGCAGATAGACCGCCTCGATCCGGTCGCGCGCGGTCAGTTGCGGCATCCGCCCCCGCTCCAGCAAATTCGCCACCAGATTGGTGATGAACACCGTCTTGCCCGCCCGGCTCAAGCCCGTCACCCCCAGCCGGATCACCGGAGCGGGCAAGGCCAAGGCCTCAAGCCCGCGCCACAGATCGTCTGCCAGATCGGAAACACTCACACCGCAGCCCCCTCACCCTCTGCCCCCTACATAGGCACGCCGGCCCACAATGACAGCCCCCGGTTGCGAAACCGCCGCCAAGCGACTAAACCGCCGCCATCACCTTCATTCAGGCCCAAATATCCCACGGGGGCGCGGGGGTGTGAAACCCCCGCTCTTGAGACGCTTCGGGGGGCGTGAAACCCCCGGCTTGGACCAGCATATGCCCCGCTTTGCCCTGAAGATCGAATACGACGGCACCCCGTTCAACGGCTGGCAGCGCCAATCCCTCGGCCAGCCCACCGTGCAGCACACGATCGAAGAGGCGCTGGCGCGGCTGGAGCCCGGCCCCCACACCATCGCCGCCGCCGGCCGCACCGACACCGGGGTGCATGGCACCGGCCAGGTCGCCCACATCGACCTGCACAAGGACTGGGACCCCTTCCGCCTGTCGCAGGCCCTGAACTACCACCTGCGCGAGGCCCCGGTGGCCGTCGTCGCCTGCGCGCGGGTGCCCGATGCGTTCCACGCCCGCTTTTCCGCGATCGAGCGGCGTTACCTCTACCGCATCCTGTGCCGCCGCGCCGGGCCCGTGCTGGACAAGGGCCGGGTCTGGCATGTGCTGCCGGGGCTTGACGCCCAGGCCATGCAGGACGGTGCCAATCACCTGATCGGGCATCACGATTTCACCACCTTCCGCTCCTCGCTCTGTCAGGCCAACAGCCCGGTGAAGACGATGGACGAGGTGACCGTGACCGAACTTGCCACCCCCTCGGGCCGCGAGATCCAGATCCGCCTGCGCGCAAGATCCTTCCTGCACAATCAGGTGCGCTCCATCGTTGGCTCGCTGGCCCTCGTTGGCGCGGGCAGTTGGCCGGCCCAGCGCATCGCCACCGCCTTGGCCGCCCGCAGCCGCGCCGCCTGCGGCCCGGTCGCCCCGCCGCAAGGGCTTTACTTGACACAGGTCAGGTATCCGGATGATCCTTTCGTCTAAGGATTGATCCAGACCCTTGCACCTGACGCATTCCGCTGCCCGTTCTTTGCTGGACACCCGCAGGATTGTCCTGTGCCCATGACCGGAGCCCCGGAGACGGGGGCAACCTAGAATGACCGAACTGCGTTCGTTGCGTTCCACACAAAGCCAGGCGCTGGAATTCCTTCCCAAGATCGTCACCGTCCTGCGCGAGGGCTACCGCTGGTCCGACCTGCGCGCCGATGCCATGGCGGGCCTGTCGGTCGCCATCGTGGCGCTGCCCCTGTCGATGGCCATCGCCATCGCCTCGGGCGTCGGGCCGGAACGCGGGTTGTTCACTGCCATCATCGGCGGCTTTCTTGTCTCGCTGCTGGGCGGATCGCGCTATCAGATCGGCGGGCCGGCCGGGGCCTTCATCGTCGGTGTCTCGGCCTGCGTATCGCAGATCGGGGTGCCGGGGCTGATGGTGGCCACCTTCCTGTCGGGCTTCATCCTGATGGCCGCCGGGGCGCTGAAGCTGGGCAACTACATCAAATTCCTGCCCTATCCGGTGACGATCGGCTTCACCTCGGGCATCGCGGTGATCATCTTCACCAGCCAGATCAAAGAGCTTCTGGGCCTGACCCTGACGGTGCCCGAACCGCCCGCCGTGCTGGACAAGCTGGCTGTCCTGTGGGCCGCGCGCGACACCCTGACGCCGGCGGCCATCGGCGTGGCCACGCTGACCATCGTCGCGCTGCCGGTCATCAAGCAATGGCGGCCGCATTGGCCCAACATGCTGATCGCCGTCGTGGGCCTCAGCCTGATCGTCCGGGCCATCGGCCTGCCGATCGAACTGGTGGGTGACCGTTTCGGCACCCTGCCGCGCTTTCTGCCCGCCCCGGCCCTGCCTGACCTGTCGCTCCCGATGATCCGCGCCGCCCTGCCCTTCGCCCTGCAGTTCAGCCTCTTGGGCGCCATCACCGGGCTTTTGTCGGCGCAGGTCGCCGATGGCCTGTCGGGCAACCGCCACCGCCCCGCGATTGAACTGTTTGCCGAGGGCGCCGCCAATATCGTCGTCGCGCTGTTCGGCGGCATCTACACCACCGGCGCCGTGGCGCGCACCGTCACCAACCACAGCGCCGGGGCCAAGGGGCCGGTGGCCGGCATGCTGCATGCGGTCATCGTTCTGGGCTTCATGATGCTGCTGGCGCCGCTGGTCAGCTTCGTGCCCATGGCCGTCTTCGCCGGCCTTCTCAGCGTGGTGGCCTGGAACATGGCCGCGCGGTCGCAGTTCGTGATGCTGGTCAAGACCTCGCACAGCGATGCTGTGGTCGTCGTGGTCACCTTCCTTCTGGTCGTCTTGCGCGACCTGACCGAGGGCATCGTGGTGGGCTTCGCGCTGGCCGGATTGGTCTTCCTGCAGCGCATGTCGCAAAGCTCGGTCGTCCACACCCACGAAGAGGAAGACCGCGCCGACCGCGTCGTGGTCCGCCTGTCCGGCCCCTATTTCTTCGGGGCCGCCGCCCAGACCGGGGCCGTGCTGGACCAGATCGCCGAGCACCCGCGCCATTTCGTGCTGGACCTGACCGCGCTCGACTATGTCGACAGCTCTGGCGCCCGCGCGCTGGACCTTTTGGCGCTGCGCACCAAGCGCAAGGGCGGTCAGATGGTGCTGTTGGGCGTGCGCCCGCTGCAGCGGCGGATTCTGGAAAAAGCCGGGCTGGAACCGCCGCTGGTGCGCTATATTGCGACGCTTGAGGCGCTGGATACGCCAGAGCCGTCCTGAAGATTCCGTGGGGCAAAGTGTCGCGGCCTGTCGCAGACCAGCATTCTGTTAGCGCCACCAGAATTTCGTGATCCCGAAATTGTCGTGCGCAGGCAGAAGCTTACCCCGCGCAGCGCCCTGCGGCAAATCGACGTTTGCCAGACTGTATGCCGTCGTATACTTGAAAAGAAATTGTAGCTTTTGAAAACCCAAAGCTGCGATAGACTTGAACCAGCGAACAGGACGACTAGGGGCAGCCGCCGGGGACAAGGGGCGGCGCTTCTGAAAGGGAGGGATACCATGCCGGATCGTGCACCGACGGTTTACACCGCAACTGCTGACTTTACATCTCAGGCCCATGTCACGCCGGCCGGCTATGCCGCGCGGTACGAGGCCTCGATGACCGACCCCGAGACGTTCTGGGGCGTCGAAGGCCGCCGGATCGACTGGATCAAGCCCTATACCCGGGTCAAGAACACCTCGTTCAAACTGGGCGAAGTTTCGATCAAGTGGTTCGAGGATGGCACGACCAACGTGTCCGCCAACTGCATCGACCGCCACATGGTCAAGCGCGCCACCCAGACCGCCATCATCTGGGAGCCGGATGATCCGAAAGCCCCGTCGCGCCACATCACCTATGCCGAGCTTCTGGAACAGACCTGCCGCATGGCCAACGTCCTGCGCGCCCATGGCGTGGTCAAGGGTGACCGCGTCGTTCTGTACATGCCGATGATCCCGGAAGCGGCCTACGCCATGCTGGCCTGCACCCGGATCGGCGCCATCCATTCCATCGTCTTCGGCGGCTTCTCGCCCGACGCGCTGGCCAACCGGATCAACGATTCGGAAGCCAAGGTCGTCATCACCGCAGACTTCGGCCCCCGCGCCGGCAAGCGTACGCCCCTGAAAGCCAACACCGACCAGGCCTTGCTGCACTGCAAGGACAACGTGCAATGCCTTGTGGTCAAGCACACCAGCGATGAAACCCACTGGACCCATGGCCGCGACTTCGACCTCAAGGCCGAGATGGCCGACGCCTCGCCCTACTGCCCCTATGCCGAGATGGGTGCCGAAGACCCGCTGTTCATCCTCTACACCTCTGGCTCCACCGGCAAGCCCAAGGGCGTTGTCCACACCACCGGCGGCTATCTGGTCTATGCGGCCATGACGCATGAGATGACCTTCGACTACCATGACGGCGATGTCTTCTGGTGCACCGCCGACGTGGGTTGGGTCACCGGCCACAGCTACATCGTCTACGGCCCCTTGGCCAATGGCGCCACGACCGTGATGTTCGAAGGCGTCCCCACCTTCCCCGACGCCGGCCGCTTCTGGGAGGTGATTGCAAAACACAAGGTCACCCAGTTCTACACCGCCCCCACCGCGATCCGCAGCCTGATGGCGATGGGCACCGAATGGGTCGAAAAGCACGACCTGTCGTCCCTGCGCCTCTTGGGCTCGGTCGGTGAGCCGATCAACCCGGAAGCGTGGAACTGGTATTTCAAGAACATCGGCAAGGGCAACTGCCCCATCGTCGACACCTTCTGGCAGACCGAAACCGGCGGCCACATCATCACCCCCCTGCCGGGTGCCGTGCCGCAAAAGCCGGGTTCCGCCACCAAACCCTTCTTCGGCATCAAGCCCGAGGTGCTGGACCCCGCCAACGGCCATGTCCTGCCCGAAACCGCGACCGAAGGCGTGCTGTGCATCGCCGACAGCTGGCCGGGCCAGATGCGCACGCTCTGGGGCGACCACAAGCGGTTCGAGGAGGCCTATTTCGCGCAATACCCCGGCTACTACTTCACCGGCGACGGCTGCCGCCGCGATGCGGATGGCTATTACTGGATCACCGGCCGCGTCGATGACGTGCTGAACGTCTCGGGCCACCGCCTTGGCACCGCCGAAGTGGAAAGCGCGCTGGTCGCCCACCCGAAAGTGGCCGAAAGCGCCGTGGTCGGCTACCCGCATGACATCAAGGGTCAGGGCATCTACGCCTATGTCACCCTGATGAAGGGGATCGAACCGTCCGAAGAACTCCGCAAGGACCTCGTCAAATGGGTCCGCACCGAGATTGGCCCGATCGCCACACCGGACTTGATCCAGTGGGCACCGGGCCTGCCCAAGACGCGTTCCGGCAAGATCATGCGCCGCATCCTGCGCAAGATCGCCGAAAACGACTTTGCCGCCTTGGGCGACACCTCGACGCTGGCAGACCCCGCCGTCGTCGATGACCTGATCGAAAATCGCATGAACCGGGCCTGATCCCTGCGGGATCGGCATCGGCACGAAGATCCCGCCCCCTGAAAAGGGCGGGTGGAGGGAGGGCGCGCGATCACGTTGCGCGTTGGACATGCCCGCAAAGACGGGCGCAAAGGGAGAGACACAATGGCATATGGAACTTCAGACGCGAGCACCCGCTCACGTCCGATGAACGCGGCCGAGAGGAAGGTCATTCTGGCCTCCTCGATGGGCACGATCTTCGAATGGTACGACTTCTACCTCTACGGCTCGCTGTCGGCCTTCATCGGCGCGCAGTTCTTCACGCCCTTCCCCGAAGCGGCGCGGAACATCTTCGCACTCTTGGCCTTCGCGGCAGGCTTTCTGGTGCGTCCCTTCGGCGCGCTGGTGTTCGGCTCGCTGGGCGACCTGATCGGCCGGAAGTATACTTTCCTTGTCACGATCCTGATCATGGGCTCCTCGACCTTCCTCGTCGGTCTTCTGCCCGGCTATCAAAGCTGGGGCATGGCGGCCCCGATCATCCTGATCGGCCTGCGCATGCTGCAAGGTCTGGCGCTGGGTGGGGAATACGGGGGCGCTGCGGTCTATGTGGCCGAACACGCGCCGCAGAACCGCCGCGGCTATTACACCTCGTTCATCCAGACCACGGCCACCGGCGGCCTTCTGTTGTCGCTGATCGTCATTCTGGCAGTGACGCCGATCATCAACAACAACTTCCCCAACGTGGCCCAGTTCGGTCTTGACGGTCTGGCCTCGCTGGATGCCAAGGGCAACCCGGTCACCCTGCCGGCGTGGAGTGCCTGGGGCTGGCGTGTGCCGTTCCTGCTGTCGGCTTTCCTGCTGCTGGTCTCGCTGTATATCCGCATGACCATGTCGGAAAGCCCGGTCTACCAGAAGATGAAAGCCGAAGGCGCCGCCTCCAAAGCGCCGCTGCGCGAGGCCTTCGGTCAATGGAAGAACGCCAAGATCGCCTTGATCGCGCTGTTCGGCCTGACCATGGGCCAAGCGGTGGTCTGGTATTCGGGCCAGTTCTACGCGCTGACCTTCCTGCAATCGGTCGTGAAGATCGACAGCTTCACCGCCAACGTCTTCGTCGCCGCCTCGCTGGTGCTTGGCACCTGGGGCTTCGTGTTCTTCGGCGGGCTGTCCGACAAGATCGGTCGCAAGCCGATCATCCTGGCCGGCTGCCTTCTGGCTGCTGCCACCTACTTCCCGGTGTTCCAGTTCATCACCAAGACGGCCAACCCGGCCCTCTACGCCGCCCAGCAAACCGTCATCACCGTGACGGCTGACCCGGCAGATTGCTCGTTCCAGTTCAACCCGGTCGGCACCGCCAAGTTCACCCACAGCTGCGACAACGTGAAGGCGCTGCTCTTGAAGGGCTCGGCCAATTCGGTCACCGTCGATGCGCCCGCCGGCACCCTTGCCAGCGTGAAGATCGGCGAGACCGAGATCCCGTCCTATGACGGCACCAAGAACGCCGCCGACATCGCTGCCGCTACCGCTGCCGCCGATGCGGCCAAGGCTGCGATCGACCCTGCTCTGTTGAAAACCCTGACCGACGCCAACAAGGCGCTGGCCACCGCCAAAACCGCTGCCGCCGACGCCGACAAGGCGCTGAAGGCTGCGGCAGACGACACCGCCAAAGCCACCGCCCAAACCGCCCTTGATACGGCGACGGCAGCGGTTGCCCCGGCCCAGGCCGCCGTTGACGCAGCCCGCGCTGCGGTTCCGGCAGACCAGCTGGCCGCCTTCGACAAGACGGCCGCTGATCTGGCCGCCGCCTCGGGCGTCAAGGCTGGCTTCGAGAAGGCCGTGAACGCGGCCCTGATGACGGCGGGTTATCCGCTGGTTGCGGCCGACAACACCACCGTGGCCAAGGTCACCTCGATCAGCGACATCTTCAAGGCGCAGAACCTGACGGTGATCATCACGCTGACCTACCTGATCCTCTTGGTGACGATGGTCTACGGCCCGATCGCCGCCCAGTTGGTCGAACTCTACCCGACCCGGATCCGCTACTCGGGCCTGTCGCTGCCCTACCACATCGGCAACGGCTGGTTCGGCGGCCTGCTGCCCGCGCTGGTGCTGGCCATCTCGGCCCAGACCGGCAACATCTACTCAGGGCTCTGGTATCCGATCACCATCGCGCTGGTGACCGTGGTCATCGGTGCCCTGCTGGTGCCGAACGGGACCCACAAGAAGTCGATCTTCTCGGAATAACCTCCGCTGACACGACAAGGCACGGGCCGGGGAGCAATCCCCGGCCCGTTGCATTTGGCCCCTGCGGCGCAAGCGGGGGTTTCACACCCCCGCACCCCCGTGGGGTATTTGAACCTCGGTGAAGGGCAAGCGGACTTAGCGTTGGCCGTAGTACAGGCCCACGACATGCTCGGCTTCCGCGAAGAACAGCCATCGCGCGGTCAGGGCGCCGATCAGGTGGATCAGGGCGATCACGGCGAAAAGGGCGGGGCTTGCCGGCAGCAAAAGCAGCAGGAAGGGCAAGGCCGCACTGGCGCCAAGGGCGATCAGGCGCAGCTTTTCAGAATGCTTGCGGGCGACGACATGGATCATCTCGCGCATCAGGTAATTCGGGCGCGTGTGCGGCTGCTCGAAAACCTTGACCGTGCCGATGCGACCAAGGCCCGTGGCGGTGCCCATGGTCTGCGCCGCCTTGCCGAAAGCCTTGTCGCCCACGGCGAAGGCCGTCAGCAGGGCGGCACCCACCAGCACGCAACCGGCAAGCGCGGCCATGCCGTTGCCCGACAGGATGGCGCCTCCGGTTGCCATGAAGCTGAAGAACAGGCCCTGCGTCGTCGGACTGTTCCAGCGCGGCACGGTCTTCAGTTGGGCATAGATCATCGAGGTGGTGAAGACCGTCGCCACCGCCAGCACCGTGCCAACCTGCCCCACCAGACGCGGCAGCCCCAGCCCGAAAATATCCGACAGCGCCATCGGGGCGAAGACAACCAAGGTGGCGACCGCCGTCCACGCCTCGCGGCTCAGCCACGAGGTCTGCCACTGGCTGAACGCCTTCAGCGCCCGTTGCGGGTTGCCAAGGTGGAGGGTGGAGGCCGACAGCCCGCCCACGGCAAGCGCATAGCCAAGCCCCCAATGCAGGAAAGCCATCCAGCCCGAAGGCGCCGGCAGACCCAGGCCCAGAAAGGCCAAAAGCCCAAAGCCCATGCCCGACAGGACCGTGAACGCGATGACAGAAGGTGCCGGATGCATCAGATCTTCCCCAGTACCTTGTCGAGCCAGCCGGCAAACCCGGTGGCCTTGATGTCCAAAAGCGGCGCCAGAACCGAGGCCTCTTGCGGCCGATCCTTCTTCCTTGGCGGCAGATATTTGTTGGTGGGCTTGGTCTTGAGGTCCGGCATCAGGTCATAGCCCCCCCGCTCTGCCACCAGTTTGGACACCTTGCTGTCCGGATCGGCGAAGTCGCCAAAATGCCGGGCCGAGGTCGGGCAGGTCCGCACGCAAGCCGGTTCGCGGTCTTCTTCCGGCAGGTTCTCGTTATAGATGCGGTCGACACACAGCGTGCATTTCTTCATCACGCCCTGCGCCGGGTCCAATTCCCGCGCGCCGTAAGGGCAGGCCCAGGCACACAGCCCGCAGCCAATGCAGGCGTCTTCGTTGACCAGCACAATACCGTCCTCCACCCGCTTGTAGCTGGCCCCGGTCGGGCAGACCGGCACGCAGGGCGCATCCTCGCAATGTAGGCAGGATCGCGGGAAGGCGATGATCTGCGCGGTGCCCTCCTCGGGCTGGACCTGATAGCTGTGGACGCGGTTCAGAAACGCCCCCGACGGGTCCGCGCCATAGGGGTCCTGATCGGACAGCCCGCCGACATAGCCTGCGTCCTGATCGTTCCAGCCCTTGCAGGCCGTGACACAGGCCTGACAGCCGACACAGGTGTCAAGGTCGATGACCAGACCCAGTTTCTTGTCCGTATGGGTGGGAAGTTGGGTCATGCGACCTCCTGCAAGCCAAAGAATTTTCTGCGAAAATTCTGATCTAAACGAATTTTCCACGAAAATTCCCGATCTTTCGCAGAAAGATCGACCTCGGATTTTTCGGAGAAAAATCGTGCCGTGGAAGGCCTCATGCGCGGTCCCTCCCCTGCGGCACCACCCTCGGGATCGGCTCGAAATCGGGCGAGGCATGGGCCTGCGGGCCGACATTCTCGATCCTGACCCGCAGGTCGAACCACGCCGCCTGCCCCGTCACCGGGTCAGAGTTGGAATAGCGCAAGCCGTCGCCCTTTTCCGGCAGCAGTTCGGAAATCAGATGGTTCAGCAAGAACCCCTCATTCGCCTCCTTGGCCCCGTCGTCCAGCGCCCAGGCCCCCTTGCGCTTGCCAATCGCGTTCCAGGTCCAGACCGTATTCTCGTTCAGCGCCGCCATATGCGCGACAGGCACAGTGATCCCGCCATTGGGCGAAATCACCCGCGCATAATCGCCGTCCTTGAACCCCTCGGCCTCCCAGATCTTGGTCGGCACATACAGGAAGTTCTGCCCCCGGATCTGGCGCAGCCACGCGTTCTGGCTGCCCCACGAATGGTACATATCCATCGGACGTTGCGTCAGCGCATGCACCGGATAGCCCCAACCCTTGGCCTCCAGATCGCCAAACGGCGGATACCAGATCGGCAGCGGGTCCATCGCCTGCTTCAACCGCGCGCGCAGATGATCCGGCGGCTGGATATTCCCATGCCCCTCGGCAGCCAGCTGGAACTTGCGCATGGGTTCCGACCAGATGCTGAACAGATAGGGCTGCGGGCTTTCATAGAACGAGGTTTTCACCGCCCAATCCTGATAGGCCATGTTCCACGGCTTGTAGAACAAGGCCTCCTCCGGGACATGCGCCTGATAGAAGCCGCCATTGGCAATATAGGCAGCGATCTGGTCAGGGTTGGCCTCGCCCCGCCCTTCCTTTGTCCCATCCGCGCCCCTAAATCCGATCAGCGGCCCCACACCCGGACGGCGGATATGGTTCTGGATGTAATCGGCATAATCCCTGAACTTGGGCGAGCCATCTTCCCTGACCATCGGCGCCAGACCCAACCGCGCCCCAAGGTCCAGCAGCACAGACTGGAACCCCCGCACATTGCGGTCAGGTTCCGTCACCGGCCAGCGGATGCTGTCCCCCGCCGCATCCGGCTCGGAAATCGGCCGGTCCAGCAGCGAGATGCAATCATGCCGCTCCAGATAGGTCGTATCCGGCAGGATCAGGTCGGCATAGGCCACCATCTCTGACGCATAGGCATCCGAATAGATGATCCGCGGGATCACATAGTCCCCCGACGCATCCTTGTCCGTCAGCATCTCCATGACCTTCGTCGTGTTCATCGACGAATTCCACGCCATGTTGGCCATATACAGAAACAGCGTGTCGATCCGGTACGGATCGCCCGCATGGGCGTTCGGGATCAGCATATGCATCAACCCATGGGCGCTAAACGGATTCTCCCAGGTAAACGCCTTGTCGATCCGCGCCGGAGAGCCGTCCTCCTTCAGCGCCAACTGCTCTGGCCCGCGCACATAGCCCAAGTGCGGCCCCGACAAGGCCTTGCCCGGAGCTGTCACGAAATGCGGCGTCGGATGTGCCTCAACGGGCTTGGGATACGGCGGCTTCAACCGATAGCCACCGGGAGTTTCCACCGTCCCCAGCACAATCTGTAACAGATGCAGCGCACGGGCGGTCTGAAAGCCGTTGGAATGCGCCGAAATCCCGCGCATGGCGTGGAAACTCACCGGACGGCCCGGCATCGTCTCATGGCTGTCGCCCCGGAAATCCGTCCACTTCTGCTTGATCTCGATGGCCTGATTGAAGGCCACATCGGCCAATTCCGCCGCCAACCCGCGAATGCGCGAGGCTGCAATCCCGCAGCGCGCCGCCACCGCCTCCGGCGCATAGTCGTCCGCCAGATACCGCTCCGCCATATGCTGGAACACCGTCCGATGCCCCTGCCACACCGCGCCCAAATCCGGCTGAACGCCCTTGCCGTCCCAAGGCGCAGGCTGCCCAGTCCGCCGGTCAATCACAAAGGGCTGGCTTTCGGCATTCTTCAGGATCAGGCCCTTCTCCGGCCCCTCCGCCTCATTCACCAGCAAACTCGCATTGGTCCAGCGCGCCAGATAGTCCAGATCGACCTTGCCCGCCGCCAGCAGGCAATGGATCAGCGACAGGATCAACAGCCCATCCGTCCCCGGCGTAATGCCATACCAGTCATCGGCAATGGCATTATAGCCGGTGCGGATCGGGTTGACGCCAATCACCCGCGCCCCCCGCCCCTTCAGCTTGCCAAGCCCGATCTTGATCGGGTTGGAGTCATGATCCTCCGCCACGCCAAACATCACGAACAGCTTGGTGCGCTCCCAATCCGGCTGGCCGAATTCCCAGAACGCCCCACCGATGGTGTAAATCCCGCCCGCCGCCATGTTGACCGAACAAAACCCGCCATGCGCCGCATAGTTTGGCGTGCCGAACGCCTGCGCCCACCAGCCGGTGAAAGACTGGCTCTGATCCCGCCCGGTGAAAAACGCCAGCTTCTCGGGCGCCGTCTCGCGCAGCGGCTTCATCCACGACACGGCGAGGCTAAGCGCCTCTTCCCAGGAAATCTCCTCAAACGCCCCCGACCCGCGCGGCCCCACCCGCTTCAACGGATGCTGCAAGCGGGACGGCGCCGTCACCTGCATGATGCCGCTGGCCCCCTTGGCGCACAGCACTCCCTTGTTCACCGGATGATCGCGGTTGCCCTCGATATAGGACACTTTCCCCGACTTCAGATGCACGTTGATCCCGCAGCGGCAGGCGCACATGTAGCAGGTGGTCTTGCGGACCTCGTCAGACACCGCCGGCGAGGTGTTCAGGATGGGCGCGTTCATGGCGATCCTCTGCTTCTTTTCCCCGGAACAATATCTTGAGGTTTCCGGGATTTGCTAGGTGATTTTCCCGACAAACCGCAGATATCGGGAACGATCTTACGCCTGCATCAAGGCCAGGGCCTCGGCGGCGATCTGCTTTTCTTCCTCGGCCGGGATGATCAGAACCGGAGCCTGCCCCGCCCAAGCCAACCCCTCGGCAATCGCCGCCCGCACCACCGCATCGTTTTCCCCAATGCCCCCGGTGAAGGCGATGGCGTCCAGCCCCCCCATCGCGGCAATCATGCTGCCCGCGTGCCGCACCGCCCAATAGCAGAAATGCGCCACCGCAAACCGCGCCTCTTCCGTCCCCGCCGCATGCAAGGCCCGCATGTCCGAAGCCCCACCCAACCCCAACAGGCCGGAGGCTTTGTTAAGAAGCCGCGAAGCCTCCTCCACCCCATGCAGCTCCGCCAACCGCAGCACCGCGTTGCCGTCGATATCACCGGTCCGCGTCCCCATCGTCAGCCCCGACAAGGGCGAGTATCCCATCGTCGTCGCCACCGACCGCCCCGCCAGTATGGCGCAAAGCGAGGCCCCATTCCCCAGATGCAGCGCCAGAACCCGGGCCGGCACCTCACCCGCCTCGCGCAGCTTGCGCACCAGACTGGCATAGCTCAGCCCATGAAACCCGTAACGCCGCAGCCCCGCCGCCTCGGCCTGCGCAGGCAAGGCATAGCGCACCGCCACCGCTGGATTGGTCGCATGAAACGCCGTATCGAAGCTGGCGTATTGGGGCAACTCCGGCGCCAAGGCCGCCAAAGCCGTGATCCCCGCCAGATTGGCCGGATTGTGCAAGGGCGCCAAGGGGATACACGCCCGTATCCCCTCGACGACAGCCGGCGTCACACGCGCCGCCGCCGTCAACCCCGCGCCCCCATGCACGACCCGATGCGCGGCCGCCGTAAGCCGCACAGGATCAACCCCCATCTCCGCCAGCCCGGCACTCAACGCCTCCAGATGGTCCGCAGCACCGCCCGACCCGATCCGTTCCGCCCGCGCCTGCGCCACCTGCCCCAGACCCGCATCAAACACCGCGAGTTTCAGCGACGAAGAGCCTGCGTTGACGACCAAAAGCATCAGAACACCGACTTCAGAAGACCCATCAACGCCAACCCCGCCAGCAAGAGAATGGCAAAGCGCCGGAAATCCTGCGGATCGGTGCGCAGGAAGTGGCGGCTTCCCAGCCAGTTGGCCAGGAAAACCAACGGCAGTCCCACAATCCCGATCTTCACCGTGTCCCAAGTCACCATGCCGTTCCACCAGTAGATCGGCGCGGAATACAGGTCCAGCATCGGGAAATAGGCCACCAGCGTCGCCCGGAACACCGCTGGCGCGATGCCCTGCGCCGCAAAGAAGGCCGCAACCGGCAGCCCCCCCATCCCCGGCGCATTGGCAAGCCCCGAGACGATGCCCGCCCCGAAATTCGCCAAAGGCCCGACCCGCCCCTTCAACTGCCAGCCCGCCAGCAGCACAAGGCTCATCCCCAGCACATAGGCCGAAATCACCGCCCGCGCCGCGTTCTCCGAGATCGAGGTCAAGGCCCAGATCCCCAAAGGCATGCCAATCACCGCCCCGGCCAGCAGAAGGCCCACGCGCCGCCAGTCGATGTCCTGCCTTATGCCGGACAAGGCCTGCAGCGTCATCACCATCTCCCACAGGACCACAACGGCGACGAAATGCAGCGGGTTGGTGACAAGGGCCGAAGAGGCGATAGTCAGCGCCGAAAAGCCAAAGCCGGAATAGCCGCGCACGAAGCCCGCGACCAGCACGGTCACGGCGATCCAGATCAGCCCGACGACCGACAGGTCAAACGGCAGCGTCACGGGCGCTCGCCGCGCACCAGACGACCCTCGATCTCGTCCAGAACCCAGTCAATATCCGCCACGGAATCAATCACATAATGCGCCCCGGTCAGGCGCAGATCGGCATAGGCCTTGGCCTTCATCACAGCAAACTCGGCCGGGCTCAGCGCCGCCGTCTCCGCCGGGTTCAGCCCGAACGCATTGCCTGACACCGCCACCGCCACCGTCCAGCAGCCCGCATTCAGCCCCTCGGCAATGCCAACGCCGGTGTCATCCACCTTCACAACCGTATGCGCAGGCCAGACCCCAAGGTCCAGAAAAGTCCGGTACATCATCATGGCCGAGGGCCGCCCCTCGGCCAGATCGCCCGCACAGACCAGATTGTCCGGCTCATAGCCCTGCGCCGCAGCCAAAGGCAGCACCTTGGCCATGATCGACCGCGTATATCCGGTGGTAGAGCCGATCTTCATCCCGCGCGCCCGCATCCGGTTGACCGCAGGCACAGCGCCCGCAATCATCGTGCAGTAATCGGTGACCGCTTCCACGTTCATCGGCACGAACACCTCATAGACCCGGTCAATCGCCGCCTCATCCGGCGCAGCCCCTTGCGCCACCTTCCAAGCCGCCGCAATCCGCGGCTGGCTCATCAGCGTCTTGATGTGATCACGCTTGGCCATGCCCATCGGACCACGGGCCTCGGCCACGGAAATCTCCACACCGAACTGCTTGAAGGTCGCAACGAAAACCCCCATCGGCGCCTGCGAACCATGGTCAATCACCGTGCCCGCCCAATCGAATACCGCCGCTCTCAGCATCACGCTCTCCCGTAGATTTCTGCGATGGTTTCCTCGCCAATGGCGAACGAGGTCGATGCCCCGGTGCCAGAGGTGACGATCACCAGCCGTGTCTGTTCGTCAATCGTTTCCCGCATCATGGTTTCCGGCCCCGACGCGTAAGTCCCGTTCCACCGCTCGGTGATCTGCGCCCCCGGCACGTTCAGCACCTGATGCAGTTCGTCCATGATCAGATCATCCACCTCGGCCCGCTGGAAGGGCGAGGGCGACCAGTCGTAATGGTGGCTATCCCCGACAATCAGCCCACCGTCGGAGCCCTGCACGACAATCAGATGGATGCCCTCGGCCAAAGTCCTCGGCTGCTCGGCCCGCAGCCGCGCCTTGATCGGCTCGGACTCCGGCAGTTCCGAATAGCCCAAGTACCGGAACAGGCTTTGATCCGACATGATCGACCCCGGCAGCGTGATCGGCCGCGCCGGCATCACCTTCATCATGTGCAACCGGCACCGCGTGATCTGATGGCGCGCGATCACCTCCGGGTACAGCGTCAGCATGTCATCGCCCGGGCAGACCACGACCTGCTTGGCCTCAACCACACCCGAGGTCGTCAGCACCCGCCCCGCCTGCACTTCCTTCACCAACGTCCGGCGCAGAAAGGTCACACCAAGGCTTTCAATCCACGCCGCCAGCTTCGGAATGGCAAACCGGCTTTCCACCCGCCGCTCATGGGCAGACCACAAAGCCCCCTGCACAGGCTTGCCCGACAACACCGCGCCATGCTGCGCCACCGTCTCCGCCGCCGTCAGAAGATGACACCCCTGCCCCATCTCGGTGGCCATGAAAGCCTCAAGGCAGTCCATCGCCTCAGGCCGCTGGGCGACCACCAGCAAGCCCTGATGCTCCACCGGAATGCCAGCCTTGGGTGCCACCTCTTCCCACACATCGCGCGACCGCATCGCCCGGCGGTAGCAATCCCCCGCCTGCTGCCCCGTCACCGTGACAAACCCGAAGTTGCGGACCGAGGCGCCAATCGCCTCCGTCTCGCGATCAATCACCACAACCGACAAACCGCGCCGGGACGCCGCCAAAGCATGCCCCAGCCCCAGTATCCCCGCCCCGACAATCGCCAGATCGTAGCGCATCCTACACCTGCTGCGGCCGCATATCGGCCTTGGAGATTCCCGCCACCTCAACCGGCTTCTTCATCGCATCGCGGCGGAACGGCTCGCCCAATTCCTGATTGATCATCGCCTCGATCAGGGTGGTCTTGCCGTGGTTCATCTGATCGTCAATCGCCTTCCGCAGCGCCTCGGTCAGCTCTTCCATCGTCCGCGCCACAACCCCTTGCAGCCCGCAGGCCTTGGCAATCCCGGCATAAGACACGCCAGTGTCCAACTCGGTCCCCACGAAGTTGTCGTCATACCACAGGGTCGAGTTGCGCTTTTCCGCGCCCCACTGGTAGTTGCGGAAGACGACTTGCGTCACCGCCGGCCATTCCTCACGGCCAATCGCCGTCAGTTCCGTCACCGCAATGCCAAACGCCCCGTCGCCCGAAAAGCCCACAACCGGCGTATCCGGGCAAGCGATCTTGGCCCCCACAACCGAAGGCAACCCATAGCCGCAAGGCCCGAACAAACCGGGAGCCAGATACTTCCGCCCCGCCTCAAACGTCGGATAAGCGTTGCCGATGGCACAGTTGTTGCCGATGTCCGACGAAATGATCGCCTCCTTCGGCAAGGCCGATTGAATGGCCCGCCACGCCATGCGCGGCGACATCCACTCCGGCTTGGCTGCCCGCGCCCGCTCATTCCAGGTGGTGCCCACGTCATCCTGCTCGTGGTCCATCGAGGCCAGTTCCTGCGCCCAACGGCTCTTGGTCGCGCCAATCAGATCGCGCCGCGCCACCCGCCCCGCATCCCCCGCCGACTTCGCCAGCCGCGCCAGAATGCCCTCGGCCACCGCCTTGGCATCGCCCACGATCCCGACAGCCACCTTCTTGGTCAGCCCAATCCGCGCCGGGTTGATATCCACCTGAATGATCTTGGCCTCTTTCGGCCAATAATCCAACCCATACCCCGGCAGGGTCGAGAACGGGTTGAGCCGCGTCCCCAGACACAGCACCACATCCGCCTGCGCAATCAACTGCATCCCGGCCTTGTTGCCGTTGTAGCCCAAAGGCCCCGCGAACAAAGGATGCGAACCCGGAAACGCGTCGTTATGCTGATACCCCACGCAAACCGGCGCATCCAACCGCTCCGCCAAAGCCATCGAGGCTGGAATGGCCCCCGCCAGCACCACGCCCGCGCCGTTCAGGATGACCGGGAACTTGGCAGACGACAGCAGCGCCGCAGCCTCCGCCAGCGCATGATCACCGCCCGTGGGCCGTTCAAACTCCACCACCCGCGGCAATTCAATATCAATCACCTGCGTGAAGTAATCCCGCGGCACGTTGATCTGCGCCGGCGCAGACATCCGCTTGGCGTTCATGATCACCCGGTTCAGCACTTCCGCCATACGCGATGGGTCGCGCACCTCTTCCTGATAGCAGACCATGTCCTTGAACAGGTTCATCTGCTCGACTTCCTGGAAGCCCCCCTGCCCGATGGTCTTGTTGGCCGCCTGCGGCGTCACCAACAGCAGGGGTGTGTGGTTCCAGTAGGCCGTCTTGACCGCCGTCACAAAGTTGGTGATCCCCGGCCCATTCTGCGCAATCATCATGCACATGCGGCCAGACGCCCGGGTGAACCCATCCGCCATCATCCCGCCAGAGCCTTCATGGGCGCAGTCCCAGAAGCTGATCCCGGCTTTCGGGAAAATGTCGCTGATCGGCATGAAGGCCGAGCCGATGATGCCGAAGACATGTTCGATGCCGTGGATCTGCAGGGTTTTGACAAAGGCTTCTTCGGTGGTCATGCGCATGGGTGTGCTCCTTCAAGGCTTTGGCCGGGTTCTATCCCTAGCCGCCGCAGCGCCTTAGGTCCAGAGATGGTCTGGCAATAACGCCAGACACGCCCCATCGGTCGGGATGCTTCCCAAAGCGCCCCGCCCGGCCGCGACCGTTGCGTTAACCCCCCGGCGCGGGACGCTCTGTAGCGCCAAAAAAATGACGCCAAACCTACAGAGAAATGACGCAAACCTTACGCGCCCAAGCCCCTGATTTCCCGCATTAACCTTGGAAATCCCGCCCGATTCGCGCAGCCCGTCACCCCCCCAGCGCCCGCGCAATCCGCGCAACACCCTCCGGGATCTTGCCCACCGCGATCGAGCCATAGCCCAGCCGATAATGAAACCGGTCCTCGCGCCCGGGATCAAAGAAGGTTCGCCCCGGTTCGATCAGCACACCATCGGCACGCAGCCGCGCCGCCAGATCCTCGGTGTCCACCGCCGCCCGCATCCAGAAGCTCGACCCGCCAAACCCGCCCTGCCCCGCCACGCTAAGCCCATGCGCGGCAATGCTTTCTTCCATCACCTGCCGCCTGCGCCGGAAGGCCGAACGCATCCGGTTGATCAGCGCATCGTAGTGCCCAAGGCTCAGGAAATAGGCCATGGTGCGCTGGATATGGCCCGGCGGATGGCGCAAAGACATCAGCCGCAGCGCCCGCGCCTCACGAATAAATCCAGGCGGACCAACAAGATAGCCCAGCCGCATCCCCGGAAACACGCTCTTGGAGAAGGAGCCCGCATAAACCACCCGCCCCTCCGCATCGAGCGATTTCAAGGCAGGGCTGACGGGCTTGAGGAAGCTCATCTCAAACTCATAATCATCTTCCACGATGACAAACCCATCCCGCCCCGCCGCCTCCAACAGCGCCCGCCGCCGCTCCACCGGCATGGTCGCATTGGTCGGGCATTGGTGGCTCGCGGTGGTAAACACAACATCCACCCCCGCAGGAATGGCATCCGGCGGCAAGCCATCGGCATCGACATCCACCGACAGAACCTCGGTCCCACTGGCCCCCAAAATCGCCCTAAGTCCCGGATATCCCGGGTTTTCCATCGCAGCCTTGCGCCCCGGCCCCAGCAGGCAGGCCACCGCCAGCCACAGCGCATTCTGCGCGCCCATGGTCAGCAAAACCTCATCCTCCCGCGCCGCAATGCCGCGCTTGGGCAGGATCTGCCGCAAGAGATGCTCGATCAGCAGCGGGTCTTCCCGTTCATAATAATCCGCCGTCATCGCGGTAAAATCGCGCCGTCCCAAGGCCCTGACGGCACACAGGCGCCAGTTCTGGTGGTCAAACAAACTGGCATCCGCCTGCCCGTAGATGAAGGGATAGGGATACCCCTCCCAGTCATCAGGCCGCTCCACCCCGCGCCGCCCGGAAAAGCGCCCGGCAATCCGGCCAAACTCCGCCGCCTCCGCCCGCACCGCTTGCGCCGGTAACTCATTGGCCAAAGGCGCATTTTCCGAAATGAAGTAGCCCGACCGCCCGGCGGCCGAAAGGTATTCCTGCGCCACCAGTTCGGCGTAAGCCAGCGTCACCGTCAAACGGCTGACCTGCAGATGCGCCGCCAACCCGCGCGAGGAGGGCATCTTCGCCCCCGGCCGAAACCGCCCCGCCAGAACCCCCTCGGTCACCATCTGCCGGATGCGCTGCTGCAAGCTGCCGCGCTCGGCAGCGGGCAGGACAAAGGCTTCGGGCGGGATCGTGGCCATCGGGTCCTCCAGACAGCCGATTGGCCCTGCAAGCCCCTGAAAAGTCAAGGGGCGCAGCCCTTCGACCGCGCCCCCTTTCACTGGTCCATCCATATCCCACGGGGGGTCTGGGGGGTGTGATCCCCCCCCAGCCGGTTCAGCCAAAAACCCGGGTCAAGGCATTGTCGATGGCCCCGGTGATCGCATCGATGTCATCCGCCGTGGCAATCAGCGCGGGCGACAGGCACAGCGTGTTGTTCAACCCGGGGATCGAGCGGTTGGTCATCCCGATGATCACGCCATTGGCGTTGCAATCGGCCACGACCGCGGCCACCATCTTCTCGTTCGCAGGCTCTTTGGTGATCCGGTCGGCCACCAGTTCAGCGCCGCAGAACAGGCCGGCACCCCGCACATCGCCGATCACTTTGTGCTTTTCCATCAAGGCCTTGAGGTTCGCAATCGTCCGCGCCCCCATGCGCAGCGTGTTGTCCAGAAGGTTCTCGTCCTCGATGATCCGCATGTTCTCCAGCGCCGCAGCCGGACCCGCCGTGCAGCCGCCAAAGGTCGAGATGTCGCGGAAATAGCTCAGCGGGTCGGCCGCGTCGTCCTTGAACATCGCGAAGACTTCTTCCGTCGTCACGGTGCAGGAAATTGCCGCATAGCCCGACGCCACGCCCTTGGCCATCGTCACGAAATCCGGCTTGATGCCGTAGTTCTGATAGCCGAACCACACACCGGTCCGGCCCACGCCGCAGACCACTTCGTCGATGTGCAAGAGGATCGAGTATTTCTTGCAGATCTCCTGCACCCGCTCCCAATAGCCCTTCGGCGGTACGATCACACCACCGCCAGCGGTCACCGGCTCCAGCACCAAAGCGCCGATGGTATCGGGGCCTTCGCGCAGGATGACCTCTTCGATGGCATTGGCCGCCCGCTCACCATAGTTCTCGACATCCCACTGCTTGCGGTACTCAAGGCAGTGCGGCACCATCACGAACCCCTCGGGGTAGGGGCCGTACTGCATGGCGCGCTCGGCCTGACCCGAGGTCGCCAAAGCGGCAATCGTCGTGCCGTGATAGTCGCGCTCGCGGTACAGGATCTTGTTCTTCTTGCCGCCATGGTGACGGTGCGAGATCTGGCGCACCATCTTGTACACCTTCTCGTTGGCTTCCGAGCCAGAGTTGGAATAATAGACCCGCGTCATCCCCGGCATCTTGGAAATCAGCTTTTCCGCGAACAAGGCGCCGGGAACCGACCCGTTGGACCCTGCGAAGTAGTTCATCTTGATCAGCTGGTCGCTGACGGCTTTTGCAATGGATTCACGGCCATAGCCGACGTTCACGGTCCAGACCGCGCCCGAGACCGCGTCGATGTATTCCTTGCCCTTGGCGTCCCAGACCCGCAGGCCCTTGCCTTCCACGATCACGCGGGGGTCGATGGATTCATACTGCTTGTGCTGGCTCAGATGGTGCCAGACATGGGCACGGTCGGCAGCGATCACGCCGCTCAGGTCATTGGTCATCGTGTTCATTCGGGTCTCCTGCAAGCGCCTGGGGCATAAGCGAATCGGACCGGGGCGGCCCCCGGGTTCCGTCACCACATGGCATGCATCTTCTGCCTTCCTCGCGCAACGCGTTAGGTCCAGAGCCCTTCCGGCGATAGCGCCAGAAACGAGGGTGCTTCGGCCAGCATATCTGCAAAAGCCGGAAGCAATTTGGCAAAAGCGGCGATTGCGCGCGCGGTCAGGAAAGGGCAAAACTTGCCTCAGCCAAGGGGGACATCATGGCCGCACACTGGATCGCCGTCGATTGGGGCACGTCAAACCTGCGGGCTTGGGCGATGGGGGAGGGTGAAATCCTCGCCCATGCCGAAAGCGACAAGGGCATGGGCAAGCTTACGCCAGAGGCATTCGAACCGGCGCTGCTGGAGCTTGTCAGCCCGTGGCTGTCAGACCGCATGCTGATCCTTGCCTGTGGCATGGTTGGCGCCCGGCAGGGCTGGGTTGAGGCCAAGTACCGCGCCGTGCCCTGCCCGCCCACCGATCCGGCAGGACTGACCGCCGTTTCCACGCAAGATCAACGCCTTGATCTGCGCATCGCCCCGGGCCTGAGCCAAGACAAACCCGCCGATGTGATGCGCGGTGAAGAAACCCAACTGGCCGGTGCCCTGGCCCTGCACCCTGACTTCGACGGCGTCTTCTGCCTGCCCGGGACCCATTCCAAATGGGTTCAGGTCAGCGCCGGAGAGGTCGTGTCGTTCCAGACCTACATGACCGGCGAACTGTTCGCGCTTTTGTCCACCCAATCGGTCCTGCGCCATTCCCTGACGACCGGGGGCTGGGACGATGCCTCGTTCGACGAGGGTCTGTCAGTGGCCCTGTCGCGCCCCGACCGCATCGCGGCACGGCTGTTTTCCCTGCGCGCCGAGGGGTTGCTGCATGGCCTGACCGCCCCGCAGGCCCGCGCTCGGCTGTCGGGCCTGCTGATCGGCATCGAACTGGCGGGGGCCAAACCCTATTGGCTGGGCCAGGAGGTCAAGCTGATCGGGGCCGAGGCGCTGGCCGCCTCCTATGCCCGCGCCTTGGGCCATCAGGGTCTGAAATCCGACCGTCTTGACGCCACCGCCTGCACTCTTGCCGGCCTGTCCGCCCTTTACGCAAAGCTGAAAGCATGACCGAGCACCGCAATCTGATCGCCATCCTGCGCGGCATCACGCCGTCAGAAGCCGTTGCCGCAGCCGAAGCGCTGATCGCCGCCGGCATCACCCGCATCG
The DNA here is from genome assembly GCF_964946895.1 of Stagnihabitans sp. NCBI lineage: Bacteria > Pseudomonadati > Pseudomonadota > Alphaproteobacteria > Rhodobacterales > Paracoccaceae > Stagnihabitans > Stagnihabitans sp. The sequence continues at coordinate 91,682 of NZ_CBBQHX010000003.1, read as the reverse complement.
AAGTTCCGCTGAACTCGCCCCATCCGATGACCTCGATCGCCGCCATGGCCAAGGCCTTCAGCCAGCACGCCGAAATCGGCGCGGGCACCGTGCTGACCGTGAAGGACGTGGCCGAGGTGCAGGACGCCGGCGGCACGCTGATCGTCTCGCCCAACTGCGACCCCGAGGTGATTGCCGCCACCAAGGCGCGTGGTCTGGCCTCATGGCCCGGCGTGATGACGCCCACCGAATGCTTTGCGGCCCTGAAGGCCGGCGCCGATGGGCTGAAGATTTTCCCGGCAACCCTGATCGGCCCCGAAGGCGTCAAGGCGATCCGCGCCGTCTTGCCCAAGGGCACTCAGGTCTATGCTGTCGGTGGCGCCGGGGCGCATAACTTTGCCCAGTGGTTCAAGGCCGGGGCGGATGGCTTTGGCATCGGCACCGCGCTTTACACCCCCGGCCTGTCCACCGCCGAGATTGCCACCCGCGCCGCCCAGATCGTCGCCGCCTATGATGAGGCCAAAGCATGAGCACCGTGTACGACTCTCGCCGCTGCGAGTTGGGCGAAGGCGCCTTCTGGCACCCCGAACGCCAGCAATTCCTGTGGTTTGACATCCTCGACAGCCGGTTGATGGCGCGCGATGGCGAGGATGCGGTGTCGTGGAAATTTCCGCAATATGTCTCGGCGGCGGCATGGGTGGCCGATGACGTGATCCTTGTGGCGGGCGAACGCAGCCTGATGCTTTATGCGCTGGACGCCCATGAGGTGATGCCGCTGATCGAGCTGGAGGCCGACAAGCCCGGCAACCGCTCCAACGACGGGCGGGCGGATCGGCAGGGCGGTTTCTGGATCGGCACCATGGGCAAGGACCCAGGCGACCGCCGGGGCAAGGGCGCCATCTACCGGCTTTACAAGGGCGAGGTGCGGACACTTTTCCCCAACATCTCGATCCCCAACGCCATCTGCTTTTCACCCGATGGGACGATTGCTTATTTTGCCGACACGATGGAGCAGACGGTCTGGCAGGTGGCGCTGGACGCCGATGGCTGGCCCTTGGGCGAGCGGTCGGTGTTTCTGGATTTCAAGGGAACCGACATCTACCCCGACGGCGCGACCGTCGACGCCGAGGGCAATTTCTGGAACGCGCAGTGGGGGGCGTCCCGTGTGGCCGCTTATTCTCCGGCGGGTGAATACCTGCGTGAAGTCAAGTTCGACGCGCCGCACACCTCGTGCCCGGCCTTTGGCGGGCCGGACATGACGACGCTGTTCTGCACCACCGCCCTTGAGGAAATGTCCGAAGAGGCCCGCGCCGCGCATCCCGATGCCGGCAAGGTGTTCTGTGCCGAGAACGTCGCCAAAGGTCTGCCAGAGCCGCGGTTTCTGGCATGAAGCGCGGATTGGGTGTCTGCTACTACCCCGAGCAGTGGGATGAAGCCGTCTGGGAGTCCGATGCCACCCGCATGGCCGCCCTTGGCCTGACCTGGGTCCGGATCGGCGAATTCGCCTGGAGCCGGATGGAGCCGCAGCCGGGGAAATACGACTGGGGCTGGCTGGACCGCGCAATTGAAATCCTGGGCTCCAAGGGGCTGAAGGTGGTCTTGGGCACCCCTACCGCCACCCCGCCGCGCTGGATGATCACCAAACATCCCGACATGCTGGCGGTCGATGACAAGGGCCACACCCGGGGCTTCGGATCGCGCCGGCACTATGACTTCAGCCATCCGGGCTATCGCACGGACTGCGCGAAGATCGTCACGGAACTGGCTGTCCGCTATGGAAAAAACCCCCATGTCGCGGCCTGGCAGACCGACAATGAATATGCCTGCCACAAGACCGTGCTCAGCTATTCCGCAGCGGCTTTGACCTCGTTCCGGACGTGGCTTGCGCAGAAATACCAGTCAGTGGATGCCTTGAACCGGGCTTGGGGCAATGTGTTCTGGTCGATGGAATACGCCAGCTTTGACGAGATTGCCCTGCCCAACCTGACCGTGACCGAGGCGAACCCCGCCCATGTCATGGCCTTCCGCCGCTTCGCCAGTGACGAAGTGGTCAGCTTCAACAAGCTGCAGGTCGACATCCTGCGCCGCCACTCCACGGCACCGATTGCGCACAACTACATGGGTCAGGTCACCGACTTTGACCATTTTGCAGTGGGTGCCGATCTGGATATCGCCTCGTGGGACGCCTACCCGATCGGCTTCCTGTCCGACCGCGGCTTTGCCTCGCCCGAACACAAGCGCCACTTCCTGCGGCAGGGTGATCCGGACTTTCAAGCCTTCCACCATGACCTCTACCGCGCCGTCGGTCGGGGCCGCTGGTGGATCATGGAACAGCAACCCGGCCCGGTGAACTGGGCGCCGTGGAACCCCGATCCCTTGCCGGGTATGGCGCGGCTTTGGGCTTGGGAAGCCTTCGCGCATGGGGCAGAGGCGGTCTGCTATTTCCGCTGGCGTCAGGCGCCGTTTGCCCAAGAGGCGATGCACGCCGGTCTCTTGCGCCCTGACAGCGCCCCCGCCCCCGCGCATGACGAGGTGGCCGCGGTTGCCCGCGAACTGGCCCTGATGCCAGACGTCCAGCCGACCCAGGCACAGGTGGCGCTGGTCTTCGACTATGCGTCGGACTGGGCCTGGTCCACGCAGCCGCAGGGCCGCGATTTCAGCTATTTCCGGCTGGCGTTTGACATGTACCGCGGCCTGCGCCGTCTGGGACTTGATGTCGACATCCTGCCGCCTGACACCCGCGACCTGTCAGCCTACAAGCTGGTGCTGGCACCGGGTGTCGCGACACTTTCGGCCCAGATGCTGGACGCGTTGAAGACCTTCCGTGGCACCAGCCTGATCGGTCCGCGCGCCAATGCCAAGACGGCGGAGTTCGCCACGCCCCTGCCCCTGCCCCCCAACCTGCCCGGCCTTGATGCCACAGTGATGCGGGTGGAAAGCTTCCCGCCGGATGTGACCGTCCCCCTGACCCAAGGCGGCGCCTTCAAGCACTGGCGTGAGAAGCTGGAGGGGGTGGCGGTAGAGACCAGCGCCGACGGCTTCCCTGCAGTGGTGAAGGGCGGAAAGCTGCATTACCTGTGCGGCTGGCCCGATGACACGGCGGCCGATCGCATTCTGGCGGGGCTTTGTGCGGCCGAAGGGATTGCCACGCAGGTCATGCCCGAGGGGCTGCGCCGTCGCAGGGCGGGGGATGTGACCTTCCTGATCAATTACAATCCCGACCCGGTCACCCACCACGGCCTGACCATCCGGGGCTGCGATGTGCATTGGAGCATGAAATGACCCTCGCCGCCCTTGCAGCCCAAGCGACCGAGGAACTGCGCGCCGGATGTGCCACGGTGTCCGAAACCGAGTTTGCCGCCTTGGTCGAGGCTATCGCAAATGCCCGTCGCATCGTGGCTTACGGCTGCGGGCGCGAGGGGCTGATGATGCAGGCCTTGGCGATGCGGCTGTATCATCTGGGCTGCGATGTGCACATGCAGGGCGACATGTCCTGCCCGCCGCTGGGGACTGGCGATCTGTTTGTCGTATCCTCGGGACCGGGAACGCTATCCACGGTGGCAGCCTTGATCGGGCAAGCGCGGAAGGCCGGGGCGAAGATCGCCTGCATCACGGCGGAACCCCATGGCCCCGATCCGCTGGCGGCGGATCTGCGGCTGGTGATTCCCGTGCAGACCATGGCGCGCGATCAGACTGCCCCTAGGTCAGTCTTGCCGATGGGTTCGGTTTTCGAAGGGGCAATGTTCCTGATCTTTGAACTTCTGGTTCTGGCCCTGCGGCCGCGTCTGCAGGAAAGCCTAGATTCTATGCGGGCCCGGCATACCAATCTGGAATAGGCCTGTCTCGGCACGGCTAAAAATTATTCGCTTGCACAATCCCGCGCCGCTGGTTCAGATCAGGAAAATCAAACGGCGGGACCACATGCCGGAACGGGGAAATACAGGGTTGTCACAGCCCATAGCCATACGCGTCAGCGGACTTCGCAAGTCCTTCGGCCCGCACGAAGTGCTCAAGGGTGTCTCCCTGACCGCGCGTGAGGGGGATGTCGTGGCCATTATCGGCGGCTCGGGCTCGGGCAAGTCGACCATGCTGCGCTGCATCAATTTTCTGGAAACCCCTTCAGGCGGCGAGATCGAAATCGCCGGCGAGAAGATGCTGATGAAGGCCGACGGCCATGCGGCCAACAAGCATCAGCTGGAAAAGGCCCGCCAAAGCCTTGGCATGGTGTTTCAGAACTTCAACCTGTGGACCCACAAGACCGTGCTGGAAAACCTGATCGAGGTGCCGGTGCATGTACTGAAAGTTCCCAAGGAGGAAGCCATCACCCGGGCCCGCGCCCTGTTGAAGCGCGTGGGTCTGGCCGAGAAAGAGGGCGCCTATCCGGCCTTCATGTCCGGTGGCCAGCAGCAGCGCGCCGCCATCGCGCGCGCCCTGTGCATGAACCCCAAGGCCATGCTGTTTGACGAACCGACCTCGGCCCTCGATCCCGAACTGGTGGGCGAAGTGTTGCAGGTCATCAAAGGGCTGGCGGACGAGGGCCGTACCATGATCCTTGTGACGCATGAGATGCGCTTTGCCCGCGAAGTGTCCAGTCATGTCATCTACCTGCACAATGGCGTCATCGAAGAGGAAGGGCCGCCAGAACAGCTGTTCGGCGCGCCCAAATCCGAACGCCTCAAGCAATTTCTGAAAACCGTGGGCTGACAAGCGACTCACGGGGCAATCTGACAACAAGGAGACCACCATGAAGAAACTCGTCCTCGCCGCCGTGGCCGCACTGGCCCTCGGCACCGCCGTCGCCGCGGCTCCGCTGAAGATCGGCGTTGCGGCAGAGCCCTATCCGCCCTTCACCTCGCCCGATGCCAATGGCAACTGGGTGGGTTGGGAAGTGGATTTCCTGGGCGCGATCTGCAAACAGGCTGCTCTTGACTGCGTGATCACCCCCACCGCATGGGACGGCATCATTCCCGCCCTGACCTCGGGCCAGATCGACGTGATCATGTCCTCGATGTCGATCACCGCCGAGCGCGCCAAGACGATCGACTTCTCGGACAAGTATTACAACACCCCGGCCATGGTCATCGTCGCCAAAGACAGCACGATCACCCCCGATGAAGCCGGCCTGAAGGGCAAGATCATCGGCGTGCAAGTGTCGACCACCCATGCGGCCTATACCCAGAAGTACTTCGCCCCGGTGGCGCAGGAAGTGAAGACCTATCAGACGCAGGACGAAGCCAACCAAGACTTGGCGGCTGGCCGTCTGGACGCCGTGATGGCGGACTCGATCGCCCTGCAGGCCTTCCTTGACAGCGATGCCGGCAAGGCCTGCTGCAAATCGGCGGGCAATGTGAAGGATGACCCGGAAATCCTTGGCGCCGGTGTGGGCTTCGGTCTGCGCAAGGGTGATCCGTTGAAGGACAAACTGAACGCGGCGATCAAGGCGGTTCGTGCGGATGGCGAATACGACGCCATCACCAAGAAGTACTTCCCCTTCGACATCTACGGCGCTTCCAATTGAGCTTGGGATTTGAGGCCATAACGGCGGCCTCCGCGCTGGATCTTCTGGCCTTTTCGCCCCCCGGTTGGGGGGCGACTTTGCTTGCCGGGCTTGCCAACTCGGTCGTCATCGCCTTGGGCGCCTATGGACTGGGCTTTGCCATCGGGATTGGCGGTGCCTTTGGCAAGCTGTATGGCGGGCCGGTCCTGAAGGACCTGCTGGCCGTCTACACCACCATCGTTCGGGCCGTGCCGGAACTGGTGCTGATCCTGATCCTGTTTTACGCCTTTACCGGATTGCTCAATCAGGCCTTGCTGGCCTGGGGCTATGACCGGGTGCAAATTTCGCCGATCATCACCGGCATCGTCGTGCTGGGCGTGGTGCAAGGCGCCTACCAGACCGAGGTTCTGCGGGGTGGCATCCTTGCCGTGCCCGCTGGCCAGATCGAGGCGGCCCGCGCGATGGGCATGCCCTCTGGCCTGCTGGCCCGCCGCATCATCCTGCCGCTGATGACCGCCAACGCCCTGCCGGGGCTGGCAAACCTTTGGCTGAATGCCACCAAGGACACGGCTTTGCTGGCCGTCATCGGTTTTTCGGAACTGACCAAGGCAACCTATCAGGCCTCGGCCACGACCAAGGCGTTCTTCGTGTTCTATCCGGCGGCGATGTGCCTGTATCTGGCGATCTCGCTGACCTCGACCCTGATCATCGGGCGGATCGAGAAATGGGCGCGACGCGGTCAGCGCGATGTGAGGGGCTGATGCAAGCGTTTCTGAAACCGCACCGCGTGGTGCTGATCCTGGTCGCCGCCGCCTTGGTGACGTGGTGTGTGGTGTCGCTGAACTGGTCATGGCTGGCCAATCCGACCTATCAGGACCTGATCCTGCAAGGCATCTGGCGCACCGTCTGGATCTTGGTGGTAACGATGGTGTCGGGGATGGTGCTGGCCATCCCGATCGGTCTGGCGCAGGCCGCTGGCCCGTGGTTCCTGGCGTGGCCGGCGCGCGTGTTCTGCACCGTGATCCGGGGCACCCCGCTGCTGATGCAGTTGTGGCTGCTGTACTATGGCCTCGGCTCGTTGTTCCCCTCGATCCCGTGGATCCGGGATTCGGCGCTGTGGCCCATCCTGCGGCAGGCTTGGCCCTATGCCGTGGTCGCCCTGTCCCTGTCGGTCGCGGGCTATGAGGGCGAGGTGATGCGCGGCGCCTTCAACGGCGTGCCGCATGGCCAGTTGGAGGCCGCCAAGTCGATGGGCATGCCGCGCTTCACCATGTTCCGCCGGATCTGGCTGCCGCAGGCCCTGCAACGCGTGCTGCCGACGCTGGGCGGTGAGACGGTGTCGCAGTTGAAATCGACGCCGCTGGTTTCGACCATCACCATCATGGACATCTACGCCGTCACCGGACGGGTGCGGCAGGACACCTTCATCATCTACGAACCGCTGTTGCTGCTTGCCGTCGTGTATATGGCGATCACCGGGTTGATCGTGCTGCTGTTCCGCTGGTTCGAAGGCCGCACGCCGACACGCACGGCCTGAGGGTCGTTGAGCAAAGGTTTGGCGGCGGGACTATTCCGCCGCCACCCGCTTTGCCGCTGCCAGCATCGGCTTTAGGTAGCGGCCCGTGTGGCTCACCTCGACCTGGGCCACCTGTTCCGGCGTACCCACGGCGACGATCTGTCCGCCACCATCGCCGCCCTCGGGGCCAATGTCGATGATCCAGTCGGCGGTCTTGATGACATCAAGGTTGTGTTCGATGACCACGACCGTGTTGCCCTGATCTACGAGAGAGTGCAGCACCTCCAACAACTTGCGCACATCGTCGAAATGCAGGCCGGTGGTGGGTTCGTCGAGGATGTACAGCGTCTTGCCCGTCGCACGTCGGCTGAGTTCCTTGGACAGCTTGACCCGCTGCGCCTCGCCGCCCGACAGCGTGGTGGCCTGCTGGCCGACCTTGATGTAGCCAAGGCCCACTTCACACAAGGCATCCATCTTTTCCCGGATCGCGGGAACCGCCTGGAAGAACACGGCGGCATCTTCGCAGGTCATGTCAAGAACGTCGGCGATGCTCTTGTTCTTGAACTTGATTTCCAAAGTCTCGCGGTTGTAGCGGTGGCCCTTGCAAGTCTCGCAGGTGACGTAAACATCCGGCAGGAAGTGCATCTCGATCTTGATGACGCCATCGCCTTGGCAGGCCTCGCAGCGGCCCCCCTTCACGTTGAACGAGAAGCGGCCCGATTGGTAGCCGCGCGCCTTGGCTTCCGGCAGGCCTGCAAACCAATCGCGGATCGGGGTGAAAGCGCCGGTATAGGTCGCGGGATTGGAGCGTGGCGTGCGGCCAATCGCCCGCTGATCAATGTCGATCACCTTGTCGAGGTGTTCAAACCCCTTGATCGTCTCGCAAGGTGCCGGGGTTTCATGGGCCCCGTTCAGCCGCATGGCGGCGTTCTTGAACAGCGTCTCGATCGTCAGCGTCGACTTGCCGCCACCAGAAACCCCGGTGACGCAGACGAACATGCCCAAGGGGAATTCGGCGGTGACATCTTTCAGGTTGTTGCCGGTGGCGTTGACCACGGTGAGCTTCTTGCCGTTGCCCTTGCGCCGGACCTTGGACACCGGAATCGAGCGCAGGCCTGACAGATATTGCCCGGTCATGCTGGCCGGATCGGCGGCAATCTCGGCAGGTGTGCCACGGGCGATCACCATGCCACCATGCACCCCCGCCCCCGGCCCCATGTCAAAGACATAGTCGGCCTCACGGATGGCATCCTCGTCATGCTCCACCACCAGCACCGTGTTGCCCGCATCGCGCAGGTTCTTGAGCGTGGTCAAAAGGCGGTCATTGTCGCGCTGGTGCAGGCCGATAGAGGGTTCGTCCAGCACATAAAGCACGCCCGTCAGACCCGATCCGATCTGGCTGGCCAGCCGGATGCGCTGGCTTTCGCCGCCCGAGAGGGTACCGGCGTTGCGGCTCATCGTCAGGTAATTGAGGCCGACATTCACCAGAAACCCAAGGCGTTCGCGGATTTCCTTCAGGATTGCCCGGGCGATTTCATTCTGCTGATTGGTCAGCCTTTCGGGCACCGAGCCAATCCAGTTGAACGCCTCCTGGATCGACATCTGGACCACTTGGCCTGCATGCAGACCCGCGATCTTCACGGCCAAAGCCTCGGGCCGCAGGCGGTAGCCGTGGCAGGTGCCGCAGGGACGGTTGTTCTGGAAGCGCTCCATCTCCTCGCGAGACCAAGAGGAATCGGTTTCCTTGTACCGACGCTCCATGTTCGGGATGACGCCTTCGAAGATGCGCTTGACGGTGTAGATCCGGCCCGCTTCATCATAGCGGAACTCGATCTCTTCGCCGCCGGAACCACGCAGGAAGACCTCTTTCACCTTGTCGGGCAGATCCTTCCATTTCTTCTTCTTGTCAAAGCCATAATGGATCGCCATCGCGTCGATGGTCTGGGTGAAATAGGGGCTTTTCGACTTGGCCCAAGGGGCAATGGCCCCTTGGGCAAGGGTCAGGCTTTGATCCGGCACCACAAGGCGTTCATCAAAAAACAGCTCCATGCCCAACCCGTCGCAATCCGGGCAGGCGCCGAAAGGGGCGTTGAAAGAGAACAGGCGGGGTTCGATTTCCGCAATGGTGAAGCCCGATACCGGGCAGGCAAATTTCTCTGAATATGTGATACGCTGGCCTTCGCCCTCGGCGGGGGCGGTCTCGATCACGGCAATCCCGTCAGCAAGGTTCAGGGCGGTGCGGAAGCTGTCGGCCAGCCGGGTCTGCAGGCCTTCGCGAACAACAATCCGGTCAACCACCACGTCGATGTCATGGCGCAGCTTCTTGTCCAGCGTCGGCGGGTCTTCCAGATCATGGAAGGCGCCGTCGACCTTCACGCGCTGGAAGCCTTGTTTGCGCAGTTCAAGGAACTCTTTCTTGTACTCGCCCTTCCTGTCCCGGATGATCGGTGCCAGCAGATAGGCCCGAGAGCCCTCCTCCATCGCCATCACGGCATCGACCATGTCCTGCACCTGCATCGCGGTGATCGGCAGGCCGGTGGCCGGGGAATAGGGAATGCCGACGCGCGCGAAGAGAAGGCGCAGGTAATCATAGATCTCGGTGACCGTGCCGACGGTAGAGCGCGGGTTCTTCGAGGTGGTCTTCTGTTCGATCGAAATGGCCGGGCTCAGGCCCGAGATGTGGTCGACATCCGGCTTGCCTGCCATATCCAGAAACTGACGGGCATAGGCGCTCAGGCTTTCGACATAGCGCCGCTGACCCTCGGCATAGATCGTATCGAAGGCCAGAGATGACTTGCCTGAACCGGACAGCCCGGTGATGACCACGAACTGATCGCGCGGAATGTCGACATCCACGTTCTTCAGATTGTGTTCGCGCGCACCGCGCACTTCGATGAACTTCTGCTCAGCCATGCCACACCCCACCAAGACACCCAAGATAGGGCGGAACCAGGGGCTTTCCAACCGGAAAAAGTGAACGAAATATGAACATGACGCTGCAAGTGAAAATCTTCTGTGGAGGCTTTACAAATTCAATTATGTGAATATATTCAGATCAACCCACCAAAAGGCCACTCCGATGTTCAACTTTCTGCGTCCCGTACCCGCCCAACCCCAAATGACCCTTCAGGATGTGATGGCCAAGGTCGCTTCGGGCGATATCCTGCTGGTCGATGTGCGGGAAAGGGCCGAGGTACTGGCCTCGGGCACGGCAAAGGGGGCGATCCATATTCCGGTCTCCTTGATCGCCATGAAGGCCGATCCCAAGGGCCCGGACTTCGACAAGCGCTTCAAGGACAAGATGGTGGCGGTGTTCTGTGCGTCGGGCGGGCGGTCGGGCATGGCCGTGCAGGCGCTGCAGCGGCTGGGATACACGGCCTTGAACCTCGGCGGCTTTGGCGCATGGGTGCAGGCGGGCGGACCGGTTACGCGGCTGTAAGCCGGCGCCGGGCCTGCGCCAGGTGAATGACAAGACCCAAAGCCGAAAAACCGATCAGGAACAGGGCTAGACCGGTCACGCCGGCCTGTTGCATCAGGTAAGCCAGCAAGGGCGTCCCCGTCGTCGTCCCCAGATTGCCCAGTTGCGCAATCGCTCCGGCCGCCCGCGCCCGATCTTGCGGTTTTGGATTGAGCTGCGGGATTAAGGAAAAGCTGGCCCCCTGCACGATGCCAAGGCTGGCCGCCAACAGCAGCGCCGCGCCGATCACCGGCTGTTGCCCCCACAAGGCCCAGATGCCCATCGCAGCCAAGGCGGCCACGCCAAACCCGGCCTCCACCAGCCGTACGGCGCTGACCCGCCCCAGCAGCCAGACCCCCAGCGTCAGACTGACCCCGATCGAGACCAAAGGCATCGCCACCCCGGCAAAATGCCCCCAATCCCCCATCGCGGCAGGCATCAGCGTCAGCACGGCCACATAGGTCACCGTATAGCACACAAACCCCGTCGCCGGAGCGGCCACGAAGGGCGAGGCGTAGATCTGCCAATGCTGCGCCAGAACGCCACCTTGTCCCAAGGCGCCGTCCGGCTTTACATCCGCCGCCAGCAGCAGCCACAGCGCCGCCGCGCAGGCCAGAAGCCAAAGCGCATGCAGTCGGAACAGGCCCGCAAGGCCAAGATCAGCCAAGATCCCCGGCCCGACCCATGCCAAGACGGCATAGGTCAGCCCAAAGAAGCTGGACCACAGCGTCATGGCCGCACCCTGCCGATTCGGCGGGGCGATCGCGGCAATCGCAGTCGGCCCCACCACGACGATCGCAAGATGAGAAGCCCCCTCCAGCACGCGCGCCAGCATCATCAGGGGAAAGGGCGGCAAATAGGATTGCGCCAGTGACACGCCCGCCCCCAGAACCAACGCCGTCAAGATCGCCCGCCGCGCCCCAACCCGCGCCACAACCAGTCCGGCGCTGGTGCCAAACACCAACCCGACCATGCCGACACTCGACACCATCAGCCCGATCCAGACCCCGGCCTGCGCCGGATAAGCCAGGCCGAGCGCCTCGTAAGCCACGGAAATCTTGCCAAACTGCGCCGCAGCGCCAAGGCCTGCACACCACAGGGCCAGAACGGTCAGAAGACGGCGCACTCCATGCCCTTTCACATTTGCTCAAATATCCTCGTGGGTCAGGGGGCCGAGGCCCCCCGCGCGGAATTTTCGCAGAAAATTCGGGACTCAGATATGCAGGGCGCGACCGTAGGCGTCCAGCACGGCCTCGTGCATCATCTCCGACAGGGTCGGATGCGGGAACACCGTGTTCATCAGGTCTTCCTCGGTCGTTTCCAACTGGCGGCCGATGACATAGCCTTGGATCAACTCGGTCACTTCGGCACCGATCATGTGGGCCCCCAGAAGCTCGCCGGTCTTGGCGTCGAAGACGGTCTTGATGAAGCCCTCGGCCTCACCCAGCGCAATCGCCTTGCCATTGCCGATGAAGGGGAAGCGGCCAACCTTGATCTCGAAGCCTGCGTCCTTGGCCTTCTGCTCTGTCATGCCGACCGAGGCGACCTGCGGATGGCAATAGGTGCAGCCGGCAATCGAACCCGGCTTGATCGGATGCGGATGGCCGCCCGCGATCAGTTCGGCCACCATGACGCCTTCATGGGAGGCCTTGTGCGCAAGCCACGGTGCGCCCGCGATGTCGCCGATGGCGAAAAGCCCGGGCACCGAGGTGCGGCAGAATTCGTCCGTCACCACATGGGTGCGGTCGATCTTGACGCCAAGCGCTTCCAGACCGAGGCCTTCCACGTTCCCGACAATGCCGACCGCCGAGATCACCGTGTCAAATTCCTGCGTCGTGGTGCCCTTGGCGTCTTCTAGATGGGCGACCACCTTGCCCGGAGAGCGGTCCAGCTTCTTGACCGTGGTCTTCTCCAGAATCTTCATGCCCTGCTTGACGAAGGCTTTCTTGGCGAAGGCAGAGACCTCGGCGTCTTCCACCGGAAGCACGCGGTCCATGACTTCGACGACCGTGGTGTCAGCGCCCAAAGTGTTGAAGAAGCTGGCAAATTCAATCCCGATGGCACCAGATCCGATCACCAGCAGCTTCTTCGGCATCCGCTTGGGCTGCAAGGCATGGCGGTAGGTCCAGACCAGATCGCCATCCGCCTCCAGCCCCGGCAGTTCCCGTGCCCGCGCCCCGGTGGCGAGGACAATTGACTTGGCGGACAGCTCTTCTGTCCCCTTGTCGGACTTGACCGAGACCAGACCGGCCTTGGGCAACGTCGCGTCGCCCATGAAAACCGTGACCTTGTTCTTCTTCATCAGATGGCCAATCCCACCCGACAATTGCTTGGCCACGCCCCGCGAACGCGCCACCACGGCGTCCAGATCAAAACTGGCCCCCGTCACGGCAAGGCCGAATTCCTTGGCGCGGTGCATCAGGTGAAACACCTCTGCCGAGCGCAAAAGCGCCTTGGTCGGGATGCAGCCCCAGTTGAGGCAGATGCCGCCGAGGTTCTCCCGCTCGACGATCGCCACCTTTTGGCCAAGCTGGGCGGCGCGGATGGCCGCCACATAACCGCCGGGTCCGGCACCAATCACTACGACGTCGAAGGTATGGGCAGCCATCTTTTCCTCCCTTGAAAAAGTAGTTTGCCATTAAACTATCTTGGAAAGACCAGCAACGCCGGACCTGCCGTGGGCCTATGCAGGTTTTGCATGGCTTTCCGAAAGCGCTTTGACCACCGCAGCATAGCCGCCTTCGGCCAGAAACGCCGTTTCTTCGGGGGTAGAGATGCGGCCCAGGGCGGCGTTGCGGCTGGGAAAGCGGTGGAAGCGCGTTATGATCTCTTGATGGGCGCGGGCGTGCAGCGCCATCTCGGGGTCCGAGGGCAAGCGTTCCTCCATCAGGCGGACCGCACGGGCCTGATCGGCGGAATTTTCGGAATGCTCGAAGGGCATGTAGAAGAATTGCCGCTCTGGTTCGGGGGCGGCCATGTCCCAGCCCTCATCCAGCGCCCTGCGCGCTGCCGCCAGCGCCAGCGGGTCGGTCGCGAAAGCCTCGGCGGTGCCACGGTGCATGTTGCGGGGCAATTGGTCGGTGAGGATCAGATAGGCAAGCGTGCCTACGGCGCCATCGACCCAATGCTCCAACCCGCCCGAACGCGCCGCCTGCCACAGGTCCAGAAAGCCGTCGCGGCACATAGCGTCAAGGTCCTCGCCGCCGGCATACCACCGTTCGGGTCCGACCGTACCCAGCCAGAAATCCAGAACTTCGACCGGATCATCCATGCGCGTCTCCCTTTTCGGCAAAGGTGACAGGTTCGCCGGCAGACCGCAATCACCCGCGCAGTCAGCCCGCCCGGCTGCGGCGCGGGTCTTTCTCCATCACCGCGCCGACGGCCAAAGAAGAAGCATTGGGCGACAGGCCGGCAAAAACGCCTTGCTCCAGCGGGCCGGTGCGACGGCTGATGCGCCAGGCGGCATAGCCGGCCAGAACAAGAAACAGCAGGCACAGGAACAGGAAATAACCCCCCGCCCCGATCTGCCCCATGAACCAGCCCGATACCAGCGGCCCGAAGATCGCACCAAAGCCGTTGAGGAAAATGAGGCCAGCCGAAGCGCCCGGCATGTCCTCTTTGCTCAGATAGTCATTGGTCAGGGCAATCAGCAGCGAATACAAGGGGTTGATAATGCCGCCGAGCAGCAAAGCCACGACAAGGATCAGGTAGAACGGCAAGGTCAGCAGCGTGGCCACCGCCATCACCAAGGCCCCGGCCAGCGACAGGCCCATGATCAGCGCGCGGCGGTCCATCCGGTCTGACGCCCAGCCGATCGGGTATTGCAGCACCAGCCCCCCGATATAAAGCGTTGCACCAAAGGCCGCGATCTGCCCGAAGGTCAGCGCCGACATCGCCCCCCAGACCGAGGCCATGCCGAACATCCCGGCATAGATGCCCCCGGTCAGCAGCATCCCCGCGCAACCCAAGGGCGAAGTGGCGAACAGGCGTCGGAAGCTCATCCGCTTCACGTCGTCAAAGGTGGGCGCGGGCGTGTCGGCCAGCAGGATCGGCATGAACGCCAAAGAGACCAGGATCGAAGGAATGATGAACAGCCCGAACCCGGCCGGATCCCCCAGGGCCAGCAAGCCTTGGCTGGCGATGATGCCCAGCATCTGCACGATCATATAGGCCGACAGCGTCTGGCCCCGTGTCTCATTCGTCGCGGTGTTGTTCAGCCAGCTTTCGGCCGTGACATAGATGCCTGAAAAGCAAAACCCGATCAGCACGCGCATCAGGCTCCATGCGGTCCAGTCCAAGACCAGCGGATACAGGATCAGGATCGCGGAAATCATCGAACCCAAGGCCGAGAAGACCCGCACATGGCCCACCCGCCGGATCATCGAGGGCGCAAGGCGGGCGCCGCCAAGGAACCCCACGAAATAGGCCGACATCACGATCGAGAGTTGAAAGGTCGAAAAATGCTCCAGCGCGCCACGCACGCCCAAAAGGGTGCCCTGCACGCCATTGCCGACCATCAGCAGCATGACACCCAACAGAAGGGGCCAGGAATGGGCAAGAACTTTCAGCATGGGCACTCCTTCACGGGCAGTCTAGCAGGGGCTTGCGGGATGCGGCGACAAATTGCGACCGCTGAGCCCGAGGCGCCGAATTTTCTGCGAAAATTCGAAAACACCGACCCGAATTTTCAACGAAAATTCACCGGGGGCGCCGATGTCGCAGGGGCAACGACCGGGGCTCGGCAGAATTTTCGTAGAAAATTCGGGGCCTCATGGGATCAGCAACGAGGAATCGCCGTAGGAGAAGAAGCGATATTTCTCTGCCAAGGCATGGGCATAGACCCGCTTCATCCGCTCTTGTCCCATCAGGGCAGAGACCAGCATCAGCAGGGTTGATTTCGGCAGGTGGAAATTGGTCATCAAGGCGTCAGCCACACGGAACCGATACCCCGGATAGATGAAGATATCCGTTGTCCCGCGCCAAGGCTCCACCTGCCCCGAGGCGGCGGCACTTTCGATCAGGCGCAGCGCCGTCGTGCCCACCGGGATCACGCGACCGCCAGCCGCCTTGGTGGCGTTGATGTCGGCAGCGGCCTGCGGTGTCACCTCTCCCCATTCGGCATGCATCTTGTGGGTGGTCACATCCTCTACCTTGACCGGCAGAAAGGTGCCTGCGCCGACATGCAGGGTGACTTCGGTGAAATCGACCCCCTTGGCGCGCAGGGCGTCCAGAAGCCAGGGCTCGAAATGCAGGCTTGCGGTGGGGGCGGCGACGGCGCCGGGATGGCGGGCAAAGACGGTCTGATAATCGGTGCGGTCCTGATCGTCGGCCGGACGAAGGGCTGCGATATAGGGTGGCAAGGGCATCTGCCCGGCCTGCGCCAGGGCCGCGTCAAAATCCTCTCCGGTCAGGTTGAAGGCCAGAACCATGTCTGTATCGGATTTCGCGGCCACTGTGGCGGAGAGGGCGTCCGAAAAGCGGATCACTTCGCCTTCTTGTACCTTGCGCAGGGGCTTGGCCAAGGCGCGCCATCCGGTGGCCAAAGGCTCAAGCAGGGTGACTTCCACCTTGGCCACCGCTTCGCCACGCTGGCGGGTGCCGAACAGGCGGGCGGGAATGACCCTTGTGTTGTTCAGGATCAGCCGATCTCCGGGGCGGATCAAGTCCACCAGATCGCGCACATGCAGGTCCGCAAGCGCGTCGCCTTGCGCCAGCAACAGGCGCGCCGCGCTGCGCGGCTTGGCGGGGCGGGTGGCAATCAGGCCCTCGGGCAGATCAAAGTCGAAATCCGACAGCTTCATCCGCCGCCTCCATTGGGTGAGGGTTGTGCCGGGGTCTGCGGCAAGGTGGGGGCCGGGGCGCGAAACAGGTCGCGGAACATGCCCGGGGTCAAGATCGACAGCGGGTTGACGCTGACATCCGGCGCCGCTGCCTTCCCCTTCAGGCGGTAGGCAAAGCCGAACAGCCCTTCGCCCTTGCGCGTCAGAAGCGAGCCGATGCCGTTCAGCATGTAGATGGGCGACACGACGCCACGCATATCCAGACTGGTGGTGTCCGAGTGGTACAGGCCCTCCAGCGTGACCCCCATCGAAACGCCGATGGCCGACCCCTTTTGGACATCAATGGCCGTGGGCGTCATGTGGAACTGCGCCTCGGCCCGGTCAAAGACGATGCCATCCCCCATCAACTGGTCAATCAGTCCGATGACCGACATTGCCGACAACAGGTCCGCCATGACCGACCCGTAGTTGACGCGGATGTGGCGGATCGTGGCGTCGCCATCATATTCGCCGGGGGAGGCGCGCGGGATCAGTGTCAGGTCAAGGGATCCGCCATGCGCCGAGGCGAACAGGTTCGCGGCGCTCATCGTGCGACCGGCATCGTCGGACTGGATGCGCACCGCCGTGCCGTTGCGGGTGGGAACCGCTGTCCCGGTGATCGGGGCCGCACCATTGACCGCACCGGTGAAGGTGCCGTTGAAGCCGCCCTTCAGCGAGAAGTCGCCGTTGAACCCCGTGATGCGGATGCCATCGGTCACCCGAAGCGACTGCAGGGACAGGGACAGCGGGCTGCCGGCGGCGGCAACTCCGGCGGCATGGCTGGAGGGGAACTTGCGCAGGTCGATCGTGCCCGAGGTGACGGCCAGCTTGACCGGAACCCCTGCCCCACGCCCGGTGATCTCGACCGCGCCATCAAGCCAGTCCCCCATCGTGACATGGTCGAACCGCGCCACATCCAGACCGCCATTGCCATGCAGCAGCACTTGCCCCTGCGCTTGCAGGCCCGATCCGGACAAGGCGATCTGGCTGACCTCAGGCGGGGTCCCAAGGCGGACCTCAGCCGTCAGGCTGCCTGCGGCTGAGGGCGGTTTGCGCCAGCCCAATTCGGGAATGGCCAGCGTCAGACCCTGAAGGCCCGAGGTCAGGTGCAAGTGGCCGGGGGCGCCCTTGGGCAAGGTCAGCGTGACATCGGCCGGGGCCTGCCCGGTGACCATGCCCTTTGGCAAGCCAAGGCCGAACTCGCTGACAGCCTCCTGTGACAGGGTGACCTGACCGGTGACCTCTGCGGGTGCTGCAGGGCTGATTGCCGGGGCAATGAAGACGCCTTCGGGCACCACGTCCTGCGCGGCAAGCTCTTGCGGGGTGGGGATCTGGGTCGGGAAGTCCTGCGCAAAGGTGGCGTCAAACGGCACCTTGCCAATCATGCCCTTGCCAGAAATGGTCATGCCCTTCGTGGTGGCCGCGATGTGCAGCATCGGCGCCGTCACATGGTGCCCCTTGACCAGAAGATCAGACGCAAAATCTGAAATCTCGGCCGAGGCCTTCAGACCGACGTCCCACGCCATCACCCGGGCGATCAGCGGCAAGGTGACCTGCGCGGATACACTGGCCACACCCTCTCCCAGATCCACCGGCTGCCCGGCCTTTTCCAGATAGTGGAACGGCGGCTGATCCAGCAACGACAGGATCGCCGTCACCGCCCCGGTCATATGCACCTCGACCTTGGCCCAGGCGGGAATTCGGGTGATGTCCGGCACGGAAAACACGCTACCCGACACGTCGATCGGGCCGCCCTGCGGCGGCAGCAGATGGCCCCGCGACATGACCAGCGTGTAAACCTTGCCCTGAATTGTCGCATACCCGTCGGCCCCGGTCACCGGCGGCATCTTCGGCATGAAATGCAACTCGGCCCCGGCAAAATCATAGGACAACTCTGCCTTGGGCTCGGTGCCAGGGGCAATCCGAACGGCGGCGCGCACGTCCGAAAGATCTGCGTTGCGGATGTTGTTGGCCACCCATGATCTGGTGCCCGGCACCAGACGCAGGGGCCAGATCGCCAGCAGGCGGTCGCGGGAAATCTGGTTCAGCGTCAGATCGAACGCTGCCCGCCAGCCCCCTTGCTCTGCCGCGACCTGTCCGGACAGGCCCAGATGCTCGGATCCGTTCGAAAGCGACACCTGTCCGATATCGACCGAGAAGGGATCCAGCCGCAGACGCAGGTCCACCGCCCCCTGACTGAACTGCACGGGAGCGGCGAACAGGCCCGCCGGATCGACCTTGAGGTCGGAAACCTCTATCTGGCCCAGAAAGGCGGCGGGGCGGCGGCCCGAGAGCGGGCCCGAGATGGTCTGGCCGGCCTCGTCCACCATATAGGCCTGGCCCTTGGTGGTCAGGCGCAGCGTCTGGCTTTGCACCGACAGGTCAGTCAGCAGGATCCGGCCTGCCGCAGGATCATATCCCAGGCCGAGGCTGGCATGGTCGAAGGGAATCGGGGTCGTCTTGGCCGAGGGCTGCAAGGCGCCCGCCGCTATATCAAGACGCCCATCCAGGGCGGTGATACCCGTGGTGTCGAGCGTCGCCGCGATCCTGCCCGAGATCGGCGCATCCAGCACGCCAAGCCAGCCCAGAAGCGGGGTCTGCGCGGCAAGATCGCGCGCCGCAACACCGTCGACCTGCGCCGAGATCCGCGCCGTACCCGCCCCTTTGGCGGCAATCGCCGTCACCACCGCCCGGGCCGGTGTACTGCCGCCGGCCACAAGGGTCATGCTCAACTGCGCAGCCAACTCATCGGGGCGGTTCTCGATCGAAAGGTGACCATCGCCGACCTCCCACGTCCGCCCGGCCCGCAGGTCGGTCATCGACAGGGTCAGGGCCTCGGCCTCGACGGTGTGCAGGTGGGTCAGGGCGGGCAGGGCAAAGGCGCGGTCAAGCGTCGCGAACAGGGCGGCAAGGCTGTCGATCTTCGGCCCCTGCCCCGAGCCGAGCGCCAGATCGAAATGCCCGTCGCGGTCGCGGCGGATGGCGATGCGGGCGCCGACGATGCGCAGGCTTTGTGCGCGCACCTGTCCGGCGAGAAGGCCGGAGGGATCAAGGTTCAACTGGATTTCGGGCAAGGTCAGCAGGGTCTGGCCATCAAGTTGCAACAGGCGCAGATCCTCCAGCACCAGATGCGGCACCCAGTCATCGCCCACCGTGATCTCGATGCCGCCCAGCGACAGCGCTCCTTCCGGCAAGGCCTCGGCCAGCGCGTGGTTCAACCGCGCCTCGACTTCGGCCACGACGAAGACCGGCATCTGGATGGGACGACCGACCGCACCCAACACAAGCGCCGCCAGACCGAACAGGACCACAAGAAACAGAATGCGGCCGCCAAACCATGTACGACCAACCCGGGAGCGGCGGCGCACTGGGTTTCGGCGCGCCGGCGGAGCGGCTTCGGCCTGCAGCCTGTCCTCGGGGGCCTCTTCGGGCAGGCGATCTTGCGGACGCAGCAGCAGGGGCGGCAGGTCTTGGCCCGCACCACCTGCCCCGCCCGCCGAAGGTGTGGCGGTCGTCAAGGTGGCATCAGGGATCGCCCCAGCCCCACCTTCCTGTCCTGCCACCGCCATGTCTGCCTCTTGTTGTTTTTGCAAACCAGCCGTTGCCTTTATCTTCGCCGAAAGGCAACTAGATCGCCAAGGACCGGTCGATCACAAGGCAAGGAGCCGCCCATGTTGTCTGAAGTTGTCCAAGGCCAGATGGCCCCCGATTTCACCCTTCCCCGCGATGGCGGCACGTCGGTGACGCTGTCCACCTTGCGCCCGGCCCGGGTGGTTTTGTTTACCTATGGCGCCGACGGCACGCCCACTTGCACCAATGAGGTGATGGATTTCAACACCCATCTGCCCGCGTTTGCCGCAGCCGGGGTCAAGGTGCTTGGGCTGTCGAAGGATTCCGTGGCCAAGCACGACAAGTTCGCCGCCAAGATGGGCATCGGTTTCCCGCTGTTGTCGGACAAGGACGGCCATATGATGGAAGACTGGGGCGCCTTTGGCGAGAAGCTGTTCTTTGGCAAGCTGGTGCAGGGGGTGCTGCGATCCACCTTCCTGATCGACGGCGAGGGACGCGTCGCGCAGATCTGGAAGGTCGACAAGGTCAAGGGTCACGCGGCTGAGGTGCTGGCGGCTGTGAAGGGCTGAGGGGCGCTTGGCGGACCCGCTTGCCGCCCGTGGGATATTGATGGACCAAGGAAAAGGGCCGCGCAATGACATTGGCCGAGATGGCGGTTGAGGTGCTCGGCACCTCTGACGGGCGGACCAAGACCGCTTTGGGGCGGGCCCATGCGGCCACATGGTTTGCCGCGCGGGCCGCCGGGATGCCGCTGGAAATTGGTCGGGCCGTGCCGCCCGACCAGCCCGCGCGTCCTGAAAAGCCGGAACTGCTGTCGCCGCGCGATGTGCCCCGCCGGCGGCCGGGCAGCGCGCTGGGGCGGATCGCCATGCTGCACGCGATTGCCCATATCGAATTGAACGCCGTTGATCTGCATTGGGACATCATCGCCCGCTTCGCGGATCTGCCAATGCCTTTGGGGTTCTACGACGACTGGGTGAAGGCCGCCGATGACGAGGCCAAGCACTTCAACCTGATCTGCGATTGTCTGGAGGTGCTGGGCAGTCATTACGGCGCCCTGCCCGCCCATGCCGGGATGTGGCGCGCGGCCGAGGACACGGCGCAGGACCTGTTCGGACGCCTGGCCGTGGTTCCGATGGTGCTGGAGGCACGCGGCCTTGATGTGACGCCGGGCATGATAGACCTTTTCCGCGCTGCAGGGGAAACCCAAGCCATCGACGCGCTTGAGGTCATCTATGCCGAAGAGGTGGCTCACGTCGCCTATGGATCGAAATGGTTCAACTGGCTCTGCGGGCGCGATGGACTGGACCCGAAAGAGGCCTTCCACGACCTTGTGCGCCGCTATTTTCATGGTCTGTTGAAACCACCCTTCAACGAGGCCAAGCGGGCCGAGGCGGGGCTGCCGCCCGATTTCTACTGGCCCTTGACCGAAGCCGCCGGAACTGGGGCCAAGGCGGAGAGCTGACCCCGGCGGATTCCCGCGAAGCGGGACCGGCGCGCGGCCAAAAGAGTTGCGAGGGCGGTCGGCGCTGGCTAATCACGATCGAACGCCCGTTCTGGGCGGGTATTGCCATTGATATTTCCCCAGAACGGACAGCACGTGCTGACAAGGCTCGCCTATCGCATAAACCTCTGGCTTGAACCCCGGTTCCCGGAACAGCGCCTGTTCCTGAAATCCGACGCCACAACCCGCTTCATCCGGCTCAGGCCCATGACGCAGGCGATCAGCGTGGTGGTTGGGGTTCTGGCTGTCGGCTGGACGATCTTTGCGACGGCCATCCTTCTGATGGATTTCATCAACTCAGGGTCTTCCCGCGAACAGGTCCAGCGCCAGACCGCGCTTTATGAAGAACGTCTGAACGCCTTGTCCGATGATCGTGACCTGCGTGTGGCTGAAGCCGCCAGCGCCCAGCAACGCTTCAATCTGGCGCTGACGCAGGTGTCGGCCATGCAGGAACGGTTGCTCGCCTCTGAAACCCGCCTGCGTGAGTTGGAGACCGGGATCGATGTGATCCAGAACACTCTGCGCCGCACGATCCGCGAGCGCGACGAGGCGCGGGGCGAGGCGGCACAGGCCCAGGTTGCGCTGAACACCCAGCCCGGGACCACGCATACCGACATGGGTCAGACGCAGGATATCGCAGCCACGCTGGACATCATGGCGCAGGCCCTGACCGATACGGCCAAGGACCGTGACTCTCAGGCTGCCGATGTGGTGACCGAACAGGACCGCACCGCCGCCGTCGCCAAGCAGAAGGCCGAACTTGAGGCGCGCAACACCATCATCTTCGGCAAGCTCGAAGAGGCGCTGACCGTCTCGGTCGAGCCTTTGGACAAGATGTTCAAGGCGGCCGGCCTGAACCCCGACGACCTGATTGCCACCGTGAAATCCGGCTACTCCGGTCAGGGCGGGCCATTGTCGCCGATTGCGCTGTCTACCATGGGCCTGTCTGGAAGCCCGGACGAGACCCGGGCCAATGCCATCCTGCAAGGCCTGGATACGCTGAACATGTACCGAATCGCCGCCTTCAAGGTGCCGCTGGGTCTGCCGCTGAAGTCCACATTCCGCTTCACCTCGGGCTTTGGCACGCGCGACGACCCGATCAATGGATCGGCGCGGATGCACGAAGGACAGGATCTGGCGGGCGATTATGGCTCTGCGGTCTATGCGACTGCCGATGGAACCGTCACCTATGCCGGTTGGGAAAGCGGATATGGCCGTTTGATCAAGGTGCAACACGCCTTCGGCATCGAAACCCGGTACGGCCACTTGTCGCAGATCGAAGTGAATGTCGGTCAAAAGGTATCGCGTGGCGAAAAAATCGGTGATATGGGCAACTCAGGCCGGTCTACCGGCACTCACCTTCACTACGAGGTCCGTCTAAGCGGCACTGCCGTAAATCCGATGACCTTCATAAGGGCAGCGAAAGATGTTTTCTAAGAGCCGCATCAATGAACCCGGTCCCAAGGCTGGCGAGAGCGAAAAACCAAAGGCGCCGGAGGCCCCTGTGACAAAACCTGCGATGGACTACACGCCGTCTGCCCCCAAGGGCAAAGCCGGGCCGTCGATCCTGTCGTCCGATCTGACAGTCGTGGGCAACCTGAAGACCTCGGGTGATATCCAGGTTGAAGGCACGGTCGAGGGCGATATCCGCGCCCATCTGCTGACGGTCGGCGAAAGCGCCACCATCCGGGGCGAGATCGTTGCTGACGATATCGTCGTAAACGGCCGCGTGATTGGTCGGGTCCGGGGCCTGAAGGTCCGGCTGACGTCGTCCGCGCGGGTCGAGGGCGACATCATCCACAAGACCATCGCCATCGAATCGGGCGCTCATTTCGAAGGTTCGGTCCAGCGTCAGGAAGACCCGCTGGCCTCCAGCCGCGGTGCCTTGCCGCCGCCCGGAGCCAGCGGTTCAGACGGGATCTGAACCCACCTTCTTGCAGAACGCGGGCATCGGGAAACCGGTGCCCGTCTTCGTTTGGAGGCCCGAAGCTGGAAGCGCTGACCGCCCTGATGCAGGCTTGTAAAGCCGAAATCCGCAGGAGGATTGGCGGCGTCTGGTTTACACTCACCAGAAATCTGGTGATCGGCACCCACACCGGCGACCTGATCACAGGGGTCCGCATCGAAGCCGTGCCGCGCGCCTTGGCGCAGGGCGCCACGCCAAGGAGCATCGGTGGGAGCACGGTGAAGGCCTGGATCTTTGTGACACCGCGCCCTGCGGATTTGTCCCTGTGGGTTGACCTTTCGCGGCGCTTCAACCGCACCCTGCCGCCCGAAGCCGCCAGACAAAGGTCGCAGAAGGCCTAGACCGCAGCCGCCGCCTGCGCCACCTTGCCGGGCATGACACAATCCCCGATCTGCCGCACCAGACCCGGCTACCTGCTGGCCGCTGCCGTTCTGGCCTCGGCCATGGGCTTTATCGATTCGTCGGTCACAGCCATCGCCCTGCCCTCGATCCGCGCCAGTCTGGGGGGCACGTTGAGTGCTGCCGAATGGGTGCAGGGCGGCTACCTGCTGGCGCTGACGGCGCTCATCCTTGTGGGTGGGGCGATGTCGGACCGTTTCGGCGTGGTCCGGATGTTTCAGGGCGGCATCGCGGCCTTTGTCATCAGTTCGATGCTATGCGCTGCGGCCCCGTCGATCCCCTTGCTGATCGCCGCCCGCGCGCTGCAGGGCATGGGGGCAGCCTTCATGGTGCCGGGGTCGATGACCCTTGTCTCACGCGCCTATCCGCGCGAGGAACGCGGTCGCGCCCTTGGCCTGTGGGCCGCCGCCGCCACCGCCACCACCGCCGGAGGGCCGATCCTTGGCGGGCTGGTGCTGACCCTTGCGGGGGGCGACGCCTGGCGGGCGATCTTCGCGTTGAACCTGCCCTTGGGCGGTGCCGCCTTGTGGCTTCTGGCGCGCCATGCCAACCCGGACCGCGGCCGCCCGGGGACGCCGGTGGACCTGTGGGGTGCCGGACTTGCGACGCTGTGTCTGGGTGCCCTGGCCGTGGCCTTGACCGAGGGACAGGCGCTCGCCCTGCCCGCCGCAGGCCTATCGCTGCTGGCAGCATTGGGCTTTGTCTGGCTTGAGGCGCGGCTCAGGGCCCCGATGATACGCCTTGGCTTGTTCCACGACCGCGCCTTCAGTGCGGTGAACCTTGCCACGCTGCTTCTTTATATCGGGCTGAACGGCTTCAGCTTCTATCTGCCGATGACGGCGATTTCGGCCTGGGGTGTCTCTCCGCTGGGGATCACGGCGGCCTTTCTGCCGGGGTCTGTTCTGATCGCAAGCCTGTCTTCTCGGGCGGGGCGGCTGTCTGACAGGATCGGGCCGGGTTGGCCCCTGACGCTGGGTTGCCTGACCGTGGCGATGGGATATGGGCTGATCGCCCACTTCGCTCCCCAGCAGCAGTTCTGGCGCCTGACCGTGCCGTTCTGCGTCATCACGGGTTTGGGTCTTGCCCTGCTGGTGGCCCCGCTCACCGCCGCCGTCATGGCCCATGCGCCCGATGCCGACCAAGGCGCCGCCTCTGGCATCAACAACGCCACCGCCCGGGCGGCCGCCTTGATTGCCGTGGCCTTGATGGGGCGGATCGCCACGCTGTCCTATGGCCCGATATCGACGGAAATGCCCGGCTTCGCCCTGCCCTTCACCTCTGACGCGCATCGGGCGGCGACCAGCCTTGCCTTCGCGCATATCGCCGCCACTTCGGCGGGCCTTGCCCTCGCGGCGGCGGCGGTGTCGGCCTTTGGCCTGCTCAGACGATGAGCCTGCGGTAAAGATGCCAACTGGCGTGGCCATAAAGTGGCAGCACCACGAACAGCCCCAGAAACCCCGGCACCATCGCCACAAACAACGAGGCGGCAATCAGCGCGCCCCAGCCCAGCATCACGACCGGCGACACTGTCACCGCCCGAACCGAGGTGATCATGGCCGTTACAAAATCCACCTCGCGGTCCAAGAGAAGCGGCAAGCTGACCACGGCCAACGCAAACAGCAGCGTGGAAAAGCAGGCCCCCACGACCGTGCCCATCCCCAGCATCGCCATGCCCTGCGGCGTGGTGAAGATGGTCAAGGACGAAGTGACATTGGTCAGGGTCGAGGTGCCCAGAAACAGCGCGAAGGTCATGTGGCTCAGGAAATTCCAGAACAGAAAGAACACCACGATCACCGCCGCCATCGAGGGGATCTGCCGGTCCTTCTGCCGCAGGATAACACCGAAGATGGCGCCAGGCGACAAAGCCTCGCCCGCCTCGATCCGGCGCGAGATTTCATAGAACCCGCAGGCGATGAAAGGCCCCAAAATGGGAAACCCGGCCGAGACCGGGATCGTCCACCACAGCTGCCCCTTCAGGCCAAGCGCCGCCACGATCAGCCAGCCGCCCAGCACATAGACCAGCGCGAAGGCCATGCCGAACAGCGGCGCCTTCCGAAAATCGCGCCAACCCGCCTGCAAGGCGGCCCGAATATCCGAAGCATCGGCCGCCATCACCGTCACCTGAACCGGTGACGCATTCTCCACCACAGCCATGCTGTCTCCTCCCAACAGACCGCCACGCGCCTCCCCGCGCGCTTTCTCTTGCTCTTTGCCAAATACTCCACGGGGGTGCGGGGGGCGTGGCCCCCCGCTCCGACCTTGGGGGCAAGGCAGAGCGGTCTGACGGCAAGGTGCGACATTTGGCCCCGATCACGCAACAGGCATGACAAGGCCAGATGCGACTATTTTGCAGGCGACCGGGAAAGAACGCTCAGTCTTCGCCCATCGCATCGGCGCGCGACTTGCCGGAGACGTCCTTGGCCAGCGTGGCGGCCATGAAGCGGTCCAGATCGCCATCCAGCACGCCGCCGGTGTCCGAGGTTTCGACCCCGGTGCGCAGGTCCTTGACCATCTGATAGGGCTGCAAGACGTAGGACCGGATCTGGTTGCCCCAGCCCGCCTCGCCCTTCGATTCATGCGCTTCCAGAATGGCCGCGTTGCGTTTGTCCAGTTCCTGCTGGTAGAGGCGGCTCTTCAACGCCTGCATGGCGATGTCGCGGTTCTGGTGTTGCGACTTCAAGCTTGAGGTCACCACGATCCCTGACGGGAAGTGGGTGATCCGCACGGCCGAGTCGGTTTTGTTGACGTGCTGACCACCCGCCCCCGAGGACCGGTAGGTGTCGATCCGGATGTCCTTGTCCTGCACGTCGATCTCGATGTTGTCATCCACCACCGGATAGACCCAGACCGAACAGAATGAGGTGTGCCGCCGCGCCGCCGAGTCATAAGGCGAAATCCGCACCAGACGATGCACCCCCGCCTCCGACTTCAGCCAGCCATAGGCATTCTTGCCGCTGATCTTGTAGCCAACTGAACGGATGCCCGCCTCTTCGCCCGGCGTTTCGGACTGCATCTCGACCGTGTAACCCTTCTTTTCCGCCCAGCGCACATACATCCGCGCCAGCATCGAGGCCCAATCGCAGCTTTCCGTCCCACCCGCGCCGGCGTTGATTTCCAGGAAGGTGTCGTTGCCATCGGCCTCGCCGTCCAGCAGAGCTTCCAGTTCCTTTTGCGCTGAAAGGTCTACCAGCGCCTTCAAGGCCGCCTCGGCTTCGGTGACGATTTCCTCGTCGCCCTCGGCCTCGCCCAGTTCGATCAGTTCGACATTGTCGCGCAAACCGTTGCCGATCAGATCAAAGGTCGACTGCGCGTCGATCAGCCCCTGGCGTTCCCGCATCAGCTTCTGGGCCTTGGCCGGGTCGTTCCACAGGTCCGGCGCCTCGATCATGGCGTTGAACTCTTCCAGCCGGTGCGGCGCGGTTTCCACGTCCATCCGCTGGCCCAGAAGCCGCAGCGACTTCTTGATCGCTTCGACATGGTTGAGGGTTTCGGCGCGCATGGTGAGGGTTCCCTATTCGATGGGGCTGCAGAGAGGTTGCGGCGGGATTTAGCGGCAGACGGCGGGCGGGACAAGGTAGGATGGGCATTTTGCCCATCTAACCTGACACCTCAGTACAGGCCCCCGGAACTGGCACTGCCGAAGGCGGCCTTCTTCTGCACGGTCGAGGTCTCGCCATTGCCGTTGGTGACGGTGGTGGTCTGGCCGGACTGATCGGTCTGGTCGGTTTCCCCGGCGGCAAACAGGGGCAGATCCTGCCCCATGCCAAAGCCACCGTCCACCATGGCGCCAAGGCCGAACACCGGTTCCTCGCCATCGCGGAAGTATTCCGGCTGCACATTCGGCCCGGTCGCCCCATCGGGCAACTGGGCACCCGAATAGCGGTCGATATTGATGAAATGCCCGCCGTCCGGCACCTTGAAATCAGTCCCGCCAAAGCGCTTGACGGCCTGTTCCATGAAGGCCTGGAAGATCGGCACGCAAAGCGTCCCGCCAAAGGCGCCCGGCCCCAGCGTGCGCGGGTTGTCATAGCCCATGTAGCAGCCCGCCACGAGGTTGGAGGTGAAGCCGATGAACCAGACATCCTTGGCGTCATTCGTCGTCCCGGTCTTGCCCGCCACCGGCACCGGCAAATGCACCCCGGTTCCGGTTCCCCGGAAGATCACCCCCTGCAGCATCGAGGTCAGCTGGTAGGCCGTGATCGCATTCATCACCCGCTCGCGGTTGTTGGTGATGTCCAGCGCCATGCCGGGCGGCAGGCTGTCATTGCCACAATCGGTGCAGGTGCGCGCGTCGTGGCGGTAGATCGTCTTGCCGTAGCGATCCTGCACACGGTCAACCAGCGTCGGCTCCACCCGCTCGCCGCCGTTGGCGAACATGGCGTAGGCCGCAACCATCTTGAACAGCGTCGTCTCCTGCGCGCCCAAGGCATTGGCCAAAAGGGGTTGCAGATGGTCATAGACGCCAAACCGTTCGGCATAGCCCGCGACGGTGTCCATGCCGACTTCCTGGGCAATCCGGATCGTCATCAGGTTCCGGCTTTGCTCGATCCCGGTGCGCATTGGAACCGGACCATAATACTTCGCCTCGGCGTTCTTCGGCGTCCACAGGCCCTGCGGCGTGTCCACCGTGATTGGCGCATCCACGATGATGGTGGCGGGTGTATAGCCGGAATCCAGCGCAGCCGCATAGACGAAGGGCTTGAAGCTCGACCCCGGCTGGCGTGCCGCCTGAGTGGCGCGGTTGAAGACGGAATCCTCGTAGCTGAACCCGCCCTGCATTGCGATCACCCGGCCGGTGTTCACGTCCATCGCCATGAAGCCGCCCTGCACTTCGGGCACCTGCCGCAGCGACCAGTGGTCCAGACTGCCATCCGCCGCCATGACCTTGGTGACCATCACCACATCGCCCGGCGCAACCAGATCGGCCGGCACCTTGGCCTTGGCCGCAAGCGAGCCATCGGCGTTGCGCTTGCGCGCCCACTTCACATCCTTGGCCGGAATGCTGGCAGGGGCGTCCTCGCCCTCGATGCCAACCGTCGCGGTGGTGTCATCCACCGACAGCACGACCGCAGCATTCCAGCCTTCGACGTCGCGCGGCAGGTTCGCCACATTGGCCAGGGCCGCCCGCCAGGCATCCGCACCGAGATCCTGAGGGGCCAGCACCTTGCCGGTGCCGCGCCACACACCCTGATCGCGATCGTACTTCTCAAGTCCGTCGCGCAGCGCCTTGGCGGCGATCTTTTGCAGGTCCGGGTCCTCGGTGGCGCGGATCGACAGGCCGCCGGTGAAAAACTCGTTCTCTCCAAAGGTGCCCGACAATTGCCGACGGATTTCGTCGGTGAAGTAATCCCGCGGCGGCATGGTATTGCGATAGGCCGGAATGTCACCGCCCTGCACGGTTTTCAGCTCTTCCGCCTTGGCCGCCTCTCCGGTCGCCTGATCCAGATAGCCGTTCTGTTCCATTTCATTGAGCACATAGTTCCGGCGCTCGACCAGGCGGGCCTTGTTGCGGACCGGGTGAAAATTCGACGGCTCTTTGGGCAGCGAGGCCAAGGTGGCGGCCTCGGCCGGTGTCAACTCGGTCAGGGTCTTGTTGAAATAAGTCTGGGCGGCGGCAGCCACGCCATAGCTGTTCTGACCCAAAAAAATCTCGTTCAGATACAGTTCCAGAATTCGGTCCTTGCTGAGCGTCTGCTCCAGCCGGGTTGCCAGGATGATTTCCTTGATCTTGCGTTCCGCCGTGCGGTCGCCCGACAGCAGGAAGTTCTTGGTCACCTGCTGTGTGATTGTGGACGCCCCGCGCGTGTTCTGCCCATGCGAGCGAATCGCCTCCCAGGCTGCGGCGATGATGCCATGCAGATCATAACCGGGATGGGTGTAGAAGTTCTTGTCCTCGGCCGAGATGAAGGCGTCCTTGACCAGATCGGGAATATCGCTGATCGGCACGAAAAGTCGCCGTTCGGTGGCGAATTCGTCCATCAACTGACCTTCGGCCGAGTAAATCCGGCTGATTGTTGGCGGCGCGTATTGGGCAAGGCTCTCATGGCTCGGCAGGTCGCGGGAATACATGTAGAAGACGCCGCCCACGGTCAGGGCCGCAAACAACAGTCCCAGCGTGACCATCGAAAAGATGGCCCCGAAGATCGACACGATAAACCTGAGCACCGAGCGCCCCCTTTGAGTGGCGTCCTTATACCGCGCGCCGCAACGGATGGTCAAAACGTTGACGTGAAAGTTCACCGGTTCCCGGTGCAAACCCGCCTACGGGCTGACACCGGCCTGCGCCGCATCCGCCTTGGCCCAGGCCTTCAACCCGTCGCGGATTGCCGCGGCCATGGTCGCCCGCCATTGCGGATCCTGCAGATGGGCCAGATCGCTGTCCGAGGACAGAAATCCCACCTCCAGCAGGATCGAGGGGATATCGGCCGATTTCAGCACCGAAAAATCTGCCTCCTGATGTGGATGTCGGTGCATGCGGATACCCGCACCCTGAATGGCCGCAACCATTTCATCCGCCAGCCTTGCGGTGCGTGGCTGGGTTTCGGCCCGCGCCATATCCATCAGGACCGTCGCCACCACGTCGTCCTGCTGGCTCAGGTCCACGCCCGCCAGCAAATCGTCGCGGTTGTGCCGCTCGGCCAAGGTGGCGCTGGCCTTGTCCGTCGCCTCGTTCGCCAAGGTGTAGACCGTGGCCCCCACGGCCTCGCCCTCGGCCAGCGCATCGGCATGCAGTGCCAGAAAGACCTGCGCCCCCGCCATATGGGCGATCGAGATGCGGGTTTCCAACGGCACGAAGGTGTCATCCTCCCGCGTGAGGATCACGTTGAAGCCTCCGTCGCGCAACAAAACCTCTTTCAACTCGCGGGCGAAGACCATCATCAGCTTGGCCTCGGATTGCCCCCCCGCCTCGGCCCCCGGATCAATGCCACCATGCCCGGGGTCCAGCACCACGATCAGCGGCCCCTTGCCCCGCGGCGGCACCGGCACCAATGGCGCAGGCTTGGGCAAGGCCCAGCCCTGCGGTTCCGGTTCCGCCGCCTTGGCCGCGAACTCCTCCTGCGAGGCCGGACGCAGCGTGATGTGCACGGACGTGTCCGGATCGGTCGCCATCCCGGCCTGATCCACCACCATCGGGCCCATCAGATCCACCACCAGCCGCGACCAGCCGGGCCGGAAGACCCCTGCCCGCAGCCCCAGCACATCGGCACTGCTTTGCTGCATCTGGCTCAGACCCGACCAGTCCACCTCGCGAAAGTCGACGATCAGGCGCGGTGGATTGTCCAGCACCCGCACCCGCCACGGCACTGGCTGGCTGATCGCCAGTTGCAGATCAACTCCCGTGCTTGCATCGACCAGATGGCTCTTCGCCGGCTCCAGCCGGGCCAGGGCGGAAAGCGTCTGCGCCGGGCCGGGACCTGTAAAACCGAACAGCAGCACAAGTAGGCTTATCACAAACCGCACGCCCCACCCCTTCATCCAGGTCCAAATATCCCACGGGGGTCCGGGGGTGTGAAACCCCCGGCGGCCCGCCCCGTTCACCGACGCTGGCCCATATAGGCCTGCAGCCGGCGCAAGCCTTCTTCGATATCCGCCGTGGCCCGTGCATAGGAAAACCGCAAGGTCTTTCCCCCGCGCTGCGGGTCGAAATCAAGACCCGGGGTCACGGCAACACCCGCCTCGCGCAACAGCTCGGCCGAAAACGCCAGCGAATCCTGCGTCAGATCGCCGACATCGGCATAGACATAGAACGCACCGTCCGGAGGGGCGATCCGTGTAAACCCCGCCTTGGGCAAACCATCCAGCATCAACTGGCGGTTTGCGGCATAGGTGGCGCGGTTGGCTTCCAGTTCGTCGATGCAGTCAAGTGCGGCCAAGGCGGCCACCTGCGCCACATGTGGCGCGCAGATGAACAGGTTCTGCGCCAGACGTTCCACGGTGCGGATGTGATCCTCGGGCACCACCATCCAGCCCACCCGCCAGCCGGTCATGCTGAAGTATTTCGAGAAGGAATTGATCACATAGGCCTCATTCCCGATCTCCAAAGCCGACACCGCGCGGTCGCCATAGTGCAGGCCGTGGTAAATCTCGTCGGAAACGAAGTTGATGGTGCGGGCCGCGGAAACCTCCATCAAGGCGGCCAAAGCCTTGCGGTCCAGCATCGTCCCGGTGGGATTGCCCGGAGAGGCGACGATCAGGCCCTGCAGATCCAGTCCTTCCAAATCGGCAGGCACTGGCTGAAGGCGGTTTTCCGCGCGGGACGGGATGCCCACCGGCACAAGGTCCAGCGCCTTCAGGATCTGCCGATAAGACGGATAGCCCGGTTCGCCCAGACCGACGCGGTCGCCGCCGTCAAACAGCGCCGTGAATGCCAACAGAAACGCCCCCGACGAACCCGAGGTGACAATCACCCGCGCCGGATCCAGATCGATGCCATACCAGCGCCGGTAAAGCTGTGCTATCGCGGCCCGCAGCTCTGGAATGCCCAAGGAAACCGTATAGCCCAAGGGCTGTGCCAGCGCCTTGGCCACAGCCCGGTTCGCCCCAGCGGGTGCGCCGGTGCCGGGTTGGCCGACCTCCATGTGGATGATGTGACGGCCCGCCGCCTCGGCCGCCCTTGCGGCTTCCACCACATCCATCACAATGAAGGCATCCACTTGCCCCCGTCTTGATCTTATCATCAACCTGCCCCATCCT
This sequence comes from Stagnihabitans sp., assembly GCF_964946895.1. Taxonomy (NCBI): domain Bacteria; kingdom Pseudomonadati; phylum Pseudomonadota; class Alphaproteobacteria; order Rhodobacterales; family Paracoccaceae; genus Stagnihabitans; species Stagnihabitans sp. The sequence continues at coordinate 59,281 of NZ_CBBQHX010000003.1, read as the reverse complement.
GCCCCCCCATGTTCCCCCGCGCGAGGCTGTCGTCAAGCCGTCGAAACGCCCGCGCCCGTCAAAGGTCTGTCATGCGCCGCTTTGCTCTTGCCACATTTGCCTGCCTGCTGGCCTCAACCTCTTTTGCCGGTGGCTTGGGTGACATGACGCCCGCCGAGCGCGATGCGTTCCGGGCCGAGGTGCGGCAGTACCTGATCGACAATCCCGAAGTGATCATGGAAGCGATGCAGGTCTTGCAGCAAAAGCAGGATCAGGCGGCCGCACAGGCTGACACCCAGACCCTGTCGAGCAATGCAGACGCCATCTACAAGGACCCGGCCAGCTGGGTCGGCGGCAACCCGAACGGCAACATCACCGTTGTGGAGTTCATGGATTACCGCTGCACCTATTGCCGCAAGGCCTATTCCGAGGTCGAGGATCTGGTGAAGACCGATGGCAACATCCGCTTTGTGGTCAAAGAGTTCCCGATCCTTGGTGACGATTCCCTGATCTCGTCGAAATTCGCCATCGCGATGCGGATGCTGCATGGCGATGACGCCTACAAGGCCGTTCATGATGCCCTGATCACCCTGCGCGGCTCGCCCGATGCCGAGACGCTGGGGCGATTGGCCAAGACGCTGGGCTACGATCCGGCGGAGATTATGGCCAAGATGGACAGCAAGGATGTGACCGACATCATCAATGCCAACCACGCACTGGCGGCCAAGCTGAACATCACCGGCACGCCGACCTTCGTGATCGACACCAAGATGCTGCGGGGCTATGTGCCGGAAGATGGCATGAAGCAGATCGTCGCACAGGAGCGCGCGGGTTAAGTCCCGCATTTTCTGCGAAAATTCGGCCAGACGGCTTAAAGTGCAAAACGCCCGGATCTTTCCCTGAAAGGTCCGGGCGTTTGATTTCTTTCCGGGAAGGAGCGCAGCTCAATCGACCTTGGCAGCTTCGATCTCGGCGGCCTTTTTCTCAACCAGTTCGACGATGTGATCGACCATCTTGTCGTTGCCCATCGTATGCGCCTGTTTGCCCGCCAGATAGACCATGCCCTTGCCGGCCCCACCGCCCGTGAAGCCAATGTCGGTCATCAGCGCCTCGCCGGGACCATTCACCACGCAGCCGATGATCGACAGGCTCATCGAGGTGGTGACATGCGCCAGGCGGGTTTCCAGTGCCGAAACGGTCTTGATCACGTCAAAACCCTGCCGCGCACAGGAGGGGCAAGAGATGATCGTGACCCCCCGGTGCCGCAAACCAAGCGACTTCAGGATTTCAAACCCAACCTTGACCTCTTCCACTGGGTCCGCCGACAGGCTGACGCGGATCGTGTCGCCAATGCCCATCCACAGCAGGTTGCCCAGACCGATCGCCGATTTCACCGTGCCGGAAATCAGCCCACCGGCTTCGGTGATTCCCAGATGGATCGGCGCATCCGTCACCGTCGACAACTGTTGATAGGCCGCTGCCGCCATGAAGACATCCGAGGCTTTCACGCTGATCTTGAATTCGTGAAAATCATTGTCCTGCAACAGCTTGATGTGGTCCATTCCGGATTCCACCATGGCATCCGGGCAAGGCTCGCCATACTTGTCCAGGAGATGCTTTTCCAAGGAACCCGCGTTCACGCCAATCCGGATGGAACAGCCATGGTCCTTGGCAGCCTTGACCACCTCGGCGACGCGGCGGGCATCGCCAATGTTGCCGGGGTTGATGCGCAGACACGCGGCACCGGCCTCGGCGGCTTCAATCGCGCGTTTGTAGTGGAAGTGGATGTCGGCCACGATGGGAACCGGGCTTTCCGCCACGATGGCCTTCAACGCATGGGTCGCATCCTCATCAGGTGTCGAAATCCGCACGATGTCGGCGCCTGCGGCGGCACAGCGTTGGACCTGCTCCAGCGTGGCTTTCACGTCAGAGGTGATCGTGTTTGTCATCGTCTGCACCGAAATCGGCGCGTCACCGCCGACCAGCACCTTACCCACCCGGATTTGGCGGCTGACACGACGGTCGATGTTGCGCCAAGGGCGGATCGGATTGTGGCTCATGAAAGGTCCTCGTGTTCGCTGCGGGCAAGATAGGCCGCGCACGACGGCGCTGCAACGCCAGACCTTCAGTTCTGCGGTGTCGCTGCCGCTGCGGAATCCGCCGCCGGGGCCACTTGCGTCGCCTCGGCCACATTGACGAAATGCGCCAGATCCGCATCGCCCGAAATATCCGCCAGCTGGTAGGTCGAGGTCAGGGACGCCACATCCAGCGACAGGTTCTTGACCACGCTGCTGCCGGGCGATGCCGGGCCATAGGTCTTGCCCTTCACCGAGAAATAGACCGAGCCCGAATTGCCCGCCCGCAACACCGGAGCCTGCGCCAAAGCCGGAACCGAATACCGTTCGCCGGCGTCCAGGATCTTTTCGAACAGCACGGTGCCATCCACCGCCGACACCCGCACCCAAGACGGCCGCACCGCGAGGATTTCGACCCCCGGGGCGGCATCGGCGACAACTTGCACCGGGGTATCGGCACCCGCCGCAGCCGCCGCGACAGCCTGATCCACCGCACTGGCCGACACGGCCGTGACGGGTGCGGCCGTGTCATTGGGATTGATCGCCGCGATCGGACCGTCGCGTGGGGTCAGAACGGGAACCGTCAGCGCCTCGGGCCGATAAAGCATATCGGCGCCAGACCCCGTGGCATCTGCGGACTGTTGCGCCGCCGGGGCGGAACGCACCAGCGGTGCATCGCCCTTGACGTTGCCAAGCGGATCAATCTCGGCCACCACGGCGGGGGCTTCATTGACCGGGGCCAGTTGCACGCGCTGCACTTCCTGCAGCACAGACCAGCCACCATACCCCAAGGCGCCAATCAGCGCGATCAGCACCGCGAAAGACCCAACTGCCCCAGGCTCCAGCTTGGAGAACAGGCTTTCGCCCTGCGGCACAAAGCTGGAATGCACGAAGGGATCGCGGTTTTCCAAAGGCACCCGGTTGCGCGCCGCCTTGATCATCTGACCCGAGGCCGCCGCCGACATGCCATGCGCCACTTCAAAATTCGCCTCGATGCAGAAGCGCGTGAAGGAGGCATCCGGATCCATGCCCAGATAGCGCGAGTAGGACCGCACATAGCCCGCCACAAAACCGGGAGATTCAAAGGCAGAGACATCTGCGTTTTCGATGGCGGCGATATACGAAGCTTTGATCTTCAACTCGCGCTGCACATCAAGAAGTGATTTGCCAAGCGTGGCGCGTTCGCCCCTCATCAGGTCACCGAGCCGCAGTTCGAAGTCGTCAAAGCCCTTTGGCCCCTCCAACTCCGGCGTCGGTATGCGGAATTTCCGCCCGATCATGCGCCTTGCCCCATCACTGCCCCGTATCGTTCCCGAGTCGCCGTTAAGACACGACTCATGGCCGCTCGTATTCCGCAAAGGCTAGCACAGGGCAAGCCTCTTTGCATATGCAGTAACCCTCAGGCCGAGGCTTGCGCACGATTCAGCGCACAGTGCTGCCAGAGCTGATCCATGGCCTTCACCAGCTTGTCGATTTGGGCCGAATCATGCACCGGCGAGGGGGTAAAGCGCAGCCGTTCGGTGCCACGCGGCACCGTCGGGAAGTTGATCGGCTGGACGTAGATGCCATAATCCTCCAGCAGCATGTCGGACAGCATCTTGCAATGGATGGGGTCACCAACGTGCACAGGCACAATATGTGAGCCGTGATCGAAGATCGGCAGGCCCAGACCCTTCAATCGCATCTTCAGGATCTTGGCATTGGTCTGCTGGGCATCGCGCAGATATTGCGCCGTTTTGAGGTAGCGCACCGAAGCCGCGGCCCCCGCCGCAACGGTGGGCGGAAGCGAGGTCGTGAAGATGAATCCGGGGGCATAGGACCGCACCGCATCCACCATTTTTGCACTGGCGGCTATGTAACCACCGAATACGCCGTAGGCTTTGGCCAGCGTCGCATTGATGATGTCAATCCGGTGCATCTGGCCATCCCGCTCGGCCACGCCCGCCCCGCGCGGGCCGTACATGCCGACCGCGTGCACCTCATCGATATAGGTCAAAGCGTTGAATTCTTCAGCCAAATCGCAGATCGCTTCGATCGGGCCAAAGTCGCCGTCCATCGAGTAGATCGATTCGAACGCAATCAGCTTCGGCGTCGTCGGATCGTCCTTGGCCAGCAGTTCGCGCAGGTGGGCCACATCGTTGTGGCGGAAGATCCGCTTTTCGCCACCGCCGCGGCGGACCCCTTCGATCATCGACGCGTGATTGAGCGCATCCGAGTAAATAATCAGCCCCGGGAAAATTGCCCGCAGGGTCGACAGGGTAGCGTCATTGGCGACATAGGCCGAGGAGAAGACCAAGGCCGCCTCCTTGCCGTGCAGGTCGGCCAACTCCGACTCAAGCCGCTTGTGATAAACCGTGGTGCCGGAAATGTTGCGCGTGCCACCCGAGCCTGCGCCGCACGCATCCAGCGCCTCATGCATTGCGGCCAGCACCACCGGGTTCTGCCCCATGCCAAGATAGTCATTGCCACACCAGACCGTGATGTCCTGCGTCGTACCATCGGGCCGGTGCCAGTTGGCATGCGGGAAATGACCCTGCTGACGCTCGATATCAATGAAGGTGCGATAGCGCCCTTCGTCGTGCAGGCGTTGCAAGGCGGTATCGAGCGCAGATGCATAGGTCATGGTGTTCTCCTGTCCGCGATACTTTGCGGCAAATTCCTTGCGGTGCCTTTGATTTGCATCAAAACCGCTTCGGGCGACAGACGGCAATTTGCCGCCCCCGCCTGTTCAAGTGGGGTCAGGGCTTCGGGCCGATCTCCAGCACGGTCACGCAGGGCTTGCCAGCCTTGCCGCGTTTGGCATCGCAAGCCGCCGTCACCGCCTTGGCCGCACTGGCCGCGTCGGGGAAATCGCTGAGCGCAATGGCCGTTTCCGTCGGCGCGCCGTCTTTCAGGAACCCGTCATCGGGTGCCAGCGCCAGGGCCGAGAAATGGGATTTGTCGCCCGGCACAAAGACCGCCAGCGCCTGAGAGTTCTTGGCCACCAGTCGCAGGGTCGTCAACTCCTGATCCTTCAGGAACGGATAGACATGCAGGGTGATCTGCGCGCCATCAAGCGTGTTGACCTCGACCGGCACATCCTTGGCCCAAGCCGCCCCTGACCAAGCCGCTGCCGCCATGGCAACGCCAACCAGACCATATCCCAAAAGCTTGCGCATCTGCCGCTCCATCGCATTCACCGCGGTCATCTAGCGTGAAATTCCCGGTCTGGACAGTCCCCGCGCGCCTGCTAGGCTTGGCGGTGCCTATCACAAGATGGAGACCGCCATGACCCTTGCCCCCGTGCTGGAGCAGATCGACGCCACATTGCCCGAGGCGATTCAACGCCTGATCGACCTGCTGCGCATCCCCTCCATCTCGACCGACGCCGCCTACAAGCCCGATTGCGCCAGGGCCGCCGACTGGTTGGTGGCAGACCTTGCGGCCTTGGGCTTTGATGCCTCCAGCCGCCCGACGCCGGGTCATCCGATGGTGGTGGCCCATGGCGGCACCGGGTCGGGCGCGCATCTGCTGTTTTACGGCCACTATGACGTGCAACCGGTGGACCCGCTGTCGCTCTGGACCCGTGATCCCTTCGACCCTGCCATCGAGGAGACCCCGAAAGGCCGCATCCTGCGCGGCCGTGGCTCATCCGACGACAAGGGCCAGCTGATGACCTTCATCGAGGCCTGCCGCGCCTGGAAGGCCGTTCACGGCACCCTGCCCGGCAAGTTGACGATCTTTCTTGAGGGCGAAGAGGAATCCGGCTCGCCCTCGCTGATCCCGTTCCTGAAAGCCAATGCCGAAGAGCTGAAAGCCGACGTTGCGCTGATCTGCGACACTGGCCTGTTCGAAAGCCGCGCCCCGGCCATCGTCACCATGCTGCGCGGGCTTCTGGGTGAGGAGTTCACCATCCATGCTGCCAGCCGAGACCTGCATTCCGGCATGTATGGTGGCCTTGCGCAGAACCCGATCCACATCCTGTCGAAAATCCTTGCCGGCCTGCATGACATCGAAGGCCGCGTTCAGGTGCCGGGCTTCTACGATGGCGTGACGGAACTGTCGGACGAGTTGCGCAGCCAGTGGCAGAACCTTGCCTTCGACCACGCCCGTTTCCTGGGCGATGTCGGCCTGTCGGTCCCGGCGGGCGAACAAGACCGCACGCCGCTTGAAAAGCTCTGGTCACGCCCGACCGCCGAGGTGAACGGTATCTGGGGCGGTTATACCGGCGACGGTTTCAAGACCGTCTTGCCCGGCGAAGCGCATGCCAAAGTCTCATTCCGGCTGGTTGGCAAACAAGACCCCTTCAAGCTGCGCGAAGCGTTCCGTGCTTGGGTCGAAGCCCAGCTTCCCGCCGATTGTACGGTGGACTGGAAGGGCCATGGCAATTCCCCGGCCTCGGTCATGTCGATCGACCATCCCGCCTTCGCCGCATGCCGCACCGCCCTGACCGAAGAATGGGGCATCCCTGCCGCCTATGTCGGTGCCGGCGGATCCATCCCCGTGGCGGGTTATTTCAAGACCTACCTCGGCATGGACGCCATCCTGATGGGCTTTGCCAAGGACGATGACCAGATCCACTCGCCCAACGAAAAATACGACCTCGACAGTTTCCACAAAGGCATCCGTTCCTGGGCGCGGGTTCTGGAGAAGTTGGCATGACTTCGCGCAGTTTGATCCGCGACGCGACACCCGCAGACGAAGAGGCGTGGCGCAAACTCTGGCAGGGCTTCCTGGACTACTATCAGCAAGCGCTGGACCCGGCCATCACCGCCCACACTTGGGCCCGCCTGATGGACCCGGCGTCGCGACTGCAAGCCCGACTAGCAGAAGTTGACGGCAAGGTTCTGGGCTTCGCCATTCACCATCATCACCCCTCGACATGGGTGATGGGCGATGACTGCTATCTGGAGGACCTGTTCGTCTCTGCCGATGCACGCGGCAAGGGGCTGGGCCGGGCACTGATCGAGGATCTGCAGGTTTTGGCCCGGTCCCGCGGCTGGCACAGGCTTTACTGGAACACCGAGGCCGACAATACCACGGCGCGCCGCCTCTACGACACCTTCGTCCATAATGACGGCCACATCCGCTATCGCCTGCGGCTGTAAATGAAAACGGGGGCCAAGCGGCCCCCGTTCCCTTGCCATGGAAGGCGCAGATCAGGCAGCGACGATCGCGGTGGCGATGTTCATCTTGCCCTTGGTCTTCGAGGTGACCGAGACCGACTCGCCAACCTTCAGGTCCGCGATCTTGACGTGCGATTGCACGTGGAAAACGGTGCCGTCTTCCAGCGTCACGGTGTGGGCCTTGGCGTCGATCGCCTTGATCACGCCCTTGGTTTCGGTGGTCTTGGCGACGGCCTTGACAGCAGCCTTGGCCGGAGCAGCGACGGCGGCCGTTGCCGGTGCGGTCACCGCTGCGGTGGTACCGGCAAAGGAAGCGCCGGCCATCATCACGGTGGCGATCAGGGCGAGGGGAAGGAATTTCGAGGTCATGTGAGTCTCTCCGTGGGAAAAGCCCGGATGTTACGGGGGTGTAGGACACCGGGGCCAAGAACGTGCAAGGCGCTCCGGGCCTGACGTTTCGCCACCCCCAGGGTGTCGAGCGGCTGGCTCTGGACTTGCAGGATCCGTCTATGACGCTTCAATTTGCGGCGAAACCCCATCTCACGTGACGGTGACAAGACGTGATTATTCCTTTATTATCAATAGTTTATATAATAATCTTTGGTTAGTATATTTGTATCTTCCGCGATGGTCCGTCGCCCGTACCAGACCAGACCGATGGGCGAAAAGCAAAACGGGGGCCCGAAGACCCCCGCTGCATCACACCGATGTGGCGTGATTATTGGGCTTTGACGCCGGTCGCTTCCTTCAGGTCGCCCTTGGCTTCCCAAGTCACGACGACTTTCTCGCCAACCTTCAGGTCAGCGACCTTGAAGCCTGCGGGCAGGTGATAGGAGGTGCCGTCCTCCAGAGTGACGGTCAGCGCCTTTTCGTCAATCGACTTGATCGTGCCCGAGGTGTCGGTCGCGGCAGCGAAGGCCATCCCGCCAAACGACAGGGAAGCGACAACAACGAGGGGAAGGATTTTCGAACGCATGTCAGTTTCTCCAGATATATGCGGCCTCTTTGGCGAGGCGCTTTTTGCAGCGACGTCCAAGGCACTCCGGGTCTGTCGTGTCAGCGATTTTTGGGTCGCCCGGCAGGCTCTGGCCTTGTGAAACGGTGTGTAGCTCAGGGTTTGAGTCGCGTTAAGGGGGGCTCACCATCAGGTGAAGCTGCGTGAAAAACCGTGCATCACCAATACGTTACCAGTCTTTTCTCAGACATCCGGACGTCGAAAATGAAAGAACGGGGACCCGTGGGGGATCCCCGTTCTTCATGGGCGCGCAGGGCTGAAATCAGCCGGCGGTGATCGCCGTTGCGTTGTGGTGCTTGCCCTTCATTTCAAAGGTCACCTTCACCTTTTCGCCGACCTTGAGGTCCTTGAGCGCAGCAGCGTCGGTCACGTGATAGCGCCAGCCATCCGACAGGACGACGTACAGGCCCTTGGCGTTGATCTTGGTGATGGTGCCGGTGGCGGTGCCCGGGGCCGCGGCGGCGGCTGTGGTGGTGGCGGCCGTCGTCGTGGCGGTGGTGCCTGCGAAAGCAGCGCCGCCGAGCGTCATGCCGGCAATCAGGCTCAGGGTAAGGATGTTCGAACGCATCTGGGTCTCTCCCTTGGCGCAAAGACCCCGTCCCGAGGTTCTTGGCCGAAATGTCACAAGGCTCTCCAAGCCTGCCGGTCCGGCGATGTCCAGGATCTCCCGGCGGACTTTGACCTTGCGAAAATCGGTGTAGCGCGGGGCATTGCGCGGGGTAAGGGGGGCTCACCTTGTGGTGAATTGCCGTGTACAGTCGTGTTTTTCAACTGCGATTTCGGGCCGGCCGGGTGGCCTGAAAAACGAAACGCCCCCCGTTTCCGGAGGGCGTTTTCGCGTTCTGTGACTGGCGCGGTGGACGGGGCTCGAACCCGCGACCCCCGGCGTGACAGGCCGGTACTCTAACCAACTGAGCTACCACCGCGCATTTGTCACAACCCTGATCTTGCGACCAGATTTCACGTTCGGGCGGGCGGATGGCTGGCGCGGTGGACGGGGCTCGAACCCGCGACCCCCGGCGTGACAGGCCGGTACTCTAACCAACTGAGCTACCACCGCATTGCCATCCGGGCCCGCCCGAACGTGAGGGGGTATTACGGAAGCCTCGCGGCGCCGTCAAGCGCCCGCAGGAAGATTCTTGTCGCAAGATCTGTGCCACGACCACAGGCCGGGCCGGAGGGCGATCCGGCTCAACCCAATGCGAAGTCGTCCGCGCTGATCGACCCGGGCGCCACGTTCTCCAGGAAGATCTTGCCCATCGCGACAAAGTTCACGTCAGACAGATCCAGCTCGGTTCCGGCCACATGCGTGACCGGATCAATCCACGTCACACCGGTGAAGTGCGTGCCAGACGCCACGACGATGTGGTCTTGCTTGGCGTGCAGGGAATCCGTGCTGTCGGCGGCAAAGCCATAGATCGTGTCTTCACCGTCGCCGGCATGGAAGACGAAATGGTCAAACCCGGCGCCGCCCGTCAGCTTGTCATTGCCGACACCCCCGATGATGCTGTCGTCGCCTGCGCCACCGTACAGCACGTCATTCCCGATGCCGCCAACCAAGGTGTCGCGCCCGACGCCGCCCGTGATGGTGTTGCTCTTGCCGTCGCCCGTCAACTTGTCTGCATGAGAGGACCCGACAAGGTTTTCGATGCGGACCAAACGGTCGCCCGCCGCATCGCCGCCCACGCCTGCCCCGCCGCTCAGAGTCACCTGAACCCCCAAGGTCGACGTGATATAGGAGGCCGTATCCACGCCCGCGCCACCGTCGAGTGAGTCGGCCCCTGCCCCGCCGATCAGCAGATCCCTGCCCGCGCCGCCGTTGATCTTGTCGTTGCCGCCAAGACCATTGACCGTGTCATTGCCAGCGCCAGGGGCAATCGTCAGATCGTCCCCAAGGCTTGACCCATTCACATGGTCATTGCCGCCATTCACGGCATTCAGCACGCCAAGGATGTTGTGCGCGGTGACGGCCGCGGAAAGGGCTGCCAGATCAATGTCCAGACCTTGCACGCCAATCAATTCATGGTCGCCGGAATCGACGAAGCTGGCCGCAATCACATGCCCACCGACCGGGGTAAAACCCGAATAGGTGAAGGGATTGCTCAACGGGTTCGCCGTCAAGATCACACCCGCCCCATCATGGGCCGAGTTGACATCCAGCAGATACAAATTCGCAGCGCCGTCGATAAACGGGTTCGGCAACAGGTGGTCGCCGTCGATGAAGTCCGTCAGTTTGCCCTGTTCGCCCAGGCCCGTCGAAAGAGTGATCGTCGCCATCTATGCATTCCTTTATGATTCTTTGGATTTATTTATCGAAAGAGTAATCACGTCGCGCCAAACCGGCAACTGGCCCCGGAGGCGCTTTGTCAGAAACGCAGTGTTGCAGGTGCCAAGGCCAAAGGCCGGCCATGCGGAGCCGATGGGTGCGGCAGCCGTCGTTTTTGGCAGGCCATGTCCGTCATTCGCCGCACTGCGGCAGTGTTGTTACCGATCAGGCGCGGGAATGAATTCCGCCGCATCCCCCGGCGGCAACTGGAAGCGTCCATGCTGCCAGTCACCTGCGCGCCACGCCTCCTTGGCCGCCTCGATCCGTTCTTTCGAGGAGGCGACGAAATTCCACCAGATGTGGCGCGGCCCTTCCATTGTGGCCCCGCCCAGCAGCATCACCCGCGCCCCCAAGGGCCCCGCCTTGATGCCCAGCCGGTCGCCGGGGCGAAACACCAGCATCTCGCCCGCCGCATGGGTCTGACCGCCGACCGACACTTCGCCCGACAGCACATAGATGCCCCGATCCTCGTGATTGTCAGGCAAGGGCAGAACGGCATGGGCGGCAAGGGTCGCGTCGGCATAAAGCGTTTCCGAAGCCGTGGGCGTCGGTGCCTTCGCACCCCAGGCCTCGCCCAGGATCAGGCGCACCAGTTTGCCCTCGCCCTCCAGCACCGGCAGATCTGCCTCGGGGGTGTGGCGGAAGGCAGCAGGATCGTCCTCGTGATCCAGAGGCAAGGCCAGCCAGGTCTGCAACCCGAACAGGCTCAGCGGGGCTTGGCGTGCCGTGCCATCGGTCCGTTCGGAATGGGTGATCCCGTGTCCGGCATGCATCAGATTGACCGACCCCGGCGTGATCCAGCTGTCGGTGCCCAGCGAGTCCCGGTGGTGGATGCGCCCCTTCATCAGGTAGGTCACGGTGGCCAGACCAATATGGGGATGCGGGCGCACGTCGATGCCCTTCCCGGTCAGAAACTCGGCCGGACCCATCTGGTCAAAGAAAATGAACGGGCCGACCATCTGCCGCTGAACCGAAGGCAAGGCACGGCGCACCTCAAAGCCCCCCAGATCCCGGGCGCGCGGAATGATCACGGTTTCAATCGCATCCACGGCATCGCCAAGTGGCAGAACGGGGTCTAGCGCGGGGTTCCAGCTCATCATCGCCTCCTTGGGATTGACAGCAGTATAGCGGAATTCTCCGGACAGCTTAGACCCCAATTCGCACAGGCCCTGTTTGCTGGAACGCAGCCGTTTTTCAGCAGCTTGCTGCAGCAGATTGCCAATGCCGCCCGCGCAATCGTTGCGCGGACCGCCACGCCCGCAGGCCCAAGGGTGTTTCGCAGGTGTCATACCGTGCCATAGACCCCGGGTGTCAGCCATATATCCCACGCAACGCGTGGCCGGCATCCGACGGGGCGGCCCGATGCCACGGTTCCGTCCACAGTCGGCGCAACCCGCTCCCCGCCAGTCAAAGCACAAGGCGTCAAGGCGGACGATGCGGATGATCAGAGGACCAGGATTTCGCCAAGCCGGACGACCGAACAGCCCTAGGCGGGCGGAGGGTCGTTCCGACGAAGAAAGGGCCATGGTGTCAAGGATGCCGACGCAGACCCCGGCGGCGCCAAATAGTCAAAGCCCTCGCTTCCCATCGAGAACCTCTGGTGTGCCAGACAGTCCGAAGCCGTGGTGCGCGTGTCTGTGGTCAAAGCAATGACGCCCGGAACAGGGCTGTGCGGCGGACGCAAGTTCAAGGCGCTTGAGGACGCCGCACAGGACCAGCCACTTCGGAACCATTCGGGCACCGCACGCCAAGGTCGCCATCGCGCGTTTCACTTCCCCCCGCACCTCGCGCTCTGCGACAGCGCCAAGCGTGACTTCGGCAGGATCAGGTGGGTTCTTCACCCAACTGAAGGGAAGGATCTTGCCAAAGAATCCACTGGCACTCCTCCGCCGCAGGATTTGGCGATTTTCTTCCCGGAAGTTTCCAGCCAACATGGGCCCGTCGCTTGGGGAAACCTCATGAAGATCCGATCCATCCGTGCCACGCCCGTCAACATCCCGCTGCGGGCCCCCTACCGGTTCAGCTATGGCTCGACCGGGTCCTTGACCAAGACCGTGATCGAACTTCTGACCGAAGATGGCGTCTGCGGCCTTGGCGAATGTGCCGATGGCGATCGCGCGGCGGATGTGGCCCGGATGGCAGAACGGCTGATTGGCCGGGATATTCGGGACATCGGCCCGGCCGCGCGGGCCTGCATCCCGGGCATGTCCTATACCCCTTGGGACAACGTCGCAGCCCATCGAAGGGTCTTTGCCGGCATCGAATTGGCCATGTGGGATGCGCGCGGCAAAACCGAAGGCCAGCCCCTGCATCGCTTGCTGGGCGGGGCGGTGCGTCAGGACATCGCCTTGACCGAGTATTTCAGCTATCGCCTGCCGGGACCATCGGAACCGGGCGAGGCCAGCCCCGCCGACATTGCCCGCTATTGCGCCCGAATGATCGAGGATCACGACGCCCGCATCTTCGAAGGCAAGGTCGCCACCGTGACTTTGGACGAAGAGGTGCGCATGGTGGCCGAGGTGCGCGCAGCCATTGGCGACCGCCCGCTGCAGCTGGATGCCAACGGCGTCTGGACCCTGCCCACGGCGCGGCAGGCCCTGCATCGGCTGCTGCCCCATGGCATCGCGTGGTTTGAGGAACCCTGCGAGACCTACGAGGAAATGGCTGCGCTGCGGATGCATTTCGATTGCAGCTTCTCGACCCACATCGTTGACCTGCCCAAGGCGGTGCGGCTGGGGTGTCCCGATGCGATCGTGACCAACATCAACGAACTGGGCGGCATTCGCGGCGCATTGGATTTCGTGGCCTCCTGCGCGGCGATGGGGGTTGGTTTCCGCTTTCACTCTGGCGAAACCGGGGTGGCCACGGCCGCCTATCTGCATCTGAGCGCGACACTTGACCACGTGCGCGGGGCCAGCCAGACCCTGCTGCGCTGGTATGCCGACGATGTGATTGACGGGGGACCGTTCGTTCCGAAAAGTGGCGCCTTGCGGGTTCCCGAGGGGCCGGGTCTGGGGGTCACGCTGGACCCGGTTGCGTTGCGCCGCTGCCACGAACGTTACCTGTCGGAGGGCCGCTTTCCAGCGGGCGCGTCCGCCCCGCCCGGCTCGGCCTATGGCAGCGTGTTCCGCAAGACTTGATACCCTGCCAAACTTTCGCCAACCGGGCATGATGATCGTTCATGCGCCAGCCGACTGAGAACATGGCGGCGGAGCGCTGTGCAGATCCTGCAGCGTCACACCCGAACCGCGGGCGTTTTGGCCGGACGGCCTTGCAGTCGTCCGGCCAAAGTCACCTCAGTTGACCTTCGCCTTCACCGCCTCGACATCCGCCGTCGACATTTCGCCCACGGTGGTCACCTTGCCATCGACGATCTGCCACAGGCGGAACGGGCCCGCAATGTCGCCGAACTGGTCGAAGTTGATCGGGCCGATAACGCCCTCGTACCGGATCGGCTTGCCGGCCTTGATCAGATCCAGCGCCTTCTTGAACTCGTCCTTGCCGGCATGGATCACCTCACCCGCCGGGTCTACGGCCTTGCGCAGGGCATCGGGCAGTTTGGCCGGATCGGGGCTGCCCGCAATGGCCAGTGCCAGACCCACCAGGGCCCCCGCGTCATAAGACCGGTCCGCCGCCGGTGCCGCCGGGTCGATGCCGGAGAAGGCCTTGTAATTGGCGTTGAAATAGTCGGTCGACGGCGAAGCCACGGTCCCCGACGAGGTACCAAAGGCCTGCCCCAGATAGTCTTTGCCCACTGCGTTGATGAAGTCATCGCTGTTCATGCCATCGTTCAGCAGGAATTTCTGCACGCCGCCCTGACTGACCCACTGACGGGCAATCGTGGCCCCGTCGACCGGGTCAGAGATCAGGTACAGCGCATCGGGCGAGCCGGCCATGGCTGCGGTCACTTCGGCGGCATAGTCCGATTGCTTGGCGTTATAGGGCGTGACCGAGATCACCGTGCCACCCAGCGCCTTGTAGGGATCGCTGAATTCTTTGACCAGATTGACGCCGAAGTCATTGTTCTGGTGGATGATGACGATCTTCTTCATGCCGTTGTCGATGGCAAATTTCGCCGCAGCCACGCCTTGCAGCGCGTCAGAGGTGATGGTGCGGAAGAAGACACCGTTGGTCTTGCCGTCGCGGCCCAAGGCGGTCAGCGTGGGCGAAGAGGACGCCGGCGAAACCTGCAGCACCTTGGCCGGCCCGGTGACCGACGTCAGGATCGGGATCGACATCGGGCTGATGATGCCACCGATGATGGCGGGCACCTTCTCGACCTGAACCAGCTGGGTTGCCGCATCGACCGCGACATTGGCCTGGGTCTGGCTGTCCCGGGTATCGGTCTTCAGCGTGCAGCCATCGACGCCACCGGCGTCGTTCAGGTCGCGGAAGGCCATCTCGACCGACTTGGCTCCGGCCTGGCCGTAGGCCCCGGCCTCACCCGTCAGTTCCAGCACGAGGCCCACCGTGATGTCGCAGGCAAAGGAGGCGCCAGGCACAAGAGCCAGCGCCGCCGCAGTCGCAAGGAGGATCTTTTTCATCTGAGTTCTCGCTGTTGTGGGATGCCCTTGGTCTTTGTCCCCCGGTCTGGGCTTGCCCGGCGGCTGTTCCGGCTCAACTTTCGGCGTTGAGGTTGTATTTCATGATAGAGCCATGCCGCCCAGTTCGGTCACGTTCCAGCGTATAGGTGTCGCCGTAGGGGACATGACCTTGCGCCTGTATCGCAGCAATCTCTGCCCGGTCCGCCTCGGTCAGGCGCAGCTCCGAGATGGCGACATTGCGCGCCAGATGACTGCGGTTGCGGGCGCCCACGATGACAGCCGCTACGCCGGGACGGTCCAGCATGGCGGCACTGGCCACGGTGGCAATGTCCGTGCCATGGCGGTCGGCAATCCGGCGCAGGGTCCGCAGAAGGGCCTGAAACAGATCCCAACCGCCGAAATCGTCAATGATCAGCTTGTATTTGGTCAGCGACCGGTTTTCCAACGGCTCTGACGGTTCCTTCTGTCCCAGCCAGCGGTCGCCAAGAAAACCGCCAGCCACGGTGCCGTAGCAAAGCAGCCAGATGGCGTTGTCTTGCGCCAGCTTGACCAGATGCCGCTCGGGCCGCCGATCCAGCACGGAATACTGCACCTGCATCGAGGTCAGCGGCACCCCCGCCGCCAACATTTCCGCCGTCTTCACGCTGTCGAAATTGGTGCCAGAAACATTGGCCACCTTCCCCTCCAGCCGCAGATCATTGAGCCAGCCGATGACATCCATGTAGCGCGGCACATCATAGTCCCACCAATGGAACTGCACGAGGTCGAGCCGCTCTGCCCGCAGGCGCTGGATCGAGGTGTCGACGATAGAGCGGATATAGCCCTTGTCCACTGTGGCCAGCCGCGCCAGGTCGGGCACCAGCTTGGTGTGTACCTTGATCCGCGCCAAAGCCGCGGCCCCGAAGCGGTTGCGGTATTCCATGCGGAAGGCCCCGATCAGTTCCTCCACCCCGGTGTAAATGTCAGCGCAGTCGAAGGTGGTGATCCCGGCCTCGGCGAAGGCGATCATGTCCTCCACCGCTTCGGCGCGATCTACCGGGCCGTGGCCACCGGCCAATTGCCAGCCGCCCCGGATGACCTGGGAAATCTCGTGCCCCGGGCGCAGGGTGATGCGGGATACGGTCATGGGGCCTCCGGAAGCGGGACTGCGGTGGTTTCGGCATGGGAGAAGCTGCGCTTGGCCAGACGGGTGATGCGCAGGCGCGACGGGCAATTCGGGTCGGGGCAGGCAATTTCGGCGTCCGATGTCATCCAGTCATGCGGATGGGTCGGACGCTGCTTGGCGGCCAGCAAGGGCAGAACCGAGGAGAGCGAGTAGATCGAGAAGCTTTGCCCCGGTGGCAGGTGCAACTGTTCCCCCCGCAGTTCAAACCAGTCGCCAACCTTGCCGCAGAAGATCTTGGCCCCTTCGGGTGCCACGATCTCGACCCGAAGGTCATAAAGTTCGAAACGGTCGTCCATCATGCCTCCAGGCTGAAGGTGACATCACAGGCGCCGCTGCGACGGATGCGGCCGCAGGCTTCGGCCAATGCAGCGCGGTCCAGCGGGAGGACCTGTGCCACCACCGATCCCGCCAGCCAGCCAATGGGAAAGAACATCCGCGCACCGGGCCCATAGAATAGGCCGATGTCGAAGATCGGATCCGGATTGCCGCCCCAGACCCGGGCCGGCACATAGGCCAGCACCACGTCACCGGGCTGCGGGTGCAGGGTGGCATTTTCGGGCGGCAGAGCATGGGCATAGGCCGCACCCGCAAGGTGGGCGGCGGGGATCGGGCAGGAAATCTCCGGCCCCGTCCACATGGCATGCAAGCCCGGCACCACGCGGGGCGCTGACAGATAGGCCTGCAGGAACGCCACATTCTCTGGTGCCTTGCCGGGCAGGAACTCGGCCCGGACGTCCAGCCCCGAGCCTGCGGATTGGATGTGCAACTGGGTCATGCGGCGGCCTCTTTCCCGAGTTTGTCTTTCAGATAGGCAAAGGGGCGGCTGATGTCGGCCACCAAGGCCGCCCGCGCGGCCACGCCATCGCCCGCCTCCAGCGCTTGCACGATATCATGGTGAAAGCGCGCGGCATCCTTGGCTCCTGCATCGGAAAACGCATAGATCGCGGCACGGGTGAAGGGTCCGGACTGCAGCCACAGGCTTTCGATCATCGGCAGCAGAACCGAGGAGCCACAGGCACGGTAAATCTCGAAGTGGAAGGCGTGGTTCAGCGTCACCTCACGGTCAATCGTTTCAGGATTTCCGCCCAGCCGCATCTCTTCCCATTCCAGCATGATCGCGCGGATGCTGGCCACCAGATGCGGCGTCATCCGGGTGGCGGCCATCGCCATCGCCTCGCCCTCGATCAGGATGCGGGCGCGCAGCAGGTCGGCGATCCGCTCCATCGTCACCGGCGGCACGCGGATCGACCGGTTGGGCAGCATCTCCAGCGCTTGTTCCGTGATCAGGCGGCCCAACGCCTCGCGCACCGGCATGGTCGAGGTCACAAGCGCGTCGGCCAGTTGCCGGATGGTCAGCACCTGACTGGGCGCGAAAAGCCCACCGATCAGAGCGCGGCGCAGTTCGGTATAGACGCGGTCCTGCACGGTATCGCGCCCCACCGGGGCCAATCCTGTCGCCGTTTCGGTCATCCATGCTCCCCTGCGAATCGTCTTGCTTTTCAGAAGTAGACGCTCCTACTGTGATCAAATCAAGTGTGATCACAGATCAAATGTCGAGGTGCCATGACAGTTCTGGAAGCGCGCCACCTGACCAAACGCTTTGGCGGCATCGCGGCCGTCCATGACATGTCGCTGACGGTCGGTGCGGGTGAGATTCTTGGCCTGATCGGCCCGAACGGCGCGGGCAAGACGACGATGTTCGACCTTCTGGCGGGGTCAGTCACGCCCACATCCGGCAGCATCCATTTGCTGGGGACCGATATCACCGGCCAGTCCGCCCACCGCCGCCTGTCCGGCGGCATGGGGCGGACCTTCCAGATCCCGCGCCCGTTTCCCGCGCTGACCTTGTTGGAAAACATGATGCTCGCCCGACAAGACCAGACCGGAGAGCGCTTCTGGGCCAACTTCACCGCGCCCCGCCGCGTGGCCGAGGAAGAGCGTCACGCCCGCGACAAGGCCTTGACCTTGCTGGACCTCGTGGCCCTGCGCCGTCTGGCGGACGAACCGGCCCGGATCCTGTCTGGCGGCCAGCGCAAGCTTCTGGAGCTGGCGCGGGTCATGATGGCCGACCCCAAGGTGATCCTCTTGGACGAACCCGCTGCCGGTGTGAATCCCGCCCTGCTGGAGGTGCTGATCACCCGGATCAAGGAAATCAACGCCGGTGGCGTGACCTTCGTGCTGATCGAGCACAACATCGACATGGTTTCGCGCCTGTGCAACCGCATCGTGGTGATGGCGCAGGGGTCGCTGCTGTTCGAGGGCCGCCCCGATGAGGTGTCCCGCGAGCCTGCGGTGATCGAGGCTTATCTGGGCGGGGCGGCGGCATGAGCATTCTGGAGGTCAAGGCACTGGTCGCGGGCTATGAGCCGGGGCTGGCGATTGTGAAGGGTGCCTCGATCCACGCCAACGAGGGTGAGATCGTTGTGATCCTTGGCCCGAACGGGGCAGGAAAATCCAGCCTGATCAAGGCCATCGCCGGGCTTGTGCCGGTCAGCGGCGGGCAGGTTCTGCTGGGTGGCCGTGATATTACAGGGGTGCCGGCGCATCTGAAGATCCGTCAGGGCCTCGCCTTCGTGCCACAGACCGAGAACATTTTCCCACTGATGACGGTGGCCGAAAACCTTGCCGTCTCAGGCGGCATCCTGCCCCGGGGCGCGGTGGCGGGCCGAATGGAGGAAATGTTCCAGATGTTTCCCGACCTCGCCCGCCAACGCGCCTTGCTGGCGGGCAGCCTGTCGGGCGGGCAGCGTCAGATGCTGGCCGTGGCCCGTGCCCTTCTGGTGCGACCAAGCGTGCTGATGCTGGACGAACCCTCGGCGGGTCTGTCGCCCAAGCTGGTGGCGCAGGTCTTTGCCGGATTGCAGGACATCCGCGCCAAGGGTCTGACCATCGTGCTGGTAGAACAGAACGCCCGCGCCGCCTTGGCCATCGGCGACCGCGCCTATGTGCTGGTCGAAGGGCGCGAGGCGCATGAAGGTCCGGCCAAGACCCTTTGGGACAATCCCCTGATCGCGGAACTTTACCTTGGCCACCGAAAGGAGGCGTCATGAGCCTGCAATTCCTGCTGGATGGCCTGATCGCCGGGTCGATGATCGGCCTTGGGGCGATCGGCGTCACGCTGACCTATTCCATCCTGCGCTTTTCCAACTTCGCGCATGGCGATTTCATGGCCTGGGGCGCCTATGCGGCCCTTGCCGTGGTGGACGTCCTGGGTGGAAGTGCACCGATGAAGCCGCTGTCCTTCGGCTGGCCGCTTCTGCTGGCGATGGTCTTGGCGATGGGTCTGACCGCCCTGCTCGCCCTGGCCCTGGACTGGCTCCTGTTCGCCCGCCTGCGGGCGCGGGGGCAGTCGATCATCGTGGTCATGGCCTCTTTCGGCGCCTCGATGGCATTGCGCAGCCTTCTGGAGTTCGTCTTCACCTCGCGCCCGACCTATTTCTCGCGGGCAATCCAGATGGCGGTGCCTATGGGCCTTGGCATCAAGATCACCGCCGATCAGGTGGCGCTGCTGGTGCTGACACTGGTGATGGTCACGGGCATGCACCTGTTCATCTCGCGCAGCCAAAGGGGGCGCGAGATGCGGGCCTATGCGCAGAACCCCGCCCTCGCCCAAGTCATCGGGATCGACGTGGCGAAGGTGGTCCGCGCAACTTGGGTGATTGGCGCCTCTTTGGCTTGTGCTTCGGGCGTCATGGTGGGGGTTCTGGTGCAGATCCGCCCGCTGATGGGTCTGAGCCTGCTGTTGCCAATCTTTGCGGCGGCGATCCTTGGCGGCATCGGCTCCATTCCCGGCGCTGTGCTGGGCGGCCTGATCATCGGCCTGTCCGAGGCGGCGGCGGTGCAGTTTGTCGGCGCCGAGTGGCGGTCTGCGGTGGCCTTCGTCATCCTGATGGCGGTCTTGTTGTTGCGCCCGATGGGCCTGTTCGGAGTGGCAGAGCGATGATCATCGACCTTCTGGGCTATGGCGCTTTCTTCTTGTCCACCGCGCTGATCTTCGCGCTGATCACGCTGGGACTGAACCTGCAATGGGGCCTGACCGGGCTGTTCAACGTGGGGATCGCGGGCTTTGTGGCCATCGGCGCCTATGCCTCCGCCATCCTGACCACACCCGACGCGGCGGACCGGATCGGCGGCTTTGGCTGGCCGATTGTCCTGGGCTGGATCGCGGCGGCGTTGATTGCGGCGGGGGCTGCGGCCTTCACCGGCTATGCAACCCTGCGACTGAAGGCGGATTATCTGGCGATCACCACGTTTGGCGTGGCCGTCGTGGTGCAACTGGTGGCCCTGAACGCCCAAAGCCTGACCGGGGGCCCCTTCGGCGTAGCCTTCATCCCGCGCCCCTTTGCCGGGGTGCAGGATCAGCCCGTGCTGTTCAACTTCGCCAATCTGGCGGTGGTGGCGGGTGTCACGCTGGCCGTCTACCTTGCGCTGCAACGCCTGTCGGCCAGCCCCTGGGGCCGCGTGCTGCGCGCCTTGCGCGAGGATGAGCGGGCCGCCATCGCCTTGGGCAAAAGCGCGCAATCCTACCGGATCCAGGCCTTCGCGGTCGGCGGCGGCGTCATGGGGCTGGCGGGTGCGGTTCAGGCCCATTTCATCGGCTTCATCGCCCCGGACAACTATCTGCCAACGCTGACCTTTCAGGTCTGGGCCATGCTGATGGTGGGGGGATCAGGCTCCAACCGGGGGGCGGTGCTGGGGGCAATCGTGGTCTGGGCGATCTGGGTCGGTTCCGGCTCCCTGACCGCTGCCGTGGTGCCAAGCGATCTGCAGGCGCGGGCGTCCTCGTTGCAGATCGTGGCGATCGGCGTGATGCTGTGCATGATCCTGCTCTGGCGCCCGCAAGGCTTCTTTGGCGAAAGGCGGAGGCGGACGTGACCGACGCTCCCACGACCCTGTGGCACACCACCGCCCGCCCCTTGCCGGGATATCCCGCCCTCACGGGCGCCATGGCGACGGACCTTCTGGTCATCGGCGGTGGGTTTGCCGGCCTTTCCACGGCCCTGCATGCGGCCGAGGCCGGCCAATCCGTCGTGCTGGTCGAAGCGCATGGCATCGCCTGGGGCGCCACGGGGCGCAATGCGGGCTTTGTGGTGCCCAATTTTGCCAAGGTCGACCCCGATGACATCCGCGCCAATCTTGGTCCGGTGGCAGAGCGTCTGATTGCGATGGCCGCGGGCAGTGGCGACCTGGTCTTTGACCTGATCCGCCGCCATGCCATCGCCTGCGATGGGCTTCAGGTCGGCTGGATTCAACCCTCGCATTCCGACGCTGCCTTCGCCAAGGCGCAGTCCCGGGTGCGGCAATGGTCGGCCCTCCACCGCCCGGTCGAGCTGCTGGATGCCGCAGGCGTCACCCGGCTGACAGGTGTTCCCGGCTGGTGCGGCGGCTGGATCGACCGATCCGGCGGCGTCCTGAACCCGGTGGGCTTTGCGCGCGGCTTGGCAGAGGCTGCCACCAAGGCAGGAGCGCGGCTTTACGAACACAGCCCGGTCACAGCGCTGACGCGGCAGGGCGCGGATTGGCGGGCCACAACGCCAGAGGGCGCGGTGCAAGCGCGCCGGGTGGTGATGGCGACCAATGCCTATGTCGGCCACCTCTGGCCCGACCTGGCGCGCAGCTTCTTTCCCCTGCGGGTGTTTCAGGTCGCAACCGCGCCCTTACCCCTTTCGGTGCGCAACCGCCTGCTGCCGGGCGGGCAATCGGTCTCGGACACCCGCCGCAACCTGTTCACCTTCCGGTTTGATGCGCAAAACCGCCTGATCAGCGGCGGCATGCACATCCTGTCCTATGGCGCAGAGGCGCGGGTCCCGCAGGCGATCCACCGCCGCATGGCGCGGGTTCTTGACCTGCCCGACCTGCCGCCGCTGCAATTCGCCTGGTCCGGCATGGCCTCTGTGATGCCCGATTACCTGCCCCGGCTGGTCGAGCTTGCCCCCAACCTGATTGCCGGATTTGCCTGCAACGGACGCGGGATTGCCCTGTCGACGGCGATGGGCCGGGAATTGGCAGAGTGGGGGTGCGGCAAAGCCTTGTCCGACTTGGCCATTCCGCTTCGCGTGGCGGACAAGATCCCGCTTCACGGGTTGTCGCGGCTGGCCCCCAATGCCCTGTTGCCCATCAGCATGCTGCGCGACCGCCTCGATGGACGGGCCAATCCAGACCCGGCGAAACATCCTGATACAAAGTGACTTCGGCTTCGGCCAAGGACGGCTCACCAAGCGCAATGTGGCCGGGCAAGGCACGGGTCTTGGGCCCAGCTGCGGGCACTATCCTCGGCCCGGGTTATACGGCCGCATCAGACGGCACGTCCCTGGCGCGGATGGACCCCGGCACCAGCCTCCCCTAGCATGGCGCCCATGGGCTGCATCATCAACAACTGGGAGAGAAACATGGCCGAAGTTGCGATTGTTGGAACAGGCTTCATCGGCCGGGCTTGGGCAATCAGCCATGCCCGGGCGGGCAACCGGGTGCGGCTGTGGGATCAGGACGCCACCGCGACCGGACGGGCGAAGGATTTCATCGCGGCAATGATGCCTGACCTTGCGGCCCATGATCTGCTGAACGGCAAAAGCCCCGCGCAGATGCTGGATTTGATCCACACAACGACGACCCTCGCCGATGCACTGGACGGCGCGGTGCATGTTCAGGAAAGCACCTTTGAACGGCTTGACGTGAAGATCGCCGTATTCCGCGACCTTGACGCCGCGGCGCCCCCTGGGGCGGTGATTGCCAGCTCCACCTCGGCCCTGCTGCCCTCGACCTTCACGGCCGACCTGCCCGGGCGCGCGCGTTGCCTCGTCGTGCACCCGATCAACCCGCCCTATCTGATCCCCGCCGCGGAAGTGGTCCCAGCGCCCTGGACCTCGCCCGAGACCGTCGCGCGGACCGTGGCCCTGTTGCAGTCAATCGGCCAACGCCCCATCGCCATGAAGCGCGAGATCGACGGCTTCGTGATGAATCGTTTGCAGGGCGCCGTTCTGGAAGAGGCGTTCCGGCTGGTGGCCGACGGCTATGCCTCGGTCGAGGATATCGACACCGGCCTGCGTGATGGTCTGGCACTGCGCTGGTCTTTCATGGGGCCGTTCGAGACGATCGACCTCAACGCCCCGGCTGGAGTGCGCGACTACGTCGAGCGCTACGAAGGGATCTACCGCGACATCTGGCCCGGCACGCAGCGCCGGATCGACTGGAACGGCCCGGTGATCGACGAGATCGAACGGGATCGGCGCAAACTTCTGCCGGCGAGCCGCTTGGCAGAGCGGCAGATCTGGCGCGACCGTCGCCTGATGTCCCTCTTGGCGCAGAAGCGCAAGGCCGACCGTGAGATCGGCGAATAGGGGCTGACCTTGCCGTCAATCCTGAAGCGGTGACCAGAGAGCGCCGGGGTTTTCCTGCGCCACGGCCATGCCCGAAGGATAGCTGACCAGTTCCAGCTGCATCCCCCAAGGAGACAGGAAATAGACCCAGGTCAGGCCCCTCGACGGGCCGGTTTCCATCGTCACGGGTTCCCCCTGCACCGTCAGACCGTGCGATTTGAGGTAAGCCACGGCAGCGGCCATGTCGTGGACGTAAAAGCCAAGGTGATGGCCACCCACGTCGGCGTTGCCGGGCGGAACAAGAACGGCACCGTCCACCTCGTATTCGAACAGTTCGAAATTCGGGCCGTTCATGCAGCGGAACATGCGCAGTTTGCGCAGGATGGCCCGCGGTGGCACGCCAAGCTGCACCTGCATCCAGTCTGTGTCAGATTGGAACGGCCCAATCTCGAACGCGAGGGTGCAGCCGATGACATCGACGAAGAAGCGGGTGGCGGCTTCCATATCGGGCACGGTGAAGCCGATATGGTCGGTGCCTGCAAGACAAGGCAGGCCGCTCATCTTGCGCTGGCCATCGTCATCAGCCGCAACTTCTGCAGTTCGAAGACCTTGTCGCGCACCTCGGCGAAGGCCGTCAGATGCGGAAGGGTCATGTGCTTGTCCCATTCGGCCCGATCGGTCCAGTTTTCATAGAAAGTGAACTCGGCCGGGTCGTCGTTGTCCTGGTGCAGCCAGTATTCCACGCAACCCGGTTCGGCCCGCGTCGGGGCAATCAGGCCCGTCAGAAAGGCGCGGGTCTCCTCGATCTGCCCGTTCAGGGCGCGCAGATGGGCGATCACGGTCAGTTGTTCGGTCATGGTCTTCCTCCCTTGGTCAAGTTCACACGGCAGCCTTGAACGTCGCGATCATCAGGGCTGCATTGTCAGGCTGCGCCGCCAGCCGCCCCGCCTCGATCTCCAGCGCAATCTCGACAACGCGGCGGTTCATCGGCGCGTCGCGGCCCTGTCGCGCCAGAACATCCACGACGACCCCGTTCACATCGGCAATCTCGGCCCGGCGGCCCTTGCGCCAGTCTTGCAGGGAACAGGTCAGCGTGTCTTCGCGCGAGAAGGTCTGCAGGACCTTCTCGAAGATCTGGTCGACATAACGTTCGGGATGGTTGCTCATCACCGGGGGCATGCCGATGATTGGCATGATGGTTGCACCGTCGGCCAAGGCGGCCTGCATCGCCTCATATCCGGCGGCGCGCATCACATCCAACATGCCCGGCGCGCGGGCGGCATCGTTCAGCGCGGTGTTGATGATGGCCGAAGGGATCAGTTCGGCGGCATTGACCACCAACTTCATCCATTTGGCGGAGTGGATCTTGTCTGTGACCTCGACCGTACCGGAGTGGCGCAAAAGGTCGGCCACGGCCTCGACACGGTGTTGCTGAGCAGGGTCGAGGGCCCCCAAGGCGAACCAGCTTTCGTCGTGGTCGTTCTGGCGGTTTGTGACGCCGGGGGTCCACATGTTCGAGGCAATCTCGATCACCGCACCGAGCGTGCGGTGGCGGCCAACAATGGCGGCAATATCCTCATGCGTCATGCCATTCTGCAGGCCGATGATGAAGCCATCTTCTGCCAGAACCGGCTTGATCAGCTCGCAGGCCCAGCGGGTGTCATAGGCTTTGACCACCAGAAACACGAGGTCGAAGGGCTGCTTGATCTCGGCCACCTCGCACAGATGCAGGGCGCGGACGTTGGCGTGGATTTGCCGGGTCGGCATGTTGACCGTGATCCCATTGGCACGGATCGCCTCGACATGGGCGGGCCATTGGTCGATGAAGGTCACATCCAGCCCCGCAAGGGCGAAATCGGTGGCGATGGAGGCCCCCTGAGCCCCGGTTCCCAGAAAGGCGATGCGGGGGGATTTGGTCTTATGGGTCACGGCGGCCTCCAGGGGCGGGTTCATTTCAGGGCGACGTAGGTTTCGCTCGCCAGCATGGCGATGCGGACAGCGGTGTGGGTTCGCGTGGCGGCACCGATCGCGGCTTGCACCCGTTCTGCGACCGCGATCAGCTTGGCCCGGGTCCGGTCTGGGTGGGCAAGGACCTGCAATTCGACGTTCACGCGCGGCAGATCGGCCATCGCCAGAACCGGCAAGACCGCGAACTGGCACGCCGCCACCTCAACCGTGAGGGCCTCGCATAGAAAGGCACGCAAGACGGGCAGCGCCGCCATCAGGTCCGCACGGCACCCCGGCAAAAGCACCTCGTCGACATAGATCTTGACGTTGGGCACCGCCGCCCCCTCACGCCGGAGCCAGAACGAAGGTAAAAGGCGACCGCCAGAGCGTGTCCTGCCCCTCCAGCCGTTCGTATGGTGCGATCAGTGAGGCTTTCACGCCAAACACCGCATCCGAGGTCAGATACGTGTCACCTCCCACGAAGGTGTGGGTGACAAGGCGCTGAAAGCCGGGGGCGGTGATCAGATAGTGCATATGGGCCGGGCGATAGGGATGGCGGCCAAGGTGTCCCAGCATCTGGCCCACCGGGCCGTCATCCGGGATCGGATAGCTGACCGGCTTGATGCCCCTGAAGGCATAGCGCCCGTCCGCCCCGGTCACAAAGACGCCGCGATTGTTGCCCTTGGGCTGGATGCTAGGCTGCTGGACGTCATAATAGCCGTCGGCATTGTCAGACCAGACATCGACCGTTGCCCCGGCAATCGGAGCCCCCGACAGGTCCAGAACCTGCCCCTCGAACAGACAGCTTTCGCCCTTGCCGTCCAGACAGATCGTGTCGCCCATCTGCCGCCGAGGCGCGTTGTCGACGTGGAAGGGACCAAAGACCGTGTTCTCGGTCGCCCCGGCCGGGCGACGGTTGTTGATCGCATCAACCAGCATGGAAAAGCCCAAGACATCCGACAACAGGATGAACTCCTGCCGCTCGGCCGAGCAGATCTGGCCGGTCTTGGTCAGAAAGTCGATGGCCAGATCCCACTCGCCTTGGGTCAGGTGCACGTCCTTGGCGAAGTCGTGCAGGTGACGGACAAGGGCGGACATCACCTCGACCAGTCTTGGGTTTGTGCAAGCCGCGTGACGCGCCGTGACGGTTTCGGTCGAGGTCGCTTCGCTGAAAGTGCCGTGGGTCGACATGGCATAAAGCTCCTAGGGTTGGGCAGGGGCGCCGATCAGGGCGCGCGCCAGCAGGGCGGCGAGTGCCTCGCGTTCGATCGGGCAGGGATTCCAGTAGGGGTTGGCCGTGGCAAGATCGAGCGCGCGCGGCAGGTCCGCTTCGGTCAGGCCAAGGGCCGACAGCCGGGTCGGCGCGCCGATGCGGGCGGCAAAGGCGGCCAGGCCCTGATGCGCGGTGGCGGTGCCGAAAATCTCGGCCACCGGGCGCAGAAGATCGGGCACCGCGGCCTCGGTATAGGCCACGGCATGCGGCAGGATGACGGCGTGGGTTTCGGCATGGGGCAGGTTGAACCCCCCACCAAGCGCGTGGCACAGCTTGTGGTGCAAGGCCATCCCGACTTGGCCCAACACGGTGCCACAGAGCCAGGCGCCATAAAGCGCCTCGCCCCAATCATGGTCTTGCGGCTGGCCAGAGGTGAGGTTGGGCAGGGCATGGGCCAGGGCGCGGATGCCCTCGAGCGCCATGAGCGACGAGATCGGGTTGCGGTCACGGGCATAAAGCCCCTCCACCGCGTGGGCAATCGCGTTCATGCCGCTGCACACAACCATCTGCGGCGGCAACGAGCGGACCAACGCCACATCATAAAGGATCACCGTCGGCCGCACGCGCGGGTCGGTCAGCGTGGTTTTGCGACCGCCCTCGGTCTGGCCAAGAATCGGCGTCGCCTCCGAACCCGCGAACGAGGTGGGGATCACGATCTGCGGCAAGCCCGTCCGCAGGGCCAGCGCCTTGGACAAGCCGGTGGTCGAGCCACCGCCAATCGCCACAAGGCAGTCGGCGCCACGGTCGTGCAAAAGGGCCAAGGCGCGTTCAGTGACCTCGACCGGGGTGTGCATTGTTGCCCCGGCGAAGTGACCCGCCGCCAAAGGCCCAAGTGCTGCCACCAGCGCCTCGCCAACGGCCGCCTGTTCCGGTGTCGTCAGCACAAGCACCCGGTTGCGACCAAGGGCTGCAACCTCGGCAGCCACTTTTCCTTGCGCCCCGGACGCAAAAACGACGCGCTGCGAGGCAGAGGAATACGCAAATTCGGGCAGAAAAAGTGATGCGGTCATGGCGGCCCCGGTGAGGAATGGTCAGGTGGTCCTGCCAGCGGCGACGCGGGGGTTTCACACCCCCGCACCCCCGTGGGATATTTGTGCCTGAATGAAGACGGCAGCGTCGGTCCGGATCAGGTGCGGACGAGGATCTTCAGGTGTTGGCCCGAGGGATCCAGCAGTGCCTCGAAGCCCCTGGACACCACATCGGCGGCGTCGATTCGGGCGGTGATCACCTTTTCCACGGGGAAATTGCCCGAGGCGATCAGGCGGGCGATGCGCGGCCAGACCTGAACCGGATAGCACCAGGTTGCTTCGACTGTGATGTCTTTGAGCGCCCATTGCATGGCGTCGATCGAGGCCCGCTTGATGTGCAGACCAACCTGCACCACCTTGCCGGCCCGCCGCACCGCATCGACGCAGGCGTTGAGCGAGGCTTCCAGCCCGACACATTCCAGCGCCACGTCAACCCCGACCCCCTCTTCGGTCAGGTCGCGCACGACCTCCAGCAGGTTCTGGGTTTTGGGGTCGACCACGACGGCATAGGGGGCGATCTGGGAAATGATCCGACGGCGGTTGGGGTTGGGTTCGGAGACGATGATCACTGAAGCCCCGGCGGCCTTGGCCGCAAGGATGGTCAGCGCACCAATCGGGCCAGCACCCGAGACCAGCACGGTAGAGCCAGCCGTCACCCCACCACGGTCCACGCCATACATCGCCACGGCTGCGGGTTCGATCATCGCTCCCTGCTCATCGGTCAAACTGTCCGGGATCGGTTGCGCGTTATAGTCCTTGACGACAGCCTGCTCCGCCATGCCGCCCCATTTCCACGACAGGCCCACGCAGCCCATCTTGGGCGACAGGTGGTAAAGCCCGCGCTTGCCGAAATAGTCATCCCGCGGAAACAGCAGTGGCTGGACCGAGATGCGGTCACCCGGCTTCACATGGCTGACGGCCGAACCAACTTTCTTGACCCGGGCCGAAAACTCGTGGCCCAGAATCTGCGGGTTGGTGGCCCCTGTGTAGACATGCGGGGTTTGGGGCGTGACGATGGGCCCGGCGATATATTCGTGCAGGTCCGTGCCGCAGATGCCACTGACGAAGGGCTCGATCAGCACGTCATCGGGCAGCAGCGTTTCGGAAGGCGGCGCAACATCCTCGACTCGGATATCGCGGGCGGCGTGGAAACGGACAGCTCTCATGTCATCCTCGACGGTTTTGGGGGTGGTGCCTGCTGAATGGCATGCAGGATTGCCAGATTGCCCCCTGATTAGCAAAGCCGATCCGCGGCAAGGTGGTCCTTTTTATCCATTCCGGATGATTCTCTCACAAAGGGAGGGCGATGATCGGGCTAACGTAACCCTGCCGCAGTTCGTACCGGAGACTCCATCGTGACCACACCTCAGACAATTCCCAATGAAATCGGCTGGATCGGTGTGGGCAAGATGGGCAATCCGATGGCCACGCGCCTGATCGAAGCCGGTCACAAGCTGACCATCTGCGATCCGGTGGCCGAGAACCGCGCCAGTCTGGTGGCGCGCGGGGCGCAAGTGTCGGCGTCGGCCGGGGATCTGGCGCAGCGCTGCGGGGTGATCTTCGTGACGATCCCGAATGACGCGGTTCTGGCCGAACTGGTCGACGACACCACTGATCACAGCGGCTTTGTCGGCCAGATCGCGGCTGGCACGGTTCTGGTTGAGATGAGCACCGTCTCGCCGCAGATCTCGGAACGCGTGGCGCGCATCATGGCGCGGCGCGGCGTGGCCTATCTGCGCTGCCCCATCTCTGGCAGCACGGCGCTGGCGCGCGCGGGCAAGCTGACCGCGCTGGCATCCGGCGACAAGGCCGCGTGGGATGTGGCCTCGCCGCTTCTGGACCTGCTGGCGGTGCGGAAATTCTATCTTGGACCGGGCGAAGAGGCCCGCTTCATGAAGCTGGTGCTGAACACGCTGGTCGGCGCCACCTCCTCGATCCTGGGCGAAGCGTTGGTCTTGGGAGAGCGCGGCGGGCTGACCCCGGCACAGATGATGGAGGTGATCACCGAAAGCGCGGTCGCCTCGCCTCTGATCGCCTACAAGCAGGAAATGATCGCCCAGATGGACTTTGCCCCGGCCTTCTCGGTCACCCAGATGATCAAGGATTTCACCCTGATCACCGAAGCCGGGCGCGACAAGCAGGTGCCGATGTTTGTGGCGAACATGATCCTGCAGCAGTATACAGCCGCCTCGAACGCGGGATATTCCGAACAGGATTTCTTCTCGTTGTTTGACTGGATGCGGGTGGCAGGCGGGCTGGCAGATCAGACGTAGGACTGCGGTACTTAAGGACGGACATGACACGCAACACGGGCAAGCTTTCGGACCACGAACTCAGCCGGGTCATCGACTTTCTGCGCAAGATCCGCCAGCCGTTCGACGCCAGCATTCCCGGGGCGAAATCAGACCCCTACTGGAACATCGTGCTGGAGTTGGTCGACAGCCACATCCAGCAGCGTTCGGTCGATCTGTCCACTTTGGTGGAATTGAGCCAGGCAAGCTGGGGTACGGCCAACCGGCTGATCACCAAGCTGATCGAGGATGGCCTGATCATCCGCGTCCCGCGTGGCCCCAAGCACAAGACGACCTTTCTGGCACCCAGCGAAGACTTGCTGGGCCATTTCATCGACTATGCCTCGCAGGTCAAAGCACAGCTGGCAAAGACCTTCGGCCTGCGCTCGGGCAGCGAGACGGACGAATATTATTTTGGCGGCTCTTATTTCGCCGCCCATATCATCTCGCCGGTTCAGGGGTCCGACATCAGTTCCTCGGCCCTGCGCAACCTGCGGTTCCTGCTGCACGATGACAATTACTTCGCCAGCATGCGCAACATGTGGTCGGATTTTCGCAACGACATCGGGCGCAAAAGCAGTTTCGACCTGCGCCACCTGCCCGAACTCTATGCTCAGGCCGAAGTGGCGCTGACCGATCCCTCCACCGCCTATGACGTGGTGGCGGTCAATATGCCGTGGTTGGGGCGCTTTGCCGATGCGGGGTTTCTGGCCTCGCTGGATGACGTGCTGCCGCAGGCCCCGATCAACCCGTTGGACTTTCACCCTTCGGTCTGGAACACCGGCCGCTGGAATGGCCAGCACTACGGCATTCCGATCTATTGTACGGTGGAAATCCTGACCGCCCGGCGCGATCTGTTCGAAGCGGCCGGCTTGAGTTACCCGCGCACCTTCGACGAAACGATCGCCGCTGCCCGCGCCCTACATCGGCCAGACAAAGAGCAATACGGCATATCCTGGAACGGTGCGCGCGGCATGACGATTGCCCATGCCTTCATGTTCTTTCTGGCCTCCTCGCAAGGCTCGGTCATCGACATTCCGCGCAAGACGGAAAACTGGCTGGACAGTTTCGACCCGCGCGCTCTCAAGCTGCGGATCAACAGCGAAGAAGGGCTGGCTGCGCTGGAATACATGCGCCAGTTGGTCGAGGTCTCGCCGCCGGGAGTGGATACCTTTGACGCGGACCGCAACCTGGAATGCTTCATGTCCGGGTCTGCCGCGATGAGCTATGCTTGGACCATGCGGGCAGCACGGCTGGAACATGAGCTAAGCTCAAAGGTCAAGCGCCGGGTGGCCTATCTGGCACCGCCGGTTCTGAAGGGGCGTCAAGTCACCGCGCCTGTGGGTGGCTTCCTGCTGACCATTCCGACCTATGTCGCCCCCGAGCGCAAGCGCGAGATCCTGAACGCCATCGCCTGGATGGCCTCGCCCGAGGCGATGAAGGCCCATGTGCGCAATGGCTTCCCGGTGGCTCCGCGCTTTTCGGTTTGCGCGGACCCCGAGGCGCTGGCCTCATCGCCGATCGTCAGCTTTATCGACCGGATGGCACGGCGCAACGAACTCAACACCTGGTCGCGCCCGCCAGTACCGGAATATGTTGAGATCGAGCGCATCCTTGGGGCAGAGGTGTTTGCGGCGGTCTTTGAAGGCAAGGCCCCCAAACGCGCGCTGGCAGATGCCGAAGCCGCCGCCTATCGCTGCATCAAAGAGCGGACGGGGGCGGTTTAGGCCCCCTGCCCCTCAATGTGGGGCCGCCGCACGCTCGCGCACGGTGGCGTAGATCAGCGCGGCCATCAGGATCAGCGCGCCCTGGAAGACGTATTGGTAGGTCTGCGACAGGCCAAGGAACGACACCGCGTTCAAGACTTCGGTCAACAGCAGCGCGCCCAGCACGGTGCCCACAAAGGTACCCCGCCCACCGCGCAGACTGGTTCCACCCAAGACCACCGCCGTGATGCTGGCAAGTGTGTAGTTCGCCCCCTGCGCCGGATCGCCGACGCCGATCTGCGCCATCAACATGATCGCCCCCAGCACGGTTAGCAGGGCGCTGGCGACATAGCCCGCAACGAAGGTCCGGTCGATGCGCAGACCGATCCGCCGCGCCGATTCCTCGTTCGAGCCGGTGGCGCGCAGGTTCCAACCCAGCCGCCGGTTGCGCAAGACATGCTCTGCCACCAAGGCCAAAACCACCAGCAGAACGAAAGCCACCGGGATCGGCCCGAATTGCCAGGTGATCCAGCCGACAACATCGGCGTCAATGTAGCCGCCGGGGCTGTCGCGCAGGATGAAGCTGCACCCCTGCAGGCCGATGTACATGGCCAGCGTCGCCGCGATCGGTGTAAAGCTGGCGAAGCGGATCAGCAGGCCATTGACCAGCCCCACAAGGACCGCGATGGCCACCATCAGGGCAAGGCCCAAAAGCATCATGGACGCCGGCTGGCCATCGGTGATGAAGAACGAGGCTGCAACCACCAGAAACCCCGCCAAGGGCCCCACAGACAGGTCGATCCCCGCCAAGAGCAGCGCCACCGTCTGCCCCATGGCGATGAAGCCAAGCGCCGTGGCCAGCATCAGGATGTTGCCCACGTTGAACGACGACAGATAGTGCGAATTCTGGCTGAAGCCGTACGACGCCAGCAAGATCATCACGAGGGTCAAGGGCACCGCCGGGGCGTTGTCGCTTTGCACGAAATGCCGCCACCCGCTGGCCTTGGCCTTGGGATGCTGGCTGTCTTCGTGGTCGACATGGGTCAGGGCACTGACGGCGGCGGCCACGATGCGCGCCTCGTCCACATCCGCACCGATCAGGGTTTCCACCACCTGTCCACGCGACATGACGATGACCTTGTCACACAGCCCCTCCAGCTCGGCCGCATCCGACGAGTTGACGATGACCGGAATCCCCTTTGCCGAAACCTCTCGCAGGATCCGGTAGATCTCGGCCCGGGCGCCCACATCAACGCCCTGGGTCGGTTCATCGGCAATGATCACGCCCGGATCCGACAGCAAGGCCCGGGCCATCACCACCTTCTGCTGGTTGCCGCCCGACAGCGACTTGACCGCCGCCTCCATGCTGGGGGCCTTGACGGCAAGGGCGCGGAACGTGTCAGAGACCTGCTCCATTTCCTGGCGCCGGTTGACGATGCCAAAGCTGCTGAACTTGCCCAAGGCCGAGATGGCAGCGTTCTCGCGGATTGTCAGACCACCGGCCAGACCCTCGGCATGACGGTCCGAGGGCATGAAGGCGGCCTGGTGCAGCAGATCATGGTGCGTCAAAGGCTTGCCGCCCAACAGCACCTGTCCTTTGGATGGCAGCAAACCGGCCAGCGCCCGCATCAATTCGGCTTGGCCATTGCCGGCCACACCGGCCACACCCAGGATTTCACCCCGCGCCACAGAGAAGCTGACACCGCTGAACTGTTTCCCCGTCAGACCCGTGACAGCGAAATTGACCTCGCCGGTGTCATGCGCCTTCGGCGGAAAGGCAGATTCCAGACTGCGGCCGACGATCATGCCCAACAGGTCCTGATCACTGACGTCGCGCACAAGGGCTGTCCCCTGCATCCGTCCGTCCCGCAGCACGGTCACGCGGTGGGCAATCTGGCGCAGTTCGGCCAGACGGTGGGTGATATAAATAACAGCGGTTCCGGCCTTGACCACCTCGCGGATGCGGGCGAACAGCAGGTCGGTGGCATCTTGGTCAAGCGAAGCCGTCGGCTCGTCCAGGATCAGCACTTTCGGCTTCATCGCCAACGCCTTGGCGATTTCCAACAACTGCTTTTGTGCCACCGTCAACAGATCGCTGCGCGCCTGTAGCGGCACGGTCAGACCCACCTGATCCAGCATGGCTTGCGCCACGTCACGCGGCGGCTTGCCCGCGAACAGGGCGGCAGGTAACGAAACACGCAGGTTTTCCAAAACGGACAGGTCGTCCAGAATGGCCGGATGCTGGTAGGAAATCGCAATTCCCAATTGCGCCGCCGCTTCTGGCGACATGGTGGCCACCGCGCGGCCCTCAAATTCAATCGTTCCGATCTGCGGACGCACGGCACCGACAATGATGTTCATCAGCGTCGATTTGCCCGCGCCATTCTCGCCCAGAATGGCGTGAACCTCTCCGGCGTTGAAGGTCACGCTGACATCGGTCAAGGCCGCGATGCGCGCATAGAACTTCGAGATGCCCGACAGCTTCAGGATCGCAGCACCCGTCCCGATTGTATATCCGTCATCCAGTGCCACAGTCATATCCCGCATGTCAGAACCACCTCTTGTGGTCATAAAAATCGCGGCCCCGGGTGCAAGACCCGGGGCCGCAACGGCTTACTTGTTCACAGCTTTCGCCTGATCGTCACCCGACATGGTGGCGGACAGGTAGATCGAGCCGGGCAGGTCCTTGCGGCACTGCACAGCGCTCGGCTTGCCCGAAACGGAGTCTTCGAAGACCGGAGCCTTGAAGATTTCCGCCGTCGGCAGTTTGCCACCGGTCGCCTCAGCCACGGCCCATTGCACGGCCAGACGCACGTTGTCGTTGCCAGTTGCCACGGTGAACAGCTTGAAGTCCGGGTTGTCCTTCACGTTGTCGGCCCAGAAGCAGCCCAGCGAGTTGCCGTCAGAGGTGGCCAAAGCCGGGATGGACCGGTTGAACTTCTTGAACACCGGCAGCGCGCCAACCAGCGACGGCCCGAAGTCAGACACGATCACGTCGATCTTGTCGTTCTTGGCAATCTCGGCCGACAGGACTTGCTGGGTCAGAGACGGGTCCCAGTTGGTGACGTCGAAGGGTGCGGGGTTGATGAACTTGTAGCTATCACCCAGCACGGTCTTCATGCCGGCCAACTCGTCCAGACCCTGGCTGTTGCCTGCCGGACCCGACAGGAACAGCACGTTGCCGCCCTTGGGCAGAATGCCCTTGATCCAGTTGCCCCACGAAACACCGTCGTCCTTGAACGAGGACCCGATGAACTTGGTGTAGTCCTTGCCCGCCTCGCCGCCAACGTCGACACGGTAAGGCACCACGATGGCCCCAGCTGCCGTCGCCGCCTTCAAGGCCGGCAGAACTGCCGGACCTGCATCCCCGAACACCACAAGTGCGTTGATGCCCTTTGCGGCAAAGCTCTTGATGTCCGAGATGGCCTTCTGGGTGTTGCCCTGACCGTCGGCATATTCATAGTCGGTGATCGAGGGGCAAAGGGCTGCTTCCGCAGCACCCGATGCCGTCGTCACCAGACGCCAGCTGTTGCCGCCAAACCCGTCCAGCAGCGCCAGCGAGGCCTTGTTGGGGCCGCACCACGACGGGGTGTCGGCCATGGCCACGCCTGCAAGGCTCAGCACCGATGCGGCAAGGGCCAGTGACCCCTTAAGATACGATAGCTTCATCTTCTTCCTCCCGATTGGATAGTTTGTTGATCTTGTTAAGAAAACTGGGCAGGCGGATCGAATAGATGCCGATGCCCAACCCAAGCGCGAGCGCTTGAATGATGGTCTGAGCCGAGTAGGGCACGCCAACGGCGAAGGCGAACTGGCTCAGTTGATTGAGAAACAGGGCTGCGATGGCGGTTGAGATGGGAAACCCCCGGCCCCCCAGCAGCGAGGTGCCGCCAAGCACAACCACCGCGACCGAGGGCAACAGAAGGCTATCGCCCTGAAACGCCGTCGGCTGTGTGGTGATCCCGGCAATCAGAAGTCCCGCCGAGCAGTAGAACAGTTGTGCCAGGACATAAGCCATCATCTGGTACAGCCGCACATTCAGCCCGATCGCCGCCGCCGCCAAGGGGTTGGCCCCAATCGCCTCGAACTTGCGGCCCCAAACGGTCTTCTTCATCGCAAAGACCGTCACGATCAGGATCCCCAAGGCGAACCAGACCGAATGGCCGACGCCAAAGCTGTCACCGCCCGCGATCTGCGCCAGAAGTTCGGTCGTGATCCGGGGCACGCCGCCAGACACGGCAAATACCCCCCCATAGATCAGCGCATTCATCCCGATGGTTGCCACGATGGCATTGAGCCGAACGAAGCCGACCAGCAGCCCGTTGACCACGCCCGCCGCCACGGCACAGGCATAGGCGATCAGCACCGCTGGCAGCAGCAGTGCGTTGTCGCCCGCCGGGTAATGCGTTGCCAGCACCACCGAGAGAGAGACCCCTCCGGCAACCGACAAATCAAACCCGCCCTGCTGCACGACCAGCATCTGCCCCAGCCCAACAATCATCAGGATGGCTGCGAAGGGCAGGCTTCCCGCCAGCGCCCCCGCCGCCACGCTGGACGGCGCGAAGGCGTAGCACAGGCCGATCAGCACACCGGTGGAGATCACCACCGTGACAAACCCCTTGGCCAAGGCAAAGCGCGAGACCTGTCTGGGCTGTTTGCGTGGGGTTTGGGTCATGGTGTCCTCAGGCGATCTGCAGGGTGACTTTGACAGCCGCCTGCGGGTTTTTGCCCAGCTCCAGCGCCTCAAGCGCATCGTCGAGCTTGAAGTGATGGGTCTGGATCGGGCTCAGGTCGATGCCGGTCTTTTCCAGGAAACGGATCGCGGCAGGCCAGACATTGGGCGAGCCGATGCACCCGCGCACCGTCAGATCCTTGATCTGGATCTTGCCAAGTTCCACCGGGAATTTCTGGCCGATGTTGATGCCGACCATGGAAACCTTGCCCTCGGCCCGCGCGTAGTCGAACACATTGGCCAGCGAAGTTGCATGGCCCGCGCATTCCACCACCAGATCGGCGCCACCCTTGGTAAGTTCCTGCACCGCTTCAATGGCATTCCCCGCCGAGGGGTCCACCGTCGCATCCGCGCCCAGTCGCCGGGCGATATCGCGGCGCAGCGGCACCGGATCGACGACGATCACCCGCGCCCCCATGCCAATCGCAGCCGCTGCCGAAACCAGCCCGATCGTGCCGCCACCCGAAATCACCACGGTGTCCGCCGCATTGACCCCGCCATGCCGCATCACGGCGTAGTAGCCGCAGGTAAAGGGTTCGATCAGCGCGCCCTTGGCATTGTCAACGGCATCCGGCAGCTTGTGCAACCACTCGGGCCGGGCGGCGAAGAACTCACGATCCGCACCATCCATCGAGAAGCCAAAGTGGTGAATACGCTCGGGAGTCTTGATGACGCATTCGCCGACCACGCGGTCACCGGGGCGCAGACCTTTGACATTCTTGCCGACTTCCACAACCTCACCCACCCATTCATGGCCGGGTGTGACAGGGTAGCTGATCGGGATGATGTATTGTCCGGCCAGCAATTCGTAGTCCGAATGACAGATGCCGACGCAGATGGAGCGGATCATCACCTCGTTGTCGGTGATCTTGGGCATGCGCACTTGGGTGACAACGGGCTTTTTCGGTTGGTCGAAGATCAGGGCTTTCATCGGTATCTCCTACGCAACGGTTTCGATCTTGCCCGACAGGGCCGAGGCGAAGACCGCCTCAAGAAGGGCAATGTTATCCACCAGATGGGCGGCGGTGATCGGATAGGGCGCGGTGCCCCGCACGGCGCGGGCAAAGGCCACAAGGTTGTCTTTCACGGGCTCGGCTGGCGGGATTTCCACCGTGGTGATTGGCCCGCCCGCCATGGCAGAGGTCACGATCCAGCCATCCGGGCTTTCGACGTGGGCCTTGTCGCGGATGTCGATCCAGCCTTTCGATCCATAGACCGTGAAGCGCGACATGAAGGGGTTGGCCAGCGAGGCCGAGACGTAAGACGTCCCGCCGCCCTTGAACTTGATGTAAGCCGCGACCGTGTCGCCATTGGGCAGGTCAGAGGACAGCTTTTCGCAGATGCACAGCACCGACTCCGCCTGCCCCAACAGCCGCACCGAAAGGTCCAGCAGGTGGATCCCGGTCGCCGTCATGCCGCCCGCCGGGGCCTGATCGGCCTTCAGGCGCCAGTTGTCGCGGTCCAGCGCCAGGAACTTGTCATGGCTGAAGTTCGCTTCGATCTGGTGCAGCCGCCCGAGCGTGCCCGCGTCGGCTTTCGCCAACATATCGGCAATCGGCGGCTCCCAACGGCGTTCGTGGCCCATCCCCAGAATCAGACCCGCATCACGACACAGGGCCACGGCCTTCTCAGCCCCGGCCTTGGTCAAAGCCAGGGGCTTTTCGCAGAAGACATGCTTGCCCGCCGCCACGGCCGCCTCGATCTGGCCACCATGCAGGGAGTGGGGCGTCGCCAGAACGACAGCCTCGACTGCGGGGTCGTTCAGGGCATCGGCATAGTCGCCGGACAGGGGAATGCCGCGCTCCGCACAGAGTGCCGCAACAGACTCCACCATTGGTTCCACCGCCCGCACCACGCGGATATCGCCCGGGGCGGCGGCCAGCACGTTCAGCATCTTCTTGCCCCACCAGCCAAGGCCGATCAGGGCTATTCCAACGGGTTGGCTCATGACCGGTTATCCACGCGCTTGAGGAAGGGGCGGATCGAGATCGTGGCCCAGAGCCCCGCCTTGAAGAACGGGTCTGCCTGGTTGAAGGCCTGAACCTCGGCAAGGCTTGCTGCCTCCACCACGAAACAACTGCCGATCATCGTTGTCTCATCATCGGCCATCAACGGACCGGAAATCACGGTCTTCATGCCGGCAGAGCCGAGATAGGCCTTGTGCGCCTCGTAATGCTCCAGACGTTTCTGGACGAAGCCTTCGTGGTCAAGGCAATGGATGACATAGTGCATGGGGACTCTCGCCTTACGAAGGGATGATCTGACGGGCGCGCAGCTCGTCGAAGACGTCGAAGAAGCTGTGGTTGGTCTGCTGATAGGCAGTGAAGCCAAGGGCGCGGGAGTTGGTCATGTCGGTGAAACATTCCAGCGTCCGGCCAAGATCAGCGTCCGAGTGCCACCACGACGCCAGCTTGTTCACCGGAATATCCTGCAAACCATGCTTGGCGACGATCTCGGCCCAGATCGCAGGCGCATCGGCCATCTGGCTTTCCAAAGTGACCGGATGGCCGGGGTACTCCCCCACCGGAAGCCCGAAATAGCCGGCTATCTGCGCCCACAACCAAGTCCAGCGGAACAGGTCGCCGTTGACGGTGTTGAACGGTGTGTTCTCGGCCCCCTTGGTCGTGGCCGCCCAGTGCAGTTGCTTGGCCAGAATGCGCGCATCCGTCACGTCGGCCACGGCATTGTATTGCTCTGGCGAACCCGGGAAGGTGAAGGGCCGCCCTGTATGCTTGCAGATCGACGCATAGCAGGCCAGCGTCACCGCCATGTTCATCGCATTGCCGATGACAAAACCAATCATCGTATGCGGGCGGTGCACGGTCCAGCTGAAGCCGCGCTTGGCCGCATATTCGAACAGCACATCTTCCTGCGCATAGTAGAAGTTCAGCCCCGGCAGACGTGGGCTGCTTTCCAGGAACGGCGTGTAGGGCTTGACCTTGGCATAGTCGTCGAAAGAGCCGAGGTAATGCTTCAAGCCCGTAACCAAAGCAGCATGCCGGATCGGCGCATCCGCCAGACCCTCGAACAGGTTGCGGATCATCAGGGCGTTGACGCGGACATTCTCGGCCTCGTCCTTTTGGCGCGACCAGGTGCAGAAGAAGACATGCGTGACGTCCGATGCCGCTTTCAGCGCGGCAAGGCTGGCCGCGCCATCCTCCAGATCCGAAGCGATGTGGCGATCGGACCACGGCAGAT
This sequence comes from Stagnihabitans sp., assembly GCF_964946895.1. Lineage (NCBI taxonomy): Bacteria > Pseudomonadati > Pseudomonadota > Alphaproteobacteria > Rhodobacterales > Paracoccaceae > Stagnihabitans > Stagnihabitans sp. Next base: position 19,581 of record NZ_CBBQHX010000003.1, on the reverse strand, counting down.
CGGCGGGGCTGCGCGACAGCGTCACCACCGTCCAGCCTGCGGCCTTCAGATGTTGGCCGGTGTAGCTGCCCGACAGCCCGGTCGCCCCGACGATCAACGCGATGTTTTCTTTGCTCATCTTCCAGAACTTTCCATTCGTGACTTTGCTGTGGGGAAACCGGCAGAAACAGAGCGCTGGCACCTTGAATGCCGAAGACCATAGCCTGCACGCGCAGGTCAAAGACTTTGCCCCTCCTCGCAGCCTCCCCGCTGCATCGGCCCCATCCTTCACGTGGCGTGACACCGGATTGGCTGACCATCGAAAGGTAACAAACAATCCCGACGCGTCGGCGATTGATTTCTCCGGATCGGATAAATCGAAACGGTTCGGCGCAAGAGTTCATGCAAGGCAGGGCAAAGCCATCGATCCGGCGCCTCTGGCAGGCTGGACAACCGGTTTCCGGTGCGCCGACACGGGGATCGGGCCTGCGGGATTCTGGCTGTTGGCCAGGTAATATCCAAAATGGATTTAATGGCAAATCCGGTGCTTGATCCGCACCGGCATCACGGTGCCCTGCACGGGGCTTGCAGGCCAAGGACGCAATCGGACGACCACAATCCTGTGCCGCTCCGTATGAAAAGGTTCTGGTTGGGCCAAAGGTCACAGCGCCCCAGCCCCTGGCGTGACCTTCGGCAATTAGGCTGAGGACGTTGCGCAGTCCGCCGCGGCTGCCCGTGAGGACAGAGCCGCAGAGCTTCGCTGCGCCAGCCGTTGATTTGCAGAAACGCAGGCAGGGCGTCCTGGTGGCCGGACCTGATCTTCGGCGGCCCGAAGACCAGCCTTGCGCCCAGCAGGCCACACCAAGGTTCGGTGCGCGCCAGGCGTGTCAGACTTTGCGCTTGTTGTCCGACGCACCAGCACCGCGCGCCCCGACCAGCCTTCGCAGCACCTTCCCGCTACGCTGGCAGCGACCGGGACCTCGTCAAGCGCCGATGTGGCCGCCACCGTGGCGATGGCGGCAGCCACAGACGGGACCGTTGCAAGCACGGCGCAGGGCAAGCGGGCATCATCAGCGCCCGCAGCCTCGTCAGCGCGACGAACGGCACTGCCCTCTCGGGCTAGAACCGCTGTTCAACCGACAGCTGTGCGCCGGTCTGCGTCATGCCACCGCGGTGTTCGCTGACAAGCTTCGCGCTCAATTGGCCCAATCCGCCGTTCCATTGACGTGTCAGGCCAATTTCGACGCCCGCCCCGCAATCGCGCCGCGTGACGGTGGTCTTGTCCCATTGGCAGACGAACCGTGGTGTCAGCGTCAGCAGATCAAGACTGTCAGGAGCGGCGACGCCGTCCAACGGCACCCGGAATTCTGGGCGAAGCATGATGTTGGCGATTGTGACAGAGCCTGCGTCCAGCGACAGCGTGTCATCCAGCAGGTCGTAGGCCCGGCCCGTAAGGCCAACCTTGCCAATGCTTGTCGTGCCATAGCTGAAGGCCAGTTCCGGCCAAAACTCAAAGGACTTTTCCGCAAGTGTGGTCGTCAGCGCGCCGCCAACAATGGCGGAATGGGTGCCGTAGGTGCTGGCAAGGTCAAGCGTGTCATCTGCCATCCCCAGCGAATTCAAACCCGCTCCGATCGAGGCGAACCCGTCCAGGAAGGTGGTTCTGTCCAATTGATACACCCCGTAAGCGCCGACGCTGAGACCCGAGTGTTGCTGTGCCCCCGCAAAGTCGCCCGAAATGACCGAGCGGCCGAAATCGGCCCCGACATAATATCCGATCTTGGCGCGGTCGGAAATCATCGTGTCCCACGCCAGCTTGGCGTTCAGCATGGCCGTGCTGGTGCCCTGGTGCCCGCTGACGTAATTGAAGTTTCCAAAGAAGACCTGATTTCGGCTGCCATCGGCGGAGCTGTTCCTTTGAAAGAATGTCCCCTTTGACGTTACCTTCGATTCAGTCCCCCGCGTTGCCGCGTCAACGCCGAAGGGAACGCTGCCTGCGGCCTCTTTCGAACCGTGCAGCTTGGACTCGATGAAATCGGTGCGCGCCTGACGTGCCAGACCCTCGTCACTGTCGATGAAGCTTTGCAGCGACTGCCGCGCCATGGCGACCATGATCGCCTTGACCTTGTCGGCCCGGTCAGAGAAGGCGCTGGCAACGTCATGGACGCCGACTGTGACCGTCACGCTGGGGCTGGTGCTGCCGCCATAGGACGCGTCCCCGCCATATGTGGCCGTGATGTCATGCGCCCCGGTGGCAAGCGAGGCGGTCGCCAACGTGGCCACACCGCCACTCAGCGTGCCGGTTCCAAGAGCGCTGGTCCCGTCCATGAACGTCACGGTCCCGGTGGAAGCGGTCGGTGTCACTGTCGCCGTCAGGGTGACGGTGTCGCCAATCCCCGGGCTCGCGGACGAGGTGATCAGGGCCGTCGTCGTCGCTGCGGCGCCAACCGTAACGGTCACGCTGGAACTGGTGCTGCCATCATAAGACCCGTCACCGCCGTATTCCGCCGTGATCGTTTGCACTCCGACCGGAAGCGTCGTCGTGTCCAGCGTCGCCACGCCACCATTCAGCGTACCGGTCCCCAGCGTGTCCGCGCCATCCATGAATGTCACCGTCCCGGTGGCATCCGCCGGCGTCACCGTCGCGGTCAAGGTGACATCCCCCCCAAACGCCGACGTCGCCGAGGACGCTCCCAACGCCGTCGTGCTGGCATATTTGCTGACGTCGAAGGAAAACGTGATGTAATTGTAACAGTTCCAATCCTGCGCCTGAAAGGAAAAACGCGTCGCATCATTGACCGTGATGACAAACGTGTCGGCTGGCGACGTCCAAGGGTCGTTGCTGTAATCCGTGTTGGCGCCGTTCAGCGAGGGCTGGCCATATTGCAGCAACGATCCATTGGCCATGCCCGTGGAGGATGAGGTCAAATTCGAACGTACCGCAGACCGGCAAAAGTAAGTTGTCAGATTGACAACATCCCCCACCTTGACGGTGTCGGTCTGATCCGCACCGGGTTACCCTTGATTGGGGCCAGTCGGCTCATCACAATTGAACGTCTCGTTGATGGTCGCGGCAAGCGTTTGCGAAACGCCGCACAACAGCATGAATGTGCAAAAGAACAGCCGCCAGACTGCGCAATGCGATCATGTCCGAAACATCCTCCAACAGACCGGCGCACGGTCTTGTGAAAAAGCCTCAGACCGGTACCCCGCCGCAAAGCACGATCAAATTCGGTTCATCGCATTGATCCCTCTTGGACAATAGCGCCTGTTCGGGATGCAGTCTGGCAAACTTAAGGGCTTGAACGGAGATTCCGACACCTATTAGTCTGCAACCAGCTTGGACCTGCGCCGGAAACTTAAGATCACAGTCCCCGAAATCGAGCGGCGCACAAGGCATCGAAATCACAATCCCGCATGCAGCGCCAAGGGCTGCCCCCGTTTCCCAGCGTTCGGATCGGGCGCTAGGACGTCAGGGCCAAAGGGCGGTTAGGCCGTGACTTTCGCCACCCAATCGGCATCGAAGGGCCCTTGCCACGCGGTCATGCTGTGCAAGGACGGGCCGTTGGCTGAAGCGGATGCGGCTGGCCACGGTCACTGGACGACCTCATAGCCCGCAGCCGCCATGACGCGGAGCAGTTCCTTATGGCCTTTCTTGGCCATCTCCAGCGGCGTGTTAGCCTTGGGGTCCTGTTCGGCCTTCACCAAGAACCAGCCTTCATCGCCATCGCCCGGCACGGTGAAGGCGCCTTTGACCACAGCATCCAGGAAGCTTTCGCGGCTGCGGTCCAGCCGATCCACCACGTTGCGGCGGATGTCCTTGGTATGGACATGGCTGATGCGTTTGTGGTGGGTGTCGATGACCCGCAGCACATCGCCGCCCGCAAAGGCCATATGGCCCGCGTCAAACACCAAGGGCACGGTGGAGTGCTTCATCAGCGGGTCCAGTTCGGCTTTCGTTTCAATCGCGGCAGCCATGTGGTGGTGGTAGCTGAGCGGCATGCCGTTGGCCGCGCACCAATCGGCGAAGTCGCTGATCTTGCGGCCATTGGCGGAGACTTCCGCCTCGGTCAGGCGGGGTTTAATGGCGAGGGGTGCAGATTTGATGCCCTAAATGGAGCGGGCGGTTTCGCCATAGACGATGCAGGGGGCGCCTGCGGCTTTGAAGAGGGCGTGCTGGGCGGCGATGCGGTCGTTCTCGACCTCGATATCGCCGTCGATCAACAGGCCCGAGAACCCGGCGCCGCAGACAGAGATGCCGTATTTCTTCAGGATCGGCCCAAGTTCATTCATGTCCATCGGGAAGCAGCGGCCTGTCTCCATCCCAATAAACCCGGCAACCGAGGCCTGACGCAGGCACTCGTCAAGGCTCACGTCATCCGACAGTTCCGCAAGGTGGAGATTCCACCATGCGATGGGGCAATGCCCAGTTTGGTTTTTATCTTAAACTCCTACGCGCTGCTTGGCGCGGATGGCGATTTGGGACTCGCGGGCAGCGTTGACGCTGTCGCGGGTGGAGATTTCCGGCACACCAACATCCCAATCCGCATCGCCCGGCACCCAGGAATAGGCGTCGGTGACGATAGAGATGACGGTGGTGCGGTCCGTGGTCTTGGCCCAGGCGAGTGCCGCTTCAAGGTCGGCAAGGCTGGCGCAGGCGCGGGATTCCGCCCCCATCGCGGCGGCGTGGGCAGCGAAATCGACGTGCAGCGGGTTGGCCTTGTCGGTGATCCGGCAGTCTTTCAGCAGGTTGTTGAAGCCCGGTACCCCTTTGAACTGTTGCAGGCGGCTGATCACCGCATAGCCGCCATTGTCGCAGACCACGACGATCATCTTGTGACCCGACAGAACCGTCGAATAGATGTCAGAGTTCATCATCATATAGGTGCCGTCGCCCAGCATGACGATGGGCGTGCCGCCAAGGCCTCCCGGCCCTTCCTGCGCCATCGCACAGCCCCAGCCAGCGGCGATTTCATAGCCCATGCAGGAGAAGCCAAACTCCAGATCGAAAGAGTTCGGCATCTTGACGCGCCAGCCCTTGGCAACCTCTCCGGGGATGCCTCCCGCAGCCGCGATCAGCGTGTCGTTGGGCGCGGCTGAGGCGTTGACGACGTTGACGACCTGCGCATAGGTCGGAACGGGGGCGTTGGTCGGCGTCTGATGATCGTCCAGCAGCGCGTTCCAATCCGCAAACAGCGCCTTGGCATGGGGCATATGGGCAGCGTCGGCTTTCCAGTCGCCCAAAGCGGCGTCCAGATCGGCCACCGTCTCCAACGCGTCCCCCACCACCGCCACGGCGCGGTGCTTGACGGCGTCGAAGCGGGCGGCGTTGACCCCGATGAACCTGGCGTCCTGCGCGAAGGCGGTCCACGAGCCGGTGGTGAAGTCTTGCAATCTTGTGCCGATGGCCACGATCACATCCGCCTCAGCCGCCAAAGCATTGGCGGAGGTCGATCCGATGATCCCGATGGGGCCGCAATGAACCGCATGGTCATGGGTCAGGCCACCCTTGCCCGCGATGGTTTCCACCACCGGAATCCCGCGCTTGGCGGCAAAGGCGGCGACCTCGTTCTCGGCAATCGAATAGCGCACGCCACCACCGGCGATGATCAGCGGCTTCTTGGCGGTTTTCAGCAGGGCCGCAGCCTCGGCCAACGCTTGACGGTCGGCACGCGGGCGGGGGATGCGCCAAACTTTAGGTTCAAAGAAGACCTCAGGGTAATCGAAGGCGATTTCCTGGGTGTCCTGCGGCAGAGCGAGGAAGGCCGGGCCACAGTCCGCCGGGTCCAGCATGGCGGCAACGGCTTGCGGCAGGGACTGCAGGATTTGCGCAGGATGGGTGATGCGGTCCCAATAGCGGGTGACGGCCTTGAAGGCGTCATTCACGGTGATCGAGGGGTTGTTGTAATGCTCCACCTGTTGCAGCACCGGGTCGGGCAGGCGGTTTGTGAAGGTGTCGCCTGCAATCAGCAGCACCGGCAAGCGGTTGGCATGGGCGGTCCCCGCTGCGGTGACCATGTTCAGCGCCCCCGGCCCGATCGAGGAGGTGGCAATCATCACCTGACGCCGCCGCTTGGCCTTGGCAAAACCAATGGCCGCCAGCGCCATCGACTGCTCATTCTGTCCGCGCCAGGTGGGAAGCTGGTCCTGCACCGCCTCCAAAGCCTCGGACAGGCAGGTCACGTTGCCATGGCCGAAGATGCCAAACACCCCAGCGAACAGCGGCACGCGGACGCCGTCGATCTCGGTGAACTGCTGCGTCAGCCAGCGCACCACGGCTTGCGCCATCGTCAAGCGAATCTTTTTGGATAGCATGACCGTCCCTCCCATCAAACTTGGGGCCGATTTTAGCTGACGACATAAATGGTTGACAAACCGTCATTCCTGCAATGATTGTTGCATGGATAGTCGCTGAGGTGAATCAGTCCCCCTAGAGGGCACGCAGCGCAAAGGGAAACCGCGAGATGTACAAGAAATTCGGACTGTTCCTCAACAACGCCTGGGGGCCGGCGCAAGGCGGGTCCACGGCACCCGTGGTCAGCCCAGTGACCGAGCGGTCCTTGGGCGATTGTCCGATGGCCTCGCAGGCCGATACGGCGGCGGCGATTGACGCGGCGGCCGCTGGCCTCAAGTCCTGGGCGGCCACGGCGGCCTTCGCGCGGGCCGACGCGCTGCACCGGATTGCCGATGAGATGATCCGCCGCACGGATGAGGCTGCGCGGATGATCAGCCTTGAGACCGGCAAGCCAATTGCCCAATCGGGCCGCGAGTGGGGCCTGTCCATCGACCAGTTCCGCTGGTTCGCCGAGGAAGCGCGGCGCATCTATGGCCGGATCATCGAAAGCCGCGTCCCCGGTGGCCGGTTCGAAGTGCATCACGAGCCGGTTGGCATCGTTGCAGCCTTCACGGCTTGGAACTTCCCGGCGGCGCTGATCGCGCGCAAGGTCGCACCGGCACTGGCTGCGGGCTGTTCGGTGGTGATCCGTCCCTCAAGCCAAACGCCGGGCGTGGCGATGGTGATGGTGGATTGCTGCAGCGCCGGAGGCCTGCCGGATGGCGTGGTCAATCTGGTGATCGGCCCGACCGATGCCACCTATGCGCCCCTGATGGCCGACAAGCGGGTGCGCAAGGTGTCTTTGACCGGCTCGACCCGCGTGGGTCGGCAGATGATCCGCGATGCGGCGGCAACCTTGAAGAAGGTCTCGATGGAGCTGGGTGGCAATGCGCCGGTCATCATCTATGACGATGCGGATCTGGAGGCGGCGCTGAATGTCTCTGTCCCGACCAAATTCGCCAATGCCGGGCAGGTCTGCGTGACGGGCGACCGCTTCTATGTGCATGAAAGCCTGCATGACGCCTTCGTCTCGGGCTTTGTCGCCCGGGCCAAGGCGATCAAACTGGGCGATGGCCTAGATGCTACGGTCGGCATGGGGCCGCTGATCAACGCCGGACGGCTCGCCGAGATGGAGGAGATCGTGGCCGGGGCGGTAGCCTCAGGCGCCAAGATCGCCACGGGCGGAGCGCGCGCTTCGGGCTTTAACGCCGGGCATTTCTATGAACCGACGGTGCTGATCGACTGCACCGACGACATGGCCGTTCTGGCCGAGGAGAACTTCGGCCCCATCGCCGCCATCACCCGATTTGCTTCGGAAGCCGAGGTGCTGGAGCGCGCCAATGCCTGCGATATGGGCCTGTCGGCCTATGCCTTCACGCAGAACCCCGGACGCGCGCGCCGCACGGTGGCGGCCTTGAAGGCGGGGATGGTGGGCATCAACTCCTATGCCATGGCCGCGTCCGAGGCGCCCTTCGGCGGCACCAACTTCTCCGGCATGGGGCGCGAGGGCGGCATCGAGGGCATCCGCGATTATCTTGACATCAAATCCAGCCAGATGGTGTGGGCATGATCCCGAACAAGCTGAAAGCGCTCTGGGCGGCAGGCAAGGCTGCGATCAACGGCTGGTGCAGCATCGGCAACCCCTTCACCGCCGAGATCATGGCGGCACAGGGCTTCGACAGCATCACCATAGACATGCAGCACGGCGCTTTGGACTATTCCAGCGTCCTGCCGATGTTTCAGGCGATGCGCGCTTCGGGAGCTTGCTTGATGGCCCGCGTGCCGTGGAATGAACCCGGCGTGATCATGAAGGCGCTGGATGCGGGCGCCTACGGCATCATCTGCCCGATGGTGAACACCCCGGAAGACGCCGCAGCCTTCGTCAAATGCCTGCGCTATCCACCACATGGCGAACGCAGCTTCGGCCCTACCCGGGTCGCGTTCGCAGCAGGTGCGAATTACGCCGGGGAAGCCAATGACAATATGCTGGGCTTTGCGATGATCGAAACGGCAGAGGCCTTCGCCAATGTCGATGCCATCGCCGCCACTCCGGGTCTGGACGCCCTCTATATCGGCCCGGCCGACCTGACCCTGTCCCTGACCCAAGGCCGCCTCGCCCCCGGTTTCGACCGTGAAGAGCCAGAGATGGTCCAAGCCATCCAGACCATCCTCGCCGCCGCCAAGAAAGCCGGCATCCGCGCTGGGATTCACTGCGGCACAGCGGACTATGCGGCCAAGGCGATTGGATGGGGCTTTGATCTGACGACGGTCGGTGGCGACAGCCGTTTCCTCGCGGCGGCGGCGGGCGCGGCTGTCAGCCGCTTTCGCGACCTGACCAAGGGCGAGGCCCAGACTGAAAAGGGAGCCTATTAATGCCGCATATCCTAGTGGCGGGCAAACTGCACCCCTCAGGCTTGGCGCTGCTGGAGGCGGCGGAGAGCGTGACGTTCACCCATGTCGAGGAGATCTCGGAAGCCTCCTATCAGGACCATCTGGGCAAGGCCGATGCCATGGTGATCCGCACGCAGCCAATGGGCGCGGCGTCCATCGCCAAGGCCACACGGCTGCAAATCGTCTCCCGCCATGGCGTGGGCTATGACGCGGTGGATATGGCGGCGCTGAACGCCCGGAAGATCCCCTTGTGCATCGTAGGGGATGTGAATTCCGTCTCGGTCGCCGAACATGCGATGATGCTGATCCTGGCTTGTGTCAAACGGCTGATCCGTTCCGACCGAGCGGTCCGTCAGGGCCACTGGGGCTGGCGCAACAAGCTGGAACAGGGGGAGGTCGCGGGCAAGACGCTCTTGATCCTCGGCTATGGCCGCATTGGCCGGCATCTGGCGCGGATGGCGGCTGCTTTCGGGATGGAAGTCTTGGCCTACGACCCCTGGGCGCTGGAAAACGGCTGGCCCGACGGCCCGGCGCGTCCTGTGGCCGCGCTGCAAGACGGCCTCAAGCGAGCCGATGTGATTTCTGTCAACCTACCCAAAGCTGACCGCCCGATCTTGGGGGCCAAGGAACTGGCGCAGGTCAAGACCGGCGTCGTCATCATCAACACCGCGCGCGGCGGCATCGTGGATGAGGCCGCCTTGGCTGCGGCCCTGACGTCTGGGCACGTTGGCGCGGCAGGTCTCGACGTCTTCGATGCTGAACCCCCTGCCCCGAACCACCCGCTTCTGGCCTTCGATCAGGTCATCCTGACGCCCCACATCGCCGGTCTGACCACCGAGGCGGCAGAACGGATGGCGACATCGTCCGTGCAGAACATCTTCGACTTCTTCGCAGGGCGGCTCGACGCCTCTCTGATCGTCAACGCCAAATTCCTGTAAAATTGGGACGCGACAAAATGACCAAACCCCGCCTGCGCATCGGCCTGATCGGCACTGGCTTCATGGGCAAGGCCCATGTCTTCGGCTTCACCTCGGCCCCGCGCGTCTTCGATCTGCCCTATGATCTGGACCTGCACACCGTCGCCGACATCACCCCGGCCGCCGCCGAAGAAGCCGCCCGCCGGCTGGGCTTCGCCCATTCCACCGCCAACTGGCGCGATATCGTGACCAACCCCGAGATTGATCTGGTGTCGATCACCGCGCCGAACGCCCTGCACAAGGAAATGGCCTTGGCGGCGATTGCGGCGGGCAAGCATGTCTATTGCGAAAAGCCGCTGGCGCCCTTGGCCTCAGATGCCTTGGAAATGACCCTCGCCGCCGAGGCGCAGGGCGTGAAGACCCAAGTCGGTTTCAACTACCTGTGCAACCCGATGCTGGGCCTTGCGCGCCAGATGATCGAGGCCGGTGAGTTGGGCGAGATCCGCGGCTATCGCGGCATCCACTGCGAGGACTACATGGCCGACGCCTCAGGCCCCTTCACCTTTCGCCATGATCCGGCGGGCGGCGGGGCATTGGCGGACATTGGCAGCCATGCGCTGGCCACGGCGGAATACCTCTGCGGGCCAATCACCCGCGTGATGGGCGACTGTGTGACGATGATCCACGAACGCCCCGACGGCAAGGGCGGCGCGCGGAAGGTCAAGGTTGATGACCTTTGCCGCGCTTTCCTGCGCTTTGCTTCAGGTGCCACCGGCAGCATCGAGGGCAACTGGATCGCCACCGGCCGCAAGATGCAGCATGATTTTGAGGTCTACGGCACCAAGGGCGCCCTGGCCTTCAGCCAGGAACACTTCAACGTCCTGAACTTCTTCTCCACCGCTGACGCCAAGGGCCGTCAGGGCTTCCGCCGGATCGAGGCGAGCCCGGACCATGCCCCCTACGGGTTGTTCTGCGTGGCGGCAGGCCACCAGATCGGCTTCAACGACCTGAAAGCCATTGAAGTCGCAGGCTATATCAACGCAATCGCCGGCGCGGCAGAGCCGTTCAACTTTCGCAAGGGCCTGCGCATCCAGACCTTGATTGAGACCATCCAAGGTTCCAGCCGCGCCCAAGCCTGGGCTGACGTCAAATGAACCTTGGTCTCGCCGCTATCGACGCAGGCGTGATGGGCCGCAATAGCACCCGCCGTCCTTGGGATGAACGTGGTCACACGGCATGGCATTCCGGGCAAGACGCCCAGCACATCGACCAACTGAAGGACGCAAGATGATACGTTATGCCGTCGTAGGCGCAGGCTGGATTGCCCAGGAAGCCTTCCTGCCCGCCGTCGCCGCCACCGGAAACAGCCGGATTCAGGCCATCGTCTCGGGCAGCCAAGGCCCCGCGCAAAAGCTGGCTGACTTCCACGGCGTGCCCGAGGTGGTCAGCAATGCCGATTATGACGCCTTGATCCACAGCGACCGGATCGACGCCGTCTACATCGCGCTGCCAAACGCGATGCACGCCGACTATGCGATCCGGGCGGGCAAGATCGGTACGCCGGTGCATTTCTCCTCGGCCTTCGCCTTCCAGAGCACGCTTGGCAACCACCGTCTGCAAGCGGCACATTGGAGCGCCCCTTGCAGGACATCGGCGTCTATTGCCTGAACGCCGCCCGCCATGTCTTTGCCGCCGAGCCGGTGGAGGTGCAGGCGATGGCGTCCCGCCCGCTGAACGACCCGCGCTTTGTCGAGGTCGACGCCCATCTGGCCGTTACAATGCGCTTCCCCGAAGGCCGTCTGGCCCAATTCTTCTGCAGCTTCGGCGCCGGGATGGTCGAGCATTACCGCGTCCTTGGAACCGAGGGCGAATTGACCGTCGATCCCGCCTACCGCTTCGAGGTCGCCATGTCGCTGCGCCTGCGCCGGGGGGCAGAGGTCACCGTCACCGACTTCCCCGCTGTTGACCATTTCTCCGGCCAGATCGCCTATTTCTCCGACTGCATCGCGGCAGGCACCCAGCCCGAGGCCGATGGCGGCGAAGGGATGGCCGACGTGGCCGCCCTGCTGGCGATGGAATAAGCGGTCCGGACCGGGGCCAGTGTTCCGCTGAACACCCCGCCCCGCAGCCGCCACCCTGATGCCACGCTGTTGCGCAGCTTCGCCCCCACGACAAAGCGCCTCTTGATCAGCTAGGCCGCCCGGTCAAGGCCCGGTCACCACCGGAATCCGGGGCGAGGCGCGGTTGCGTTGCAGCCGCGCCGCCAGCGCCACCGTCAGCGCCTGCGCCAGACACATGGGTGCGGCAAGAGAGCGGGAGAAGGTGTATTCATGCTCGGGGATCGCAAACAGCACCCGCGCGGACTTCGCCAAAGGCGACAGCGTGCTGTCGCTGATCGCCACGATCGGCACGCCGCGTGCTGCGGTTTCCTCAACAATATTGACCACTTCGGTCGCATAGAACCGGAACGAAATCGCCAGCAGCACGTCCTGCGGCCGCGCCACCTTGGCCATATGCGTGGCAAATCCGCCGCTGGCATCCAGCAGAACCGTCCGCTTGCCCAGCATGGTCAGCACATAGCGCAAAAGATCGACCACCGGGGCAGAGCGCAACTGACCCAGAAGGTAGATCGTATCCGCCGCCTCCAGCATGTCCGCCGCCTGCGAGATCTGCTCGGCACTCGTCTCCTGCAACAGCTCTTGCAACGAGGCCAGATCCCGCAGCACCAGATCCTTCAAGAACCCCAGATCGCTGTGATCGCCCTTGGTGCCAAGTTCCGTCTCCAAGGCCTTGATCCGGGCGTCAAACCCCGGGGCGGCGGTGGACAGACGGCGCTGGAAGATCGCCTGCATCTCTTTGAAGCCCGTGTAACCCAGCGACTGCGCATAGCGCACGAAGCTTGACGCATGAATGCCGCATTTCTCGGCAATTGCCGTGACCGAAAGCACCGCCACGTCGTTGGGGTTCTGCGTCAGATAGACCGCGATCTTCTGATACGACTTGCTCATGCTGTCGTAGCGGTCATGGATCAGGCGGATGACCTCTTCATAACTGTCCGGCGGGGCATAGGCGCCCATTCTGCTGCTTCCTTGTGTTCAAAACGGGCCGACCACGCCGTCCTGCGGCCGCACCCCGCGCCTTGAAAGCAGATCTGCCCCAACCCCGCAACACTCATTGCCAAGAACCAGCCCTGCAAGACCTTGGTCGCTGCGGTCGCGCGCACCGCGCCCCGGCCCTGACATGACCCGGCAGCCCGTCCCCACCAACAAGCCCAACATAGCCCTTGCGCCCAAGGACGTGGGCCCAGGGCAGAGGTGCAGCGGGGTGATGCGCTGCTGGCCGCCCGCTGGACGGGCAACGCTGGCGCAGGCCTCCACCGATGTCTGGCCGCCCACCGACGCAGCCATGGAAAAAGCCGCCCCGACTGCCAAAGCGCCCAAAGGTCAGGCGCAGATGGACGGCTTGCGCCGCGCGCCAGAGGTTACAGCGCCGGAGACGCGGCAGGTGGTGCGGCAGGAGCCATGAGGAAGCCAATCGATTCAATCCAAAGATACAGCGCGGCATCACTGGCGGCCTAGATGGTTTCGCTCTACCTAGACCTCGTGCGCCTGAGCGAGGCAAATCTGACAAAAGCATCAGCTTAAATGGATTTGGAACGCACGATAATTGTGGTCTACCCATCACCGAAAATGGACCAGTCCCCTGTGGCTCTGAAATGCGGATCAGGGTGCGTTCTGTGTTGGCTGTTTTGTTAATAGGGCAATCTTTGTGCCCATGCGGATAAAATGGCAAATGTTGATCGTCCTTGCGACCGACAGCAGCGCCTCATCTGGACAGTAAATGGAATGGAAAGACCATGAGTGAATTTAGTGGAACTGCTGGTGCAGATTCGATTGTTGGATCAATTGGCTCTGACGTTCTTGATGGCCTCAGGGGCAGCGATACGCTTATCGGCGGCCGGGGCAACGATATATATCTTACAGATGGAAATGATACGATCATCGAAGCCGGTGGCGAGGGCGTTGACTTGGTTCAGTCGTCAGCGAGCTACACCCTGGGAGCAAACCTTGAAAACCTGACCTTGACCGGGTCAGATGCCATAACAGCGACCGGGAACAGCCTGGACAACCTAATAACTGGCAACAGCGGAAACAACATCCTGAACGGCGGGGATGGCAGCGACACACTGGCAGGCGGGCGGGGCAACGACACCTACATCACGGACGGCCACGACACGATCATCGAAGCCGGTGGTGACGGCGTCGATCTGGTTCTGGCTTCCGTCAGTTACAAGCTGACGGCCAATGTTGAAAACCTGACCCTGACCGGGTCGGATGCCACAATGGCCACCGGGAACAGTATGGACAACGTCATCACTGGCAATAGTGGAAACAACATCCTGAACGGCGGGGATGGCAGCGACACTCTGGCAGGCGGGCTGGGAAACGACACCTACATCACGGACGGCCACGATACGATCCTCGAAGCCGGGGGTGAGGGCGTCGATTTGGTTCTGGCTTCTGCCAGTTACACGCTGGCGGCCAACCTTGAAAACCTGACCTTGACCGGGTCAGATGGCATCACAGCCACCGGGAACAGTCTGGACAACATCATCACTGGCAATAGTGGTGCCAACGCATTGTTCGGGGGCCTCGGGAGCGATCAGCTCGCCGGGAATGGCGGGAATGACACGATGTCGGGGGGGGGCGGTGATGATACCTATACGACCGACGGCCATGACACGATCATCGAAGCTGGCGGCGAGGGCGTCGATCTGGTTCTGGCTTCCGCAAGTTACACGCTGACGGCCAATGTTGAAAACCTGACCTTGACCGGGTCGGACGCCACAACAGCGACCGGGAACAGTCTGGACAATGTCATCACTGGCAACAGCGGAAACAACATCCTGAACGGCGGGGATGGCAGCGACACTTTGGCAGGCGGGCTGGGAAACGACACCTACGTCACGGACGGCCACGATACGATCATCGAAGCCGGTGGTGAAGGCGTCGATTTGGTCCTGTCTTCCGCAAGTTACACACTGGGAGCCAACCTTGAAAACCTGACCTTGACCGGGTCGGACGCGACGACGGGCACCGGGAACGGTCTGGATAATGTCATGACGGGCAGTGATGGCCCCAACACTTTGGCAGGCGGTCTGGGGAATGACACCTACGTCGTCGGGGTCGCAGACGCCGTGGTCGAGAACCAAAACGCCGGGATCGATACGATCAAGTCGACAGAAAGCTACACACTTCCGGCAAACGTTGAAAACCTGACCTTGACAGGTTCGCATGCGGCAGATGGCACGGGGAACGGTCTGGACAACGTCATGACGGGCAATGACGCCGCAAACATTTTCGCAGGCGGCCTCGGCAACGACATTTATGTGATCGGTGCTGGCGACAAAGTTGTCGAATATGCCTTGGAGGGTACCGATACGGTGCGCTCTTCCGTGACCTATGCCCTTGGGTCTTACGTTGAAAATTTGACGCTGACGGGTTCGACGGCGACCAATGGCACCGGAAACAGCCTGGATAATGTTCTGACAGGCAATGATGCTGCAAACAGCCTTACGGGCGGTGGCGGCAATGACACTCTGACCGGCGGCGGCGGCAATGATACAATGGCAGGCGGCGCCGGGGCGGATACGTTCGTGTTTACCCTTCTGTCCGGGGTCGACCATATCACCGACTTCACCACCGGGAGCGACCACCTCTCCTTCGCCAAGTCGGTGATGAAGGGACTAGGCGCGGTCGGGGCACTGGGCAGTGACGCGTTCTGGACCGGAACCGCCGCCCACGATGCCACGGACCGGGTGATCTACAACGCCTCGACCGGCGCCCTGTCCTACGACGCTGATGGCAACGGTTCAGGCGCTGCCGTGCGCATCGCCGTGTTGGATGGCCACCCGGCGCTCGCCTACACAGATGTGTTGATCTTCTGAGGGGGACGGCAGGCTTGTATCGCGGCAAGCCGGCCGGCCTCGACCCCATCATCGGCGACGATCAAAGCCGTCCAGGCGCAGCGCCTTCTCGCGCTTGTGCTGGGGCTTTTGTCAAGCGGCGGAAGGGCGAAGACCCGGATGATCCCAACCTGCCCACCCCATGGCCGAACGGCGATTGCGGGAACACGGAACCGGCCAAGCCAAAGCGCCGCCGCCCGCCGCGTTTTTGTCCCATGTTTGGTCGGCAGCGGGGTCCTGCGTCATGATGTGCTTCAAGGTGGGCAGAGATTTGCACCAAGCCATAAACGAAATAGGTGTAGATCTTTGTCGTCGCGACCCTTGAAAATACGCCCTGACCGAACCGAACCGCGCCCAATGCAGTCAGGCGGTACAGCGATAGTTTATCAAAATATATTGAAAGTTCACCAATTCATTCTTCTGATATCACGTCCCGTCCATTCGCGATATCACCAAAGCCGGACCTCGATTTAATTAAACGTGGCTTTCGGGCAACGTCCATCGGGTTAATTCCACCTTCCGCCCATCTTTTGTGGATCACCTGAATATTTGCGCCACTCACAGACTCAAGTTCCGCCATGAAAGCCGTGTTGTGGCCGTCCGGGTTTGCTTTCGGGAGTGAAGACATGCCGCAAAAAATCATCAATCTTGGCGCACTGACTGCGGCCCAAGGGTTCACCATTCAGGGCGCCGCCGTCGGCGCCTATGCGGGGGTCAGCGTCTCGTCTGCCCACGACATCAACGGCGATGGGATCGATGACGTTGTGGTCGGGGCTCCAGGCAATGACACCTTTGGCGGCGGTGAGGGTGCGGCCTATGTCATCTTCGGCACAGACGGCGGGTTGCACGCCAACATTGATCTTGGCAGCCTGGACTCGACCCAAGGCTTCACCATTCAGGGTGCCGCCCTGCAAGACAATGCGGGTTACAGTGTTGCTTCGGCCGGCGACATTAACGGCGACGGTGTCGATGACCTGATTGTTGGGGCTATCGGGGTTGATGGCGGCGCCCACAAGGGTGCCGCCTATATCATCTATGGCTCAACAACAGCCACCCACGCCGACATCGACCTAGGCGCGCTGACTGCAGATCAGGGGTTTGTCATCACGGGTGCCGCCACCAGTGACACGGCCGGTTTCAGTGTTTCATCCGCAGGTGACTTGAATGGCGACGGGATCGACGACCTCGTTGTTGGGGCACCGTTTCATGACGCCAGCGGCCAGCACGACGCGGGTGCCGCCTATGTCATTTACGGCACGTCAGGGGCCACGCGCCCCGATATTGATCTTGGCGCGCTGACCGCGGACGCTGGTTTCGTGGTTACGGGGGGCGGCATCGACAACTGGGCGGGCTGGAGTGTTTCGTCTGCCGGCGACATCAACGGCGACGGGATCGATGACCTCATTGTCGGGGCCCCGCTGAACAGCACAAGCGGCAAGTACCATGCCGGCGCCGCCTATGTCATTTACGGCACATCGGGGGCCACGCATCCAGACATTGACCTTGCCGCCCTACCTGCCGACCAGGGCTTTGTCATCAACGGCGCGGCGGGCTCGAATTATGCTGGTCTGAGTGTTTCGTCTGCCGGCGACCTTAACGGGGATGGGATTGATGACCTCATCGTCGGGGCCCAAGGCAATCAAGCAGCAGGCGCTGCGACGGGTTCTGTCTATGTGATCTATGGCACAGCGGGTACTCCGCACGCAGATATTGATCTTGCTGCGCTGTCGGCGGACCAAGGGTTCGCGCTTCGGGGTGTCTATCCAGATGCTGTTGGTGCGAGAGTTTCTTCTGCGGGTGACGTCAACGGGGACGGTATCAATGACATCATTATTGGCGCGCCGGGCCATTACGTGGGGGCTGCTCCTGCCGGCGGCGCCTATGTTGTCTATGGAACCGTGGGGGCCACCCACGCAGACATTGATCTTGGCTCTCTGACCGCAAGCCAAGGGTTCATAATAAATGTGGACTACACCGTGGGTGCGGGTCGTGCCACTGTTTCCGCAGCGGGTGACGTCAACGGGGACGGCTACGACGACGTTATCGTGGGCGCGAAACACTATGATGGTAGCGCTTTTGACTCCGGCGCCGCCTATGTTGTTTACGGGTTCGCAAGCACGACGTTCACCACGATCACCGGCACGATCCAAAACGACAGCCTGACGGGAACCTCGGGCGCAGATCACATCAATGGCCTGACCGGCACAGACACGCTGACCGGGAATGGCGGCGATGACACGTTCATCATCGACACTGGCAGCTTTGACCACATCACCGACCTTGGTGGCGGCGACACTGTCACCGTTGCAGCGAATTCGCTCCTGATCGCCACGCTGGCACGTGACTGGACCGCGACGGCTGCGACCACGAATGACGGGACAGCCAACATCTACACGTCGGGCTTTGACGTAAACCTGTCCGCCGTCACGGGCGGGTCACATGGCTTTTGGCTCACGAACCTTGGGCCCACAGCAACTTTGACCGGTTCCATGCTCGAAGACACTCTGATCGGCTACGGTGAGGGTGACACCATGTTGGGCGGCGCAGGCGACGACAGCTATATCGTTCAGACGTCAAGCCAGGTGGTCATCGAGGCTGTGGGCGAAGGTACGGACTATGTGTCGTCGTGGGTCAGTTTTACCTTGGGCGACAATGTCGAGAACCTGGGCCTTGCGGGAAGCGCGGCGCTCAACGGCACGGGTAACGGTCTGGACAACCACCTTTACGGGAACGATGGCGATAACGTTCTGAACGGCCTCGGCGGCAACGACACCCTCCTTGGCGGTGATGGCAACGATACCCTCATTGGCGGTGATGGCAACGACACTTTCACCATAGACAGCGGCAGCGATACCATCACTGACCTAAGCGGCGGGGACGCCTTCAGCGTTGCCGGCGGCGCGACGCTGGACGCCACTCTGGCAAGTGACTGGACCGCGACAGCCGCCACCACGAATGACGGCTCTGCGACCCTGACCACCGCTGGCTTTGACGTGGACCTGTCCGCCGTCACCGGTGGGTCTAACGGCTTTAGCATCAGCAATTTGTCCGGGACTGCCGCGACTTTAACCGGGTCAAAGTTCGCGGATACCATCGCTGGAGGCAGCGGCAATGACACGATGCTCGGCGGCGCCGGAGACGATTCCTATACCGTTCAGTCGGCAAACCAAGTGGTCATAGAGGCTGCGAACGAAGGCAACGACTCTGTGCTGTCCTCTGTCACCTATACCTTGGGCGACAACGTCGAGAACCTGACCCTGCACTCGGGCAACGCGGCGATCAACGGCACCGGCAACGTTCTGGACAACCTGTTGAATGGCAACTCCGGCAGCAACGTGCTGGATGGCCATGCTGGCAACGACTGGCTGAGCGGCTTTGACGGCGCTGACACGCTGTGGGGTGGGACTGGCAACGACACGCTGGACGGTGGTGCTGGCAATGACAGCATGACAGGCGGCACCGGGGACGACAGGTATGTGGTCGACAGCGCCGGGGACGTGGTTATCGAGAACAGCGCCGGGGGAACCGACCTTGTTCAATCCGCGGTCACCTACACTTTGGGCAGCAATGTCGAGAACCTGACGCTGACGGGATCCTCCGGGATCAACGGCACGGGCAACGGGCTGGACAACCTGCTGACCGGCAACAGCGCTGCCAACACGCTGTCTGGGCTTGAGGGCAATGACACGCTTTATGGCGGGGATGGCAATGACAGCCTTTCGGGGGGGGGCTGGCAATGACAGTCTCGATGGCGGGGCGGGCAATGACACTTTGCTGTTCGGGGCGGGCGACGATACGGTTCATGGCGGGGATGGCAACGATTTCATCGACGATGTGGCCGGCGGCGCGCTGGCGGGGGCCAATCTGATTGATGGCGGTGCCGGCAATGACACCGTCTGGGCGGGCAGCGGCAACGACGTGCTGTGGGGCAATGATGGCGCCGACCGGCTTTATGGCGAGGCCGGGTCGGATGCGCTGTTTGGCGGTGACGGCGC